>JACPCD010000010.1 GCA_016179955.1 Candidatus Woesearchaeota archaeon | reverse complement strand
TCGCTGTAGCCCATGAGTGCTGAATTTTACTTCTAATTTGAATTTCAATAAGTAAACCATCATAGGTGTTTATTTTATCACTTTTGTATTTGTAAATTAAATGCACACTTCTATATCCATCTTTTTTAGGGTTTTTTATGTAATCTTTTTCCCTAACTTTTCTATGTTTCAACCCACGACTTTTCCGATAAATTTCAGTTAATTCATTTATTTTATCAACACCTGATAGCACAGTTCTACATCCAGCAATGTCTTGCATTTGAGATAAATTCATAGTTTTTGTTTGTTCTCTTTTGAGTTTTTTTATGATGGATGGAACTCTTTTTAGTCGCTGAACAACTAAAGCATTCTCATCAACATCTTTAGACATTTGCCTTAGTCTTGCTTGAAAAGTATTCATAGGATACCCATGAGAGGAACGCCAATTATTGAGAATAGTTAATGCTTCCTCTTTTGCTTCTTCCGTAGAATCTTTATTCATAAGAATGTGTCCTGCTCTGTCTACCTTTGCTTTTCCATATAGCGGTTTCGTCCAGGTCATACTTTTAAGTAATTATGCAGAGTTTATAAACTTTTGCATGCGTTACAAATTTCCGCATGCAAAGTTTAAATACTACCTAAGTCTCAATATTGCATGCAAAATAAAAATAGCATGCAAGAATTAATAACTATGGAGATAACAATGGAAAACGACAAACAAACGCTACGAAAACAGAGGTCTTTAGATATGCTGAATATGGGCTTAGAGCCAATTCAAGACGGCTCAGAACCTGCTGGTCGAAAGGTTTTTATACCCTAACGAAATAGTGGGATATAGAAGTACAAAAAGAGGTATCCAGGAATGAACAGAAAAGCTTCATTGAATCTTTCAATAGAACTAATAATTATAGTCGTTATTGCTTTTGTCGTTCTGGGGCTGGGGTTGGGTTTCGTGAGAAGCCAGTTCAAGCAGATAGGGGAAACAACCGGCTCCATCCAGGACCAGATCCGGCAGCAGATTCTTGACGACTTACGCACTGGAGATAAGAAACTGAGCTTTCCGACATCGGAAGTGAATATGGGCAAGAAAGAATCGTCCATCATCGCGGTGGGAATAAAAAATATAAAGCAGGGTACTCTTCGCTATAAAGTGCTGATAGAAAGTAAAGGCGGAACTTCCATCTTTGGAGAGGACATCTCCGATAATTTCCTGTATGAGAAAGGGATTGAAGAGCTGGGGCCGACAGAGACCAGGGTCCTTCCCATCCGGGTAACTTCAGAAACGTCTTCGGGAACTGGTCAATTTAAAGTGAGTTTGCTGGACGTCACCGAGAGCGAGACCGGAACTCTGTATGACTCCAAGACATTTTTCATAACCGTAACCGGCTAAAAGCAGGTACCGGGCCGATTAATATCCCTATTGGACAACAACGATGACACGCAAAAAACGCATGACGGAAGATCAGGAATTCCAGATTATGAAGTTGGTATTGGATAAATTCCTGTGGCTGGGCTTTATCATCATGGGCTGGGGGATGTATCAATCGTTGAGCCAATCTAGCGTTTTAGCCGGGATATGGTACATGGTTGCCGGTGCAGTGGTGCTGCTGCTGTTTGTAATCATCATCGTGAAAGAGTATGAGATTCTGAAGTAGAAAATTATTTTTTCGAGATTATCCTGGCGACCAGGCCGGACTAGTGTCATTCGATGAATGGGTGGTCAGTCTTTGTATATCTCGTCCAGTAGCATTTGCCGAGTAAATTTCAAAATTGCCTTCTTTATCTGAAGAAAATAAAATATGTTGGCTGTCGGGCGACCAGGCTGGATCCAGCACGTGCCCATATCCCGTCGTTACCCGTACCTGATTGCTTCCGTCCGGATTCATGCGGTAAAGATCTCCTGAACCATCCCGCCCGGAGATAAAAAGGATTGTTCTTCCGTCCGGCGACCACGCCGGGCTGGTATTTTCACCGGCGGGGTGGTTGGTAATATTTCGTTGATTGCTTCCGTCCGCATTCATGACGTAAATCTCCCGCTGAATGTTCCGGCGTGAAGCAAATGCAATCAGGCTGCTGTCTGCAGACCACGTTGGCTCTTCATCGGAAGTCGGATGATTCGTAAGGCGGGTTTGATTGCTTCCATCTGCATTCATGGAATATATTTCCGGATTGCCATCCCTATCGGACTGGAACCCTATTTTTCTTCCGTCCGGCGACCACGCGGGTTTGGAATCATTGCCGGAATTTCTGGTTAGATTTACCGGGTTGGTGCCATCGGCATTCATCACATATATTTCCAGATTACCATCCTGGTTATCGGTATATGCAATCTTCTGTCCGTCAGGGGACCACACGGGCTCTAAAGATGGGCGATTCGTAATCCGGATAACGTTACGTCCATCAGTATTCATGCGATAAATATTAATGCTTCCATCCCGGAATGAGTCAAAGGCAATGGCTCCGGCAGTTAGTGAACCCCCATCCAAAGTGGTGCCGCCGTCTTCTCCAGTTCCACCATCCTGAATAATTCCGCCGCACGCCCTTTCCAATCGGGAGTAATCTGCCCGGGAGAAAATACTGCGGGCGGCATTCTTCTCGATAAGTTCAGATGGTGCGGTGGGATTCTCAGACGTCACTACAAACCATTCTTTCCCAGGCGGCAGATCCCGTAAGAAACCATTCTCTATAAGCCATTCCACTTTATCATAGGCCTGCTCTACCAATCCCGTAGGATCCAGATAAGAAATAAGACGTACGGTCCGTTCTCTGCCGGCGATTAATTCTTCGGTGGTATACACGCCATCGCAGGAATAGGCTTGGTGGAGAGCCCAGCGCTGCACATCATAAAGTATATCCTGAAATTGTTGGTCAAAAGATGTCAAGCCGGGGGAACGGCGGATGATAAGTTCTCGTTCTGCCAGCAGGTACGCTCCCTGGTTATTATAATGAAGATACATGTTCATTCCGCCTTCGTCCCGGGAAGTCCGGGCCAAATAGACATCCCCATGATACTCGCCGTTCTTATGGACTTGATAGACTATTACTTCCACGGTTGATAGGGGGTTATCTGCAGTATCTTTCACGAGGATATCTTGTTCCGTGCCGGGGAAATCGGCCAGGCCTTCTGCATTGGTGGTTGCCCTGATTGCTTTTATGGTGAGGTTCTGATTGCTTTTGTTGTTGCTGGCACAGCCCAACGAGAATATTGCTCCCAGCAGTGCGCTTCTGATGATGTTGGTAAGATTCATGATACGTTTATCGTGGGCTCTCAGGTATAAAAAGATTATGGTAAGAATGTCGTAATTCTCGCCTCATTCCCTGCAAAAAGATATCAGGCTCTACACCCTCTGTCTTACAATATCCCCTACAAACCCCACAAATAATGGCGCAGGAGCAGTTAATCGCGACTTAAACTCCGGATGCGCCTGCGTTCCCCGAAAGACCTGATTTGGCAACTCGATAAATTCTACCAGTAGAGTCCCGTCCTCATCTGTTGATGTTCCGGAAAAGATCATTCCCCGCTGTTGTAAGATATCATGATACTGCGGATTTACTTCATAGCGGTGCCGGTGCCGCTCCGATACTTTGGTGGAACCATATAAAGCGTGCACGCTGGTTCCTTCCTGCAATGATGCAGTGTACGCGCCTAACCGCATCGTAGCTCCCTTTCGTGAAACGTTCCGCTGCCCCGGTAAAATGTCAATCACCGGATGGTTCACTATTGCCCCTTCCGCTGCAAATTCAGTGCTGTTTGCTCCTTTCAATCCACACACATTCCGTGCAAATTCAATAACTGCAATCTGCAATCCCAAACATAATCCTAAATAAGGAATATTATTCTCGCGCGCGTATTGTGCTACCTGAATCTTCCCTTCCGTTCCCCGCCGGCCAAACCCGCCGGGAATGATGATTCCCTGCATGCCGGCTAATTTCTGCTTGGCGTCTTCCGGTGATGCAATATCAGTGGTGTCCATAAAATGCAATTGGATATGCACTTTATGGAACGCTCCTGCATGCACTACACTTTCCATAATGCTGGCATACGAATCCTTCAATCCCGTATATTTTCCGCAAATTGCCACCGGTATGGTTCGCTCCTTATTTTTAATCCGCTGAACCAATTCCCTCCACTTTTCCAACTGCGGATGCGCTTGCAACCCTAATTTTCGTTCCAACAATCGCCGCAGCCCTTCTTCCTCAAACATCAATGGCAGCTCATAGATGGTTTCTAGATAGGGGTCACTCATGACCGCTTCTGCTGCAATGCCGCAAAATCGTGCTATTTTCTCTTTTGCCTCTGCGGTCATTCTTTTGTCGGCCCGGCAAATCACAATATCTGGCCGTATCCCTTTCTGTAATAAGCTTTCGACGCTGGTCTGCACCAACCTTGTTTTGACCTCCTCAACTCCCGATAACATCGGGGCATAGGCCAGATGGCAAAAAATCATATGTTCTCCTAACTCGTTGCTCAGCTCCCGAATTGCCCGAATGAACCAACTTTCCTCAATATCATCAATGGTGCCGCCAATTTCAACCATCATCACCTCTGGCTTTTCCTCTTCTGCAATCATGAGCAATCGCTGCTTGATCTCATCAATCATGTGCGGAAAAATCTGTACGGTTTTCCCTAAATATTCGCCTTTCCGCTCTTTTGAAATCACCGCATCAAAAATCTTCCCTGAGGTTAAGTTATGAGAAAACTTGCTGTCAGTATTGGTAAACCGCTCATAATGGCCAAAGTCCATATCCACTTCACCGCCATCTTCAAGCACAAACACTTCCCCGTGCTCAAAAGGATTTATGGTGCCTGGGTCTACATTCAGGTAGCCATCGCACTTCACATTCACAATTTTATAGGGCTCCAGTAATTTAGCAATCGATGCTGAGACTATTCCCTTGCCCAGCCCAGAAAGATTCCCCCCGGTTACGACGATCCATTGAATAGGGTGAGGCGACACAAGAGGTATTGCAACCATTCTTTATAATATTTATGGTGAAGGAATAGATAACTCGATTTCAAAACAAAGCAGCATAATTTAAATAGTGCAAGAAATTTATTTTAAAGATGCACAAAAAAGGGGCCATAGGGTTAGCGGTTGACGTCTTAGTCATTATTATCATCTCCCTGGTCATTCTGGCGGGAGGAATAACCATCCTGTACAAATTTATTGGCGGCGCGGAACAAACGAAAGCCCAGCTGGACGAACGCACCAATCAGGAACTAGAGCGTCTGTTAGTGGATCAAGGCCAGCAAGTGGCACTGCCGTTGCATACTGCTACCATTGAGCGGGGAGATTCCCATGTCTTTGGCTTAGGGATTCTGAATATAGGGGGCGTGGGCAACCAGTTTCAGGTTCAGGTTGAACTGGATAAAGCCGTTAACGAACGGCAGGAAGTAATTACGGCGCAAGTTAATCGGGAAGAAGTATTAAACTGGTTGTTATTTGATGAGCAGACGCTTACCCTTGCCGAGAATGAGCATTATAAGATGGAGATACTGGTCCATCCTGATACCAAGGCACGCACCGGGCAATATATTTTCAAGGCTAAAGTGCTATTGCCGGACGGAACGCAGTACGGGAATACCCAGAATTTTGTGGTGAGTGTGGTGTGATGTTAGTGGGGGCTAGAGTAATCTTTCCAACCCTGCTTCTTCCGCTGCCATTCTGATGCCTACCTGGGTGCAATATAAAGAAGAAAACTTCTTTTGAAATCGGGAATCAATAGTTCCGTAGTCTGCGATATGGTCTCTCATTTTTCTATAGGACTCATAGGTTCCCATCCCAAAGAGGGTAAATCCCAGCATGAATCCGCTGGGATACAGCAATAATCCATCAACAATAGACATACCTTTAACCCTGGGTATTTCCACCCCTCTTTCCCGCACTATATAATCAATTAGAACCGATAAGAATATGCCAGCATAGCTTCCGGCAACAACTTTATTGCGGAGTGCCCATTTTGCATAATCTTTCAATGGTTGAAGCATACCGTTATAATTAATTGCATTGATTTATAAACTTTTTTCAGGCAATTTGCTATTGGTATGTTAGAACATTCTATCTTAAAGTATCTTCTCAAGAACCTGCCGGGGATTCTTGGCTCTGGCGATAGCATGGGCGATAAGAACGCCGTCACAGCCTAACTGCAAGGCTCTCTGTACATCTTCCCGGGAATGGACGCCTGCGCCACATAATAGTTTAGTGCCAGGACTCTTCTTGTGGGTCAGCCGTACTGCCTTCAGCAAAAGTTTCGGTTTAGCGGTGGTTACTGAAACTTCCCCGCCAATCAATTCCGACGGTTCATACGCCAGGTAGTCAGGAGCCACTTTTGCAAAATCTTTAATATCCCTCATCGTCGAGGCGCAAATGACCGTCTTCAGCCCGTGCGCAATGCACATGCTGACGGTTTTCTTTATCCGGCTGAAGGGCAGTTTCCGCTCGCTGTGGTTGAGAATCGTTCCTTTAACCCCTATCTTTTTTAGTTCGGCAAGAGATACTTGCCCGGTGGAAGCGCCATGACTAACTGGATCCGCGTGCTGGGCATATACTGCGAGCTTGGTGTTTTTGCAGACTTCTTTTAGATCGAGCAAGGCCGGGGCGATGGCAATTTCATATATATCAGTTTTTACTTTCGCGAGGGCTGCAGCCAATTTTACTGCGTTACTGCCAGTAGCTTCCGGGTAATTCTTAAAGTTGATCAGGAGGAGGTGTTTCATGGAACCATAAGGCTGATATTCACTTTCTTCATAGTGGAATCAAGGTCGTTTCCTCCCATAGTTAATCTTCTCTTTTAGTTAATAATGCTATTTCAATTACTACTTTTACAAACAAGTCGAAGGCTACGACAATCCAATCTGAGATTATGAAAGCGTGCCTATAAATATTGACAAATAGCAAGTAGAGCAGTGCCAGTGATGAAATTATCAGTGAAACTGCTTGTAATATTCTTGTCCTCATCGTACCACCGCATAAATAATCATCCCGATGGTGAATAATATCGCTAAAATACCAAGTATTAATGCCACGGTATCCAAACCTATTTTTTTTCCTGCTGCCATTTTAAGTTAACCTCTTTTCAAGTTTATGTTGCCTATTCTTATTTATTATTTTTTAGCTTTATTGAATTTATGGAATAAAACTACAAAGACTATCAGGATCAATATCACCGGGAGGAGCACCAGCATGATCTTCACAAATACTATCAGCAGCGCAATTATAAAAGCTAAGACGAGCAGTGCGATTATCAGCGCTTTAATGCCAAATGCTCTGAACATACTCTCCATAAAATAAAGGAAGTATAAAAAGGCTTCTGCTTACTGTGGCTGGGCTTGAATACAATTCTCCAGAGTGCCATAGGCTTGAACTGGGACGGGCGCTGGGGCTGGTTGAGGGGTTAAAGAACTCACTTTCTCTCTGGCCCAATCATATGCTGTTTTCCAGAAAGGTTGTTTGTTCAGAAGTTTTGGATCAGCATCTTTCACATATTGGGATGAAGCAACCCCTAAGAATGGAACACTATGTGCAAGACTATTTAATCCGTTTGATATTGTTTGATTATCACTATGGCGTAATCCAGTAATTACTTCATAGAACCCTACAACAGCAAAACTTAAACCAGTAATAAAAAAAGGGGTCCTTGTTAATCTATCAAATCCTTTTTGCCAATTAAAATTTTCTGCTATACTTGAATCAGTGGCATTAAAATCTTCCCCATAACTCTTTGTGATATTGTCAACAGCGAGCTGATTCCCATGAAGATAGCCCATAAATCCACTATCAGCATTATATTTTAGTGTAAAAATAGTACAAGGAATATTAAACATATTTGATAATGTATACCTGCTATGCCCTTTATCTTCTCACTTTTTGGTTAATTTAGAGTATTGTCTAAGTACCTGCTCATCAATCCATTTTACCGGTTTCAATAATTCTTCTAAGGTCATTTTTTAATCTCTATTTTATTTCCTTCTAAAAACATACTGTTCCCCCCGCTGATAGACAATCCCGGCATTAAATGGTTCCGTTCTATCATACAATTCAGCATAAATGCCATTCATAATGTTCCCTACAAAGTTTGCCGCCCTTCGATTTCCCATCGCCGGAACAGTTGCCTGGAGTACATGGCTCATATGCGCTTCGTGTGCCCGCCGGACAACATTTGTTAATCCTGAATCCTCTCCAGTATTCAAATTATCGACGCCTTCAACCACTTCTAGGGCTAACTCTAACGGTGTTTCGGTTCGTTTCCTGATCTTCGGCAAGACTTGGGATATTTGGCTGGCTCTGCCCCCATAATAGAAGAAGCCATACGCTGTTCCCACGGAACCGGTATCGTTAGTGGTCATACGGAGATTACAGCGCCAGGGGTATATAAATCTTTCGCCTTGTAATTACTATGGAGAGATAACAATAAACAAGCTGCCGATGCCCGGCAGTCTATTGGCCAATAATTCCTAGCCCGCCACCAAATACTCCATGCGGTTGTTCTGAGGTGGGGTAAGATCCATTGCCGCCACAATCTCATTCATCGTGCTCAGGTACAGCCCCACGACATTATGCGCTGCTATCGCGGCACCCGATATGACCTGTCTCTCTTCCAGCAATCGTTCAAATCGGTGCGCTGCCTGCTCCTGGCTCCGGGCCAAGATAAGAAGTTCCCGCAGCGTGTTCAGGGCCGGCATTTCCTGCTGCACCCATCGAAAGAATTCATGCAGGGGCTCATCCGCCTGGCGGAGCTTTTGAAGCGTCAAATCTTTCATCTTGGCTTTAACTTCCGTGCTTACAATCTGGAGCGGGCCATGATGGTTCTGCCGTACTGTCTGCCCGATACGCTCCTGCCGACAAAAAGCATTGGCGATGACTGCCGTTACCACTTCATCCGCAGGGTAATAGAATTCTACTGGTGGAAGTGAGCTATACGTCCCCCGGATGATTGCTGCACTCTTCCCTTGAAATTGCCGTTTATATGTGTCAAGCTGGTTTGAATAAGGATGCGTTCCATTACTATTAAAACAAGACTGTACCTTTTCTTCCAGGTTGTCGGTAAATTCTACGACGGCATCAACGTGCCCATGCGTCAGGGGAACTGTATACGTTACTTTCTGAAAATAATGGGAAGGGATGGGGGTGATTTTATCTGTAAAGCAATCGGGAAGCAATTGCCGGATGAGATTATAATACAGTTCCGGTGATGTCCTCGAAGATAATTTTGTTAATCGGTACTTTTCCAGAAGCTCGTCATGAGGCGATTGATCCAATACTACTACCATCGCCGAGCCAAGATAATGGGTTTCCTGCGCCATAGCCTGCCGTTTTTACGAAGAGATATTTAATGATTATGGAAGTGTACTGGTCAGGTTCTCGTTGACCATATCCGGGAACCAAGAAATGCCCCTATCCCCAGCACCAAAGCAAGCAAGAAGATGCTTCTGCTGATGTTCACAAAGAACTCTGCTGGGAAGGTTTGGATCAGCAGTGAATCTGCGGGAAAGCTCCAATTTCCCTGGGGGAAGAATAGCTGGTGGAACCACGTAAATAAGGTGGTGAAATCGAGGAAGCTGAAGAGCAGTACCATTATTAGGATGCCAATGGTTGCTATCCCCCCATACCGTAAAGATTTTTGTAGTATTAACGGGTTGTTTCTGGAATAGAAAAGTAATGATAAAGTCCCCATAAGCAGAAATCCAAGAAAAATGTTTATTCCATTCATCACCTTCCGCACATCGGTTACATGGGAAAGTTCTAATGCAGTGTAATTCAGCAGAGGTGCAGTTTCTTCCGGTGTGATGCCATTTTGAATAACGTCAAGAGTCGCTTCTTGGTAGGTGGTAAGAGGAAAAACGGCTATCGTGATTTTATAGGACAGGAGCAAGAAGCAGAGTGGCAGGAGGATGCTTAAGGCAATGATGACAGTGGTTTCTTTTTGCATAGTTCTAAGAAAGGACTTCCGGCATAAAAAGGTATAGTCTCATGCTCCACCTCCCCGAAAGATTTAAATATTTAAACGTAATGAACGTATTAAACAGAACCAACAAGGTGATCAAAATGGTAAGCCTAACACTATCAGTCGCTGAAGATATGAAGCAAGAGATGGACCAATTCCCTGAAATAAATTGGAGTGCGGTGGCGCGGGAAGCCATACAGCAGCGGCTGCTCATGCTGCATAAATTTCAAGAATTTACGAAGGATTCTACTTTTACAGAAGAAGAAGCGCTCCAACTGGGAAGAGAAGTAAGCCGGAAGGCCCGAAAGAGGCACCAGAAATAAATGGAAGTTATAGTTGATGCAAACATTCTATTTGCTGGATTAATCAGGGCAAGTGCAACTACAGTACTGCTGTTTGAACCAAATTTAAAACTCTACACTCCAGAATTTGTTCTGGAGGAGTTTATGAAATATTCTGGTGTTATTCAAAGCAAGATGAAACGAACTCGAGAGGAGTTCATAACTATCATGCACCAACTTCATCAAGTAATTACTGTTGTGCCACCAGAAGAATATGAAAAGTATGTGGATGAGGCAAAGAAAATTTCACCTGATGACAAAGATGTGATGTATTTTGCATTAGCATTGAAAATGAGATGTGGCATATGGTCAAATGATAGTGAATTGAAAAACCAAGATAAAGTTCCTATTTATAATACTTCAGAATTATTAGATTTATTAAATAAGTAAATCTGTGGGTGCATTTTCTTTTATTATGGGTTATTGATATATACATTTAATTTACACTGGTGGAAAAAGAATCTACCCGTGGCTGTATAATTTTCTGGTAATCAGCAGTCTTCATCTTAATCGACTTTTCCAGCGAGCCGGCATTGAAGGCCATATATTCTTCTTCAAACAAAGCGCCATCTACTATTATCGGAAGCCCTACGAGTTCACCGAACGGCGGGACTGCTCCTTTCTCACATCCAGTTTTTTCGTGCAGCTCGTCCGGCGTCGCAAACCGGAGATTTCTGGTATGCAGGATTTTCTTGAGCTTTTTCGTGTCCAGCTTGCAGTTGGCAGGTATGACGACAATGAGAAAAGAATCATCGGTCTTGAGCACCAATGCTTTAGCGCCTATCTTCAACGGTTCTCCCCGCAGTCTGGCAGAATCTTCTGACGTAGGAGTAGGAGAATGCTCAATGACTTTATAGTTCACCTGATGCTGGTCTAAGAACTCCTTAATCTTTTGGAAGAGGCTCATTCTTCAAGAACGTCAACGATACTCGGTATTTCAGAGTCTTCTTCCGTGGAAAGAGGTTCTTCCGGATCTTCATCAGCAGGAAGCGGCTCTGTTGGTTCATCGTCGCTGAGAAGGTATTTTTCATAGGCTTGGCGGTTTTCTGTCGGCCGGGTATAAATACGAATATCTCGGATAATGCCATTGCTGATGGTAAAATTCATATCCCGGTTAGGTTTATCCGCAAGAAAACCTTCCAGGCCTTGGCGGAGATGCTCCAGATGATCGGAGGTGAGTGGTTCTGGCTCCAAGCCGAAGTGAGTAAAGTAGTTTTTCTGCACTGATGCCGGAAGAGCATAGAGGGTTTTTCCGACACGGACATATTTTGTTTTGAACATTATCTTTGCGGGAGGGGCTTGATTTAAAAAGATTTCTATCGTGTTTTAAGGCAGGTGAGAAATCCACGATAATTGCTTTGCGGGCTATTTCATTTCACCAACTTCTTCAACTCATCGGAAATAAACTTTCCAGACGCCTTCCCCGCCAGCTGTTTCATCGCTATCCCCATCAAGGCTGGAAACGGCGCGTGGGGATTCGTTGCAATTATCTTCTTCAGTGTGGCATGAATCTGTTCCGTTCCCAAAGAAGCATATTTCTTCAGGTCAAATGTGCCTCTAATCAGGTCAATCAACACATCCAACACAATGTCTTTGTGAATCTTGTTCTCCAGGAGGTACTGAAATACGTGCCGGAAATCGTCGTCCGTTAACTTCTCCGGGTCGAGCTGATACTGCCGCTTGATATCTAATACCGTCGAGGTCAACGTTTCTGCAATAAAAGCCGGCTTGATGGAAGGAAATCTTTCTGCCAGTTCCTCAAAAAGAAGTACCTTATCAGATTTGGCCATAAAAGTAGCTAAATCCACGCTCAATGAAAATTGGTGTTGATAGCGTTGAATTTTCTCCTCTAGTAATTCTGGCAAACGGATGGCCGAAAGCTCCGGAATGATTAACGGTACGTCCGTTTCCGGGTACATCCGGGCAGAGCCCGGCATGGGGCGTAAATAAGACGTGGTGCCGTCAGCATTGGCTTTCCGCACTTCTCCCGGAACACCCACAAGCACTTCCACCGCTCGCTCGTGCACAGCAGATAAGGCGTGACGTGCTTTCATTTCTTGATCTGCCACCAGCACAAAGGCATCTTTGGCGCCGCATTTCAATGCCGCCGCAATATTTTTTACCTCAGTCTCGGTTATGCCATAGGCAGGCAACTCATCTGAATGGAAAATTCCTCCTACCCCGGCTTTTATTTTCGCCCGTTCTGAGAGTTCCGTGCCTACACGATGTCCGGGCTGCAGTTCTCTTCTTATAACTCCGGCAAAGCCATTCAGTTTTATTGCGACTATTTTACCTTTATTTTTCAGGGTGGAAGAAATGATCTTGGAGGATGAATTTTTGAGGATGGCGGACACATCGATGATATTGAGCCCCAATACTTTCAATCCGGCTAATTCTTTCTTTATGGTGAGCAATTCCAGCTGTCGCTTCGCTTCTAACTCTACCAACAACGGCAGCTGCCGTAAATCCTGTGCCCCTTTAATTTCGATGCGCGTTCCCCCGGCAATGGAAACATTCACGTCTTGCCGTATGGTGCCTAAGCCGCGCTTGACTCCTGCAATGGAACGTAGCAGCATCCCGATCTTCTTGGCTGTTTCCTGGCATTGTTTCGGCAAGGTTATATCCGGGGCAGTTCCTATTTCTATTAACGGAATGCCTAAACGATCCAATCGATACGTCTTTTCTTCATTGCTCTCAGAAACTATCTTAGCGGCATCTTCTTCCAGGTTAATGTTTTCAATTCTCACCTCGCCGTTGCTCGTCGTTAGTTTACCATTTCGGGCGATCAAGGCCGTGCGCTGGAAGCCAGAGGTATTGGAGCCATCCACCACTATCTTTCGCATCACTTGGATGACGGAGGAAACTTCCGTAGTAAGTATTTTGGAAAGCTGTAATGAAGTGTATAACGCGTCCGGGTTGAGTTCATGCGGTGGTTCACAATCTGCCTCCACCAGACAGGTGGTATCGGTATACCCTTCATAGATAAAGGTCTTGCCTTTGGCGTGCTCCTGCTCGGCAGCGATATCTACTCGGCCTGCTTCTCCGGCAGACGCCCGGATCTTCCGTTGAATGGTGAAATGGGGTTGATCATCCCGTATAACTGTTGGACAGGCACAGAAGAGTTTTTTGCCTTCTAATTGCTGATGGATTTCAATGCCGCACTTTAAGCCTAGAGCTTTATAGTCCATGCTCAAAAGAAACGAAAGGAGGTTTAAAAAGGTTTAGGAGAGGTTACGTCACGTGTGTTCTTATGTTTTTGTTTTGCACCACAATTAATTCTCTACGTTCTGGAGAAATACCCTACCTTGAAGATTTGGGATTGAGTTCTAAGCAATGGTCTTAGAGAGTTCCGATGCAAGGGCAGAGCTCTGAAGTGCCCCTATCTTTTCTAGAATATAAACATTTAAATAAAAGTAAACTCTTCTTCAATAAGATGAAATTACCGCCGCTTCCTCAAATTCCCCTGGATTTAGATAAAGATAGCACCAGTTTTCTGGAGTCTCTGGATGGAAAAGTGGATAAAATTCTTGTTGCGAGAAAAGAAGGGGATACACTGAATGTGCTGGGCAAGAAAGGTCGTGGTTCTGCCTGCTTTAGGAATGGCCTGTTATATACAAATTCCAGCGATGGATCATTGGAGTATGTGACTATAGAAAAAGACCTTTCCAGTGCTCGAATGAAAGAGTTCTCCTCTGTGGATCCCTACTCTTGGTCTGAAAGAGAAAGAAAGATAGCTCGGCGCACCTTGGGTATTGGTTATGCTATCTGGTGGCCTTTTTCCAACGAAAGAAAACAACGGCATGAAGCCCGGGAAATCTTTCATTATAATGCTACACAGTATTATCAGAAAAACTTACATGATATTCAGGCGAAAGTAAATTGCATCCCCATACTTCAGTCATCAATGACAGAGGCAGAATCAATATTAGGATCCCCGCTTGAATATGTGGATACGGGCAGTATGGATACTTTTCTTCAGGCTTCCGATCGGTTGTGGCTTCGGGTCCAAGCGTACCAATTAGGCGCAAGTGCCATCGTTCACTATCAGCCGGGCTCCGCCATTGGGACGCCGGTCCGCTCTAAAAAGAAATAAACTTATCGTTCTTCTGGCTATTATTAGCATTTTTATGAAAGGGGCAGTTCAATCAAAAAATGAAATGGACCCAGCCGGATTTGAACCGGCGATCTCCGCCGCACTCAGCAGGGCCATGCTGGTTGTCCAGCAAGTTCTGCATGTGAAGGCGACGTCATAGCCGCTAGACCATGGGTCCTTATCATGTGCAATAATCAGCACCCTTTAATAAATTTGCTTCTCTTTCTTTATGATCGGTCATAAATTATATGCACTCTAAAACACAAATATTTAAGTATTGGTATTATCCCCTGACAGTTTATGAGTGTAGGCTATGAAGTTTGGATCATGCAGGGAAAAAAGTATTATGATAACCCCAAAAATGGAATCTACCGTGCCGTGGCAAGCACTACTGAGAAGTTTGCCGCCTTAAGCCCAGCTTTACGGGAGTTTCTATCCCCATTTATGAAATCTACAGGAGAGGAGCCGTATAGTATGAAGCCTCTGGAATATGTTCCTTTCATTGCCCGATTTGGCGAAGAGAAGGAAACCTTAGAGCAGCAGGGGCGCATTGAGAGGGGAAAAGATATTGGGGTTAATATCATTACGCTTTACGATGCGGTAGAAAAAATGTATCGTGGCCTTTCTCGGGCCCAAAAATTAAATGCTAAAGTGGTAGTGGAATAGATTTTACACGCGAGTGCACAAGAACGCTTGGCGTGGTTGAGCCGCAGCGAAACTCGTGGTAGTTCACCTTGGTGATATTTTTCTAAGGTCGTTTAAAGAAAAACGCCCCCGCAGGGATTTGAACCCTGGTCACAGCCTTGCTCCAACGCTCTCTAAAGCCAAAGATTGCCGGAGGGCCGTATACTATCCAAGCTATACTACGGAGGCAGAATAGTGCTTTTAACAGGAAACCTTTTTAACTTTTCCTCTTTTTTGAGTACATCTGACGCGGGCGTGCCGGAGTGGCCAAACGGGTACGGTTCAGGGCCGTATGGCTTAGTGCCTACGCAGGTTCGAAAATAAGGGCAGTCTGCCCTTATCAACCCTCTTCCTAAGAGGTCGAAAATCCTGCCGCCCGCATTTTTCTTTATATAAATACTATCTCAAATATACCTATTCCCTCACCATTTACTTTTTAAATAAATCTAAACTGTGGTTTCATGATGACTGACTATGCCGTTGAATTGGCTAAAATTGCATTGGAGATTAAAGCAATAAAATTAAGTCCTCAACACCCTTTTCGCTGGGCCTCTGGATTTTATATGCCCATTTACAACGATAATCGAATGCTGTTGGGAAATCCTGCGCATCGCCAGCTGGTTGCGAGAGGGTTCCAGCATTTGATTCAAGAAAGTAAAATCCCTTATACTCTTATTGCGGGAACCTCGACTGCCGGCATATCTCCCGGGACAACTCTTGCGGATCTTCTGCAAGTGCCATTCTTGTATATTCGCGATAAGCCCAAAGACCACGGGCTACATAATCAAATAGAAGGAATAGATTCTGAATCCAGTTTGGGGGAGCAGACTGTCATCGTGGTTGAAGATTTAATCTCTACCGGAGGCAGTTCATTGAAAGCAGTACAAGCAGTGCGTAATGCTCGGGGAATAGTCGATAATCTCCTCTCCATTTTTCATTATGGGCTCCCAGACGCAGAGCAGATGTTTACCGATGCTCACTGTGCAGTTCACTCCCTGTTAACGTATGATGTTTTACTTAATGTTGCCAAAGATCAAGGGTACATCACGGGAGACCAGATCCAAATGCTGGAAGAGTGGCGTGGTGATCCTTTTGTCTGGGGTGAAAAACGTGGTTTTCCACGGGGTGAAACAATGAGCTTTAGGAAAAAATGGCATGAAACAGTAGCTACAAAAGATTCAATTCTCTGTGCAGGGTTGGATCCAGCGGAGTACGGACAACGACCCGATACTTCCTTGCCGCTGGGAGCATCTAAATTGGAATGGTGTCTTGATTTTGTACAGAAAGTTGCCCCCTATGCTGCTGCCGTAAAGCCTAACCGGAATTATATCAAAGATTTATCCAGAAAAGAAACAAAAGAATTGGTTTCATGTATCCATGAACTTGGTATGTTGGCAATCGATGATAGTAAGCTTGCCGATATTGGCGAAACAAATGAATCCGGCTTCTACCATGCTTCGCAGGAAGGATTTGATGCAGTTACCTATGCTCCTTTTCCTGGAAATACTCGGGAAGCAGTAGTTCAAGCTCACGGGAAAGGGCTAGGCCTCATTGCGCTGGTGCTGATGTCCAATCCCGAATTTGAAGTAATTAAAAACTCCACCATTCGGGGGATGAAAGGGTATGAATATTTTGCGTTGCAGGTGGCAGAGTATGGTGCCGATGCTATAGTTATTGGTGCTCCAAGCGAAAAAAATCACCTTAAAGATGAGGAAGTTCGCCGGGTTAAAGAGATTGTTGGTGAAAGACTCGTGCTTATGCCCGGTGTAGGAGCGCAAGGAGGAGAGGCACAATATATCTTAAATGTCTTTGGTGATAATGTCATTGCCAATGTTGGGCGGGCTATTTTATATGCCCATGATCCGGCAACCGAGGCTGCTAAATACCAGAGTATGCTTAATGATTTACGGAAAAGAGCATAATTTTTTCTATTTCTTGCTCTGAGCGGATGAGTTTTCATTACTATCGAAGAATCTAATTTCCAGTTGCCGCACAGCGGTTTGGCCCCGCTTCCAATTCCCTCAGCTCTTCGTCCTCCGCAAACTCTAAACCTTTATTAATAGCGAGAATCACTTCAAAATTCTCTGGTTTTGGAGTTCTATTCGCCGTAATCGCTGAAATAAATAGTTCTTTACTCTGCAGCGGAAGACGGGACTGCAAATTTCCTAACGTAATGGTGAGGGGTACGTTTTTCTGCACTTTTACCGTGGGATTATAATGAGCCGGGAATATGGTGGTGGAATTAGGCCGTCGAAACAAGGTGTGTACTGATTCCCACAATTGGGTGGCGTTACCCAGAAGGTCTTCTCCCAAATCTGGTCTTCCGATGCTATCTATAAAGAGCGTATCCCCGGTAAAAATCACGTTGTCCAGAAGAAAAGCCATACTTTCTGGGGTATGTCCCGGCGTTGAAATAGCTTGTACATTTATTGCGCCATACGAAATTACCTGACCGGGAGTGAGGGCTTTATGGGTAAACCGGTTGTTCGCATCCGCTGAATAATAGGGCGCACCAACAGCCTCGGCAAGTTTGCTGCTGCCGCTGATGTGATCAGCTTGGGTATGGGTGTCTAATACGCCCACGATATTAACTTTCCTTTCCCGAGCTGCTTCTAGATAGATAGAAGTATCAATGGTTGGATCTATGATGAGCGCTTCATTGCCACTTAAGATCATATAACTCAAGCATCCTTTGCCGATACGCCGGAACTGGAGGATTTCCGAGGTTGACGTAGAAAATACCGCTTGATCATACACTGAATTCCACGCCACCATCCCGCCGGCCATGGTAAAGGCAGTATATCCTTGTTGGGAGAGAAACTGCCGTGCCCTTTCGCTGCGGATGCCATGAGCGCAGATCGTGATTATAGTTTTTTCTTTGGGAATGGACGTAATCCGTTGAGCAAGCTGAGACAGGGGAATATTATTGCTTTCTGAAATGTGCCACTGTTCATATTCATACGGCTCTCGGACATCGCAGAGGAAAAGTTGTTCCTTCTCCATTTTTTCGTTAAGCTCTTGGGGGGTGATGGTACTCATGGTCGTTTAGAGGTGATGAAACATATAAACTTTACTGCTTTCTATTCCCCCTATTTACCGGAGAAACATTTATATTCCCGAGATTTCGTAGCGTCTTTTTATGGGGCTGTAGTCCAGCTTGGTACCTACATGCATATGCATGTATCTAAGCAATAAGATACGCGGTTCGGGGCCGCGTGACCGGGGTTCAAATCCTCGCAGCCCCATTTTTATTTTTGGAGTGATGTAGTTTCCCCGCCGGGTCTGGGGTTGATAAGGGGCAAGGCCACTTATGTGAGAATCCTCGCAGCCCCATTTATTTTTTTAATTGCCGTCTTAAGAAATCTTGAACGTTTGCGGTTAATGGATTTACTTTGTCCGAGGATACTGCTGCTGCAAATTCTTGAACACCTTCTAAAAATCTATTAATTCCCGTATTTCCTCTGGCTCGGGAATAAACCCAGATGGTTGGGGCTTGAAGATGTCTGAAGCAAGAACTTTTTCTATAAATTCCAGTTACTTTTCCTTCATGGAGACCACTAGCAACTAAGAATTTTATCCCTCTCACTTTCCCAACAGTTTTTTCAGCAATGACAGTTGCCACTCCCGCCTGTAAAAAGTCACCGGGGCCACCTAATTGTCTGCTATATTCAAGATGAACGTGAGGGTAATTCTCATATTGTCCTACGGTGAATGTTCCATCGAACGCATTAAACGCAAGTGCTACAGCCCCGTGCCCCTCTTTTGGTTCTTGTAGTAATTCTTCTCTAAATGTAGGGATGCAATGGGGATCGGAATATTTGATATTAATATCTAACCTCCCACCGATGTAGTCCAAAACTTTTACTAACCGACTTTCTTCTTCACTTCTTTTGTTTTTGGCCACACTTTCAGCTTCTACGCGCAGGACCGCTTTTGGGAAATATGTTTTTGCATTATCCTCTGATAAGAAACGGAAGGTATCTTTTAATCGGTTATAAGTTTCGCCTTTTACATCAGATTCATGTCTGCTAAACAGATAAGACAATACATCAATCGAATCACTTTGTAAACCATATATCTTTTGTGAACCGTAAGGTGGTATTTCTTTTAATGTTTCTCGTGGCAATCTTACGACATCTTCTCTGCAAATATTTGCGTTAGGGGGAAAGCTTGTCCAATCAAAAGAAGAGCCTTCGGCTCTTTTTGGAAGAATGACATCCTCCAGTGTTCCAGTATATGTTCCAGCGTGGAATAAACTGGCATACCCCATCTCATCAGGGATTACACGTTCACATTCGCTGCAACCAGTGCCCATTTTGTGGGTGTGACTACACTAAAGTTTATATAATTTATGGTTTATAGGCTCTAGTAGTGCGGTTTTCGTTATTTAACTTTGAGGCAAACCTTCTCCTCCACAATAAACTCTTTTCCTTCCACCGACACTTTATCTCCGGCAACTAGTTTCTTTCTGTTTCTCGTTTCCACCATGCCATTAACTAATACCTTCCCGGAACGAATCGACAATTTAGCTCTCCCGCTGGTAGTAGCCAACCCTTTCAACTTAATAAACGCGTTTAACTCAATGTATTTCTCAATAATAGTCATTTTATTCTCTTTTTTTGTTATGATTCCTTACCTCTCAAGGAAATTTTGTTTTTCATTTCAGAAGTAATTTTCTTTGGATTTTGGAACGGAAAATGAAAACCATCACGCCTTAAATCTCCCGTCGTACTGGAAAGCTGCCAGATCCAAATGATATAAATTGTGTAATCCGTCAGGGCGTATATAGAGACGGCCGGCTTCAAGACACAACTGGGCACTTCTGAACGCACTGCCTTCAGCTCGGCCTCTATCATACAATTGCAACTGGCCATCATTATGGCCACTCATGGGAAACGTTAGGCCAATGGACAAACTGTTTCGGAGTTCTTTCGTGGAGATATCTTTTCCCACCAAACTCTCCAAGGTGGAGAGCGATTGCTGGATGAGATTGCCATTGACTGCTGACATGACGTCGCTGGTGATGTCTTTTGAAAGGGTATAAACGTCAGGATAAGTATCAACTATCTGCCAAATATACCCTGCAAAAGAAATGGCTTTTTTTCCCCCACCTCTAAGTTCCTGAAACACCATGTCTGGGATGTCAGGATTATCAATTACCTTCGTCCCGAAGGGAAACGTTCCTTTAGTTTTTTTAAGAGGGACAAATCCTATTGAAGAGCCAATATATTCCGGGAGCGGGACTCGTGAAACTGCATTAATTTGGATCAAAGGATAATCACGCAAGTCTTGAACTTCATGTTCGCACGTCGGGCAGTGGTCCATAGTCCTCGAAAAGTTCAAACCAATTATTTAAATGTTTATATCTTATAGTGGTTATTTACAAAATAAGAAAATTCTTACCGTTTCGCTCTACTTTCAATCAGGTCGGTTTGGACAAAGTATTTAAAGCTAGGTTAATTTAATGATAATTAGTATGGATCCAGAAACGTCATTGATTGTTTTCCAAGGGAAGAACATACGAAGAACGTGGCATAATGAAGAGTGGTATTTTTCAGTAGTCGATATTGTAGGTATTCTCACCGAAAGTGAAGATGCACGAAATTACTGGAAAGTCCTCAAACATAGGCTCAACCAAGAGGGGAGTGAGGTGGTTACAAAATGTAACCAACTGAAATTACCCTCCTCCGATGGAAAGTACTATGAAACTGACTGTGCTAACACCGAATCTTTATTCCGCATAATCCAATCTATTCCCTCCCCCAAAGCAGAACCATTTAAGCGATGGCTGGCAAAAGCGGGCTATGAGCGAGTACAAGAAATCGAAAACCCGGAGCTTGCTCAAAAAAGGATGCGAGTGTTATACCAACAGAAAGGATATTCCGATGAATGGATTGAACGAAGGGTAAGGGGTATAGCAATACGAGATGAGCTTACCAATGAATGGGATACGCGGGCCATAAAGACCGAAAGGGAATATGCCATTCTCACGGCCGAAATCTCTAAAGCGACCTTCGGCTTGACTCCATCAGAATACAAAGAGCTAAAAGGACTCAAGCGGGAAAATTTGCGCGATCACATGACTGACTTGGAACTTATCTTTTCCATGCTGGGCGAGGCCGCTACGACTGAAATCACGCGAAATAAAGATGTTCAGGGCTTTGATGAAGGCAAAAAAGCAGCTCAGGAAGGGGGAGCAGTTGCTGGAAGAGCTCGAGAAGATTTGGAAACAAAAAGTGGCAGGAGAGTTGTTACTTCCGAAAATTATGTAGAGCAAACTGAAACTGTCAAAAAACTGGAAAAGAAGGAAAGACAATCAAACTAACTTTCTTACAATCTCCAAGGTCGTTCCTACTTCTTCGCCATCTGCTCAATTTCTGTACTAGTGGTGGCCTGCTCTGCTTTCTTATTCTCCCTCAATTGCAAAAATCTGGGAAATCGCAGCGCCAATCCGCTTCCGCAGGTGTGAAACGGACTTTTAGTTAACTCCGCACCCATCACTTCCACGACAATTTTCGGCTCGAACCACACTTCCGGCTCCATCTCTTTCTTCACCTTGAGCCGGGCTGGCGTATGATTTAATCTATATTTTGCCAATTTCTTCGGCAATTCTGCCAACACTTCATCCGTTAACCCTGTTCCTAATTTACACACCGTTTCAAAGACATCCTCTTTTTCATTATAGGCAGCACACAGCAATGCTCCATACACTCCGCTTCTCTTTCCTTTTCCATGATACGCTCCCACAATCACTAAATCAAGCGTGTCGCTCATATCTTTCACATAATCTTTCTTCCATTTGATCCAGTTCCATCCCCTGGTTCCAGCTTGGTATTCCCCCGTTAATGATTTGACGATTACGCCTTCGTATTTCTCTTTTAGCATATCATGGAAGAATTCATCCATTTCCGAAATATCATCAGTGACGATCTTATCCGCCAGCATGACGTGCTTGCTTTTGGTGACGATTTTTGTCAAGAGCTGCGTACGAATTTTATAAGGCCCATGAATCTGTGACTTCTCATTCCAATACAAAACGTCGAATACTTTTACCAGAACCGGAATATCTTTCATATACTTCTCGATGTCATATTTCCTTCTCCGCTGCATTAAGGTTTGAAATGGTAAATGGTGGCCTTTTTCATCAACGGCAATGATCTCACCCTCAATCACGAATTCTTTCCCGGCAACTTGGCGCTCTATCTCTTTCACCAGATCTGGAAACTGAGCCGTGATATTCTCCAGCCGTCGGGAGAATAAAGTTATTTTTCCGTTATGATCTTTGTGCGCCTGCATCCTTTCGCCGTCATACTTGGCTTCCACGGCAAACTCTCCAGGTATCTTTTCCGGAATTTCCTCAATCTCCTCCACTCGCTGGCACAGCATCATCTTGATCGGCCGGCCGACGTGAATGTCAATCTTTTCAATACCCTTAAGGCCTTTTCTTGCCAGCGTTTCGGCGATGATGCCCACGTCCGGGCAGATGTTATAAGCTGCTTCGAGGATTTCTTTATTTTTCTTATCACCGGTGTAGGCGATGGCTAAGGCATCCAGCACCGTCATGTCTCCTGCTCCGATGCGCAGGGTCCCTAAAAGTATGCGGATAACATATTTGGCCCCTTTCGGTGAGACTTTCTGCAACATAGAAACTAAGATATTGCTTTTCTGTTCTTGAGCACCAGTTCCAGAGATGGAAGCTATCTTATGCAGTTTGTCAAATAACTCTTGAAGGGTAAGTTTTCCTAAAGGCACCAACGTTCTCGGTTTGTTTTCCAGGGCTTTTTCCGCGACTAAACCGGCATCACCTTTCTCCTGCATTAATTTATCTACTTTGGACATTTCTATGCCGCCAGCAACTGCAATGGATTTAAGAACGGACTTATCAGCCAGCCCCAAAACGACATCATCATAATCCGACGCAATGCGCCCTAACGTGAGATAAGACACCACGGCAATATCTTCTGCCGGCACTTTTTTGAAGAACTCCGCCAGTATTTCCCGCATGGCATTTCCTGAGGCGGTCTTTTCCAGCTCTTCCAGAACGTCAGCTAATTTTTGGAAGTCCATACTATAGCAAAATGAAAAGGGATATATTAAAGTATTGTTTGAGTTTCAAGAGAAATTAAGAATATTCTTTATTCCTATAAAACGCCACAAAACCGTCCCGGGGAATATCGACTCCGTGGTTTGGCCGGTGATACTCCACGTACATTGCTTTTTTATACCGTAGAAAGTTCTCTATAGTAACTAAAACCTCACCCTCCGGCCGGCAGGGAAAAAAAGTGTACTGTACCCTCTGGTCACCTGAAAATTTCAATTCCCGCAGTTCGTCTAACGTTATCATGGAATACAAAAGCCTTACATCACTATCATCGGGCTTTTCTCGTCTTTCTCATCATCAAATTCCGTAACCAGAGCTTCTGTAGTCAGCACCATCGCCGCAATTGATGCAGCGTTCTGCACTTCGTTGCGCACGACTTTCGTGGGATCCAATACGCCGGCTATCATCAAATCTTCAAATACGTCCGTCTTGGCATTATACCCCATGTTGCTGTTCTTCTCGGCCCGCAACCGGGAAACCACTTCTGCTCCTTCCTTGCCAGCATTCTTGGCAATCTGCCGGATGGGCTCTTCAATGGCCCGCTTGACGATGTTTACTCCGACGCGCTGGTCCCCCGACATTCCCAATTGTTCTAAAGCAGCCGCTGCCTGCAATAACGTTAAACCGCCGCCGGCAACGACGCCTTCTTCCACTGCTGCTTTCGTGGCATTAAGAGCATCATCAATGCGCATCTTTTTCTCTTTCATTTCCGTTTCGGTGGCTGCGCCAACTTTGATAACGGCAACTCCGCCACCAAGCTTAGCTAACCGCTTGCGTAAATCGTTCTTGCGGTAATCCGAATCGGCAATCGCAATCTGGGATTCGATCAATTTTTTGCGCTTTTCGATCGTTGCTTTGCTTCCTTTGCCTTCCACTAAAATTGTCTTTTCACTATCAACTTTTACTTTGCGGGCAGTTCCTAGCCAGGAAGGATCAAATTTGTCCAGTTTCATGCCTTTATCTTCACTGATGACACTGCCGCCCGTAAGTACTGCAATATCTTCCAGCATCTCTTTCTGGTCATCGCCAAAGCCGGGAGATTTGACGGCACATACTTTTAAAGCTCCGCGGATGATGTTTAAAATTAATGCCGTCTGTGCTTCGCCTTCAATATCTTCCGCAATGATGAACAACGGCCGCCCTTCCTGGGCTACCTTTTCCAGGATGGGGATGAGTTGTTTTACGGTGCTGATCTTTTTCTCTGCTAATAATACATACGGCTCTTCAAATTCACAGGTCATCTTCTCCTGATCCGTGGCCATGTAAGGTGAAATAAACCCTTTCTCAAACTGCATCCCTTCAACTAATTCCAGAGAAGTTTCAATGCTTTTTGCTTCTTCGACGGTGATGACGCCATTGTTTCCGACTTTTTCCATCGCATCCGCAATCAGTGTTCCAATCAGCTCGTCATTATTAGCCGAGACAGTAGCGACTTGAACGATCTTGCTCTTGTCTTTAACTTCCACGCTCTTGGACTTCAGGAACCTCACCACTTCTTCAGTTGCTTTTTCGATGCCTCTTTTGACGTCCATGGGATTTGAGCCAGCAGTGATATTCTTCAGCCCTTCCGTAATCATGGCCTGGGCTAACAGTGTGGCCGTAGTCGTGCCGTCCCCAGCATTTTCCTGGGTCTTGGACGCAACTTCCTTCACCAGCTTGGCGCCCATATTCTCAAATTTATCCTTCAGTTCAATTTCCTTCGCAATAGTGACTCCATCATTGGTTACGACAGGATTACCAATCTTGTCCAGCACCACATTACGCCCTTTCGGGCCTAGGGTTACTTTTACCGTGTTAGCGACTTTATCAACACCTCGCAGCAAGGCTTGCCGCGCGTGTTCATCAAACATGATTTGCTTGGATGTCATTTTAGTTCCCTCCAATCTTTGCCATAATATCTTTGAATTCAATCAGCAGGTATTTCTTCCCCTCAATCTCCAGCTCTTCGCTGCTGTAGCCTCCGTAAATAATGCGGTCGCCTTTCTGCAGCGGCAGATCTTTCCCGTCCTTAAACTTGCCCACGGCTAGAACTGTTCCCTCTTTCTTTTCCTTGCCGGCATCGTCCGGAATATAGACTCCGCCTTTGGTCTTTTCTTCTTTGTGCGCTGGTTCCAGCAGCACCCGTTCGCCGATAGGTTGAATTTCCATGATATTTGACCTCCGAAATAATGATTAATACACTCAAAACACCTAAAACCCTTTTATATAAACTTTCTGAAAAATATTTTCAGAAGATCACTTGACGATGACTTCCATCATTTGAGTCGTAAAGATTCCATCAACGACGGTGCAGACCCCTAGTTTGGTGAACTTGTAGCTGAAATGCTCTCCGGGATTGAAAAACTTGCTTTTCAGGTAGCGGCAGTCGCGGGTGCCGATGACCATCGCTTCGTTCAGGTTGGTATTTTCCCGGATATTTTGCCAGACCACGGTATCTCCTGCGTTGATGGTAACAGACGTATCCTCAAACCCACCGTCTACCATGTTGATGGTATGAGACGTTGAGGTATTGGTATTGATGATCACTGCACCTGTCACGGGAGAAGGTGCAGTTTCGGTTGCGGGGGCTTCAGCCGCTGGTGCAGGCTCAACGGGCGCTTCCGGAGCTGCTTCCGGGGGCGCGCTTTCGGCAACAACCACCTCTTCTGCAACGTCCGGGCGAGAGACCAGCGTACAGCCCACCAAGAAGATACTAATAATCATAATACTTATAATTACACTGGCTTTCATGAACCAGTATAAAATAGGGCTGATTTAAAAAGATTACCTTCCCATTTGAGTATCGTCACTGCCCGGAGCTGGCATCAAGGGCTACTTTACTACTTTTACATACTAAAGACCACAACATTTATATAGTGGTGTCTATTTTAGAGTAGTAAACATCTATCACCTCTTTTCCCCAGCAGGCCGCTTCGGTGGTCTGCTCGGGGTTTATATTCCTCTTCTCTTGGTTTTCTCCAGAAAAATTTATAATTCAACTGCCATTTTGAGCCTGCTTCCCATGTCCAAACCATCAATTCCACGAATAGTGTACCAGATGAACCCTTATGATTTGGTTCTCCTTACCATTCTGGAAAAACCAACCCCTGAGCCATTCCGGGAAGAAACCTTGGCCTATGGCTTCCGGGAAGTGGCAGGAGCAGACCCCAAAATAGGTTCTCTCCTATTGCTGCCAGATAAGGCCAATGGACATGGGATCGTTTCTGGGTTAGAACTTGCTATTATTCAGATGCAATCATTCCGTGTTCTGGAAGAAGATTCGAGTGGCCAATTATATTTTTCAGAGAGGTTTAGGGCTGGAAATATTTGGAGCTTGCGGCGGTGGTATGGTTCAAGAATCGATGAAAAATTACGGCCATTTGCACGGAATGTGTGGAAAGCGGCTAGAGACTACCCGGTCCCGAATGGTTCCGTTGCCGGTATTCCCTCTACAGGAACTAACAGAGCGGGATATTGGGATGAGTAAAATTTAAGAAGTAAGCGTACTTATTATATATTACCATGTCTCTTCCCGCAATAACGTCCACCATCCGCCAAATGACGACGTACGATTTAATTCTCGCTACCATTCTTGCCAAACCCGGCAGCCCCAACTTTAAGGAAGAAGCATTGGCCTTTGGCTTGCGGCGAGTGGCCGGGTATCACCGGCGGCTGGAACAAAAATTATTTACTCCCCGCAGCGATGGCGGCCAAGAACATACGAATAGTCTGGAAGCATCCCTGGGAATGATGAATGCATTTCATGTTTTGGAATATACCGGCAGTTACCAGGCCATGTACGTTCCGGAAGGAATGAAAGGAATAGTAACGGCCAGCCTGCAGGAACGTAATGGTAATGATATATTAGAAGAGGTACGACCGTTTGCTGTAGCGGTGTGGGAAGAAGCAGAGAGATATAATTATCGTTATTAATTGTTTGTTGGGTCTAAATCCCACAGCTTGTTGTGAACGGAATTGATTTCCCAACAAACATTAAAAAACCCCTGCAGCTGTTGCTGATAAGCAACCCCGGAAACCACAGTTTCCCGTGTGCTGCGATTGGGTTTTTTATTTTATCCACTCTTAAGTAGAAAGTATTATAAATGTCCTCGTATCTTCTGTCATAAATGGTCGTTCCAGATTCGTGGCGAGAAATTGATGAAGATCCTCTTTTTAAGAGTAATGTAAAGAAATCAATTGATGATTCTATGATCATCTGGAGCTGGGATGCCCATGTAGATATGCTTGCCGCAATAGTGGGTTATGAAGGTAAGAAAAGGCAGTGTCTGGTTTTTGATGGGGATGGAAGACATCAATATACGATACCTAACGGCGGGACTAAAGTAAGACTTTCACCAGACGCAATATTTTTGTATGGCCGTGATGAAGGAGAATTAGTTCGTGTCAACCGTAGAACTGGCGAAGAAGATTCATTTTCTTTTCCTCATGGTGTGAATAACTTTGAAGTGGATCTAAATGGGAGAATTTGGTTTTTATACGGGGGATATGATGAACGTGATAGCTGTGTGATATACGACTGTGGTGCAGAACTAAAATTAGGCAGTCTCTCGTTAGACCAACTTTCAACGGCATTAACCAGGAAAAATGAGACTAAAGTTGCACCACCCCAAGAGGAAGGGCAACTATTTTATAGATTTGCGGAAATGAGCCGGGCTTTTGATGGATACACGGCAGTGTATGACCCAAAACAAGATGCTCTTTTTGATTCAATCACCAGAACAAAAATTGCAATAGACCATCATCCTGATCCATCGGACAATATTATTAGTCTCCGAGATTGGATTGTTTTGTTTAAAGGAACAAATGTCCCTCATGATAATTCCAGTTTTGGCACTTTTTGCGTATATACAAAAGAGCCCGGATGGAATGAATATTCTGCCAATGTAAGAGAAGTATTCTACACCACAAAATTTGAAGATGTTATCTTTAGTGATATTAGGGTTATGGATAGAGATTCTTTTGTATAAGGAAGCGAAGACGGGAATTGGGTGCCGTCAGTGGTATGCCTTTATTGGCGAAGGGCCGATAAATGTTTGAGACCGTTATTTTTTTCTTTTCGTCTTCGTCTCTTTCTTCTCCGCTTTCCTTTTCTTCCTGCGGAAAATCAATGCACCGATAAGTAGGCCTACTGCCAACCCACCCAGCGCATACCACCATTCCACGGCAATTCTCTGAGGCAATCGAGTCCGTTCCATAAATCCAGGCTGTTCCGGGAAATAGATGCTCAAGTCACTCATCTCCAACGCGTACTCCAAGTACACCAGCGATGTAAACGGCTCCTGCGCCTGTAAAGAATTGGCATATTGATAGTACGAAAACCCCAGTATGGGAAAAACCCCCTCCGCACTGTTCTCGGCAATGATGCGCTCAACTGCTTTGCGCTTGCTCTGGAGGTAGGCCGGCAAGTTTTCTTCATCCAATCCCAAGGTGCTGAGGATGGCATTGGCATCTGCTTTTGCCTGGGAAGCCATGATTAAACACAATTCATATTCCTGGCGGCCTAAGGCTTTACGGGCCGTCTCCACTTTTTCTGCAATGTGATTGGTATATTGTGGGCTGACATATAATTCAGCATATTGCTGCCGCTCTTCCGCTTCCGATATTTTCAGTCGACAGGAATTCTGAAAAAGTTCCGGATTAACTATCAATTTTTTCCCTCCTAAAGTAAAGAAGTCCATCCATGAGACGGCTGAAAAAAACCGCTCTTCGGCATACGCCAGCAGGCCCGCACTTTCCTCTGCTGAGTGCTGCTCATCCCGAAATAGTTTAATCTGGTCATGGACGTCGTTCAGCCGTTCTTTCACGATCATCCGGGTCTGGAGGTCCGCAATGGTTTCGATCTGACGCTGGGCTAGTGTCGTATCCAGGGCATTAGTCTTTTGTTCTAAGGTACGGAAGAGATTGTTCAAGGTATAGGCACTAATATTGCTCTCGAGATAGTACTGGCGCTTGAGATTTATGTTGGCGGAAAAGCAATAACTTGCTGCCGAATAATAATCGTTATGCTCCGATGCATTTTGGGCT
>JACPCD010000022.1 GCA_016179955.1 Candidatus Woesearchaeota archaeon | reverse complement strand
ACTCTCTGAAACCGCTTTAAGGCACTCAGCACCTCATCCGCATGCCCCGGCACCTGCACATTATTCCAGGCCTGAACAATCTTCCCGGTAGGATCAATCAGGAACGTGCTGCGTATAACTCCCATGAATTCCCGGCCCATGAATTTCTTCTTACCCCAAACGCCGTATTCTGAAATGACTTCCTTCTCCGGATCACTCAGCAGCAGGATACTTAATCCTTGTTTTTCAATGAAACTGCAATGGCTCTTCACCGAATCGGGACTGATACCAATGATCAGGGCATTCCGCTTCTTGAATTCGTAATGCAGCCGGGTGAAGTCAATGGCTTCATGAGTGCAGCCGGGAGTATTGTCTTTAGGGTAGAAATAAAGGATAATCCATTTTCCTTTCAGGTTCTTCAGCGCTACGTTATTTCGGTCTTGGTTTTGCAGAACAAACAGCGGCGCTTTCTGTCCGATAGTGAGCATGGTTGCAGAAAATGGGGCGCTCTATATAAAGATTATTGCGGAAGTATTATAATCCTAGACCACATATTCTTTAAGAGTAGGAAAGTTCTTCAAGAGAAAGGAATACTGACCATAACCCAAGAATATAAATTTAGCTCACACTTTTTTCATGCGGCCTGGGGCTCTATCACTATCTTATTTCCAATCTTGGTTATTACTATTTCCATATTTTCATCTAATTTAAGTTGCCGTTCCAAATCATTGGGAATCCGAAAGACTAATCCTCCTCCGCTTTTGGAGAGATGCCGATAGAGTTTCAGCGGTTCCGGCCACACGCCGATTTTCCGGGCTATATGGATGGTTCGCTGCGTTTCCTGCTCATAGGGAAATTCCTCATTGCAATAGTCACAGCGCTCTCCTTTGGTGATAAACACATACCCGCTTATCTCTAATGCTATGTCTTCTACTTTTACTAAAGCTCCTTTTTCACAGACCAGACATTTTTTCATTTTCCTTCAGCTCCGGTTATAATAAATATTTCCTTATTTTCATCATCTTTAACAAAGATCAATTTTCGACTCTTGCCGCCGGCCCGAATATAGGCCTCGTATTTGTGTCTTCCAACCTGCTCCACTTTGTACGCTTTTTCCAACGCGCTTCTCAATGAAAAGAGGTCATAATCCCACTTCCGCATCCAACTCAGCACAAAATGCTTACTTGGCCGCAGGGTGTAGCTGCTATAGTCCATACTTTTTTCACTATTTTTTGTGATTTTTTTGTTATTTATAAATCTTTCGGGAATTTTAACGGAAAATTATTGCGGATGAATCACAATCAAAGATTGGGTATTTTTTACTCCATCAACTGCCTGCAGTTTTCCCAACAGGATCTTATCGAATTCTTCCACGTCTTTCACCCGGACGATGGCCACGAGATCCGTTCCCCCTGAAACAATGTCCACGCGTTCAGTAAAATAAAAGCTGCGCAATTCCTTAGCAAGGTCATATTGCGTTCTCTTTTTCTGCTTCAACAGTTCTAAATTGGCGGAAATCAAGACATAGGCCATAAAACTTTTTCCTACCGCTGCCGGATCCAGGTCAATGGTGAATTTACGTATAGTTTTATCGTTCCTAAGCTTGCGTATCCGGTTATGGATGGTAGTGGCAGGAAGCAAGGTGCGTTTGGCAATCTGTCGGGTAGTGTACTCTCCATGCTCTTGCAATACGGCCAGTATTTTTCGGTCTTTATCGTCGAGTGTAGCGGTCATAATGGAACATATGTTCCAAATAATATATAAAACTTTCTATTTATTGCCATAAATACCACTATTTATGAGGTATACTTATTAACTTTCTCTCTCTTCTTTTTTGATGGTGATGTCTATGAAACCCCGCGATGCCAAGCTTAGAATTTTAGGAAAGACATTTCGTTATACCGTGGATTTTTTCCAGGATCATGAATTTATTCAATTAATGCCGGTAATGTTAGGGAAATCAGTTGATCCCCTCGGCCCGGATCCCGGGAGTTCTATCATAGAAATTCCCAAAATATCCTATCAAGGAGAAGTTTTGCGTTTAGTGACCTCAATGATCTTGCATAAGCAGGTTGCCGTAAAAGAATTTAAAAAGATATTTATTATGAGCCCTAACATCCGGTTGGAACGTCCGGAGCGAAAAGAAACCGGTCGCCACTTATTTGAATTTACTCAAGCTGATTTTGAGATGGCCGATGCCGGTATGGAAGATATTTTTGAATTAGTGGAACGCTATTATGTTGGACTGTCGGCATTTCTGCATGAAAAAGCAGAGGAAGAATTTGCGGCATTAGGGGTGAAACCATTTTATTTTAAGACGCCTTTCCAGTGTTATACCACTGCGGAATTGAAAAACACCTATGGGGAAGACTGGGAACTGCCGGCATCAAAACAACACCAGCAGCCTTTCTGGGCCCTTAGCCACAAAAGAGAATTTTATGATAAGCAAAGTTCGGATGGTTCTTACCAGAACTATGACATTATCTATCCGCTGGGATTTGGAGAAGGGTTATCCGGGGCAGAGCGGGAACATGAGTATGAGAAAATTATAATGCGCATGACGCGAGACAAATTGGATCAAAGTGCATACACCAGTTATCTGGAGCATGCTCGCAAAGGATTATTTCCCTCTGCTGGTGCAGGTATAGGCATGGAGCGGTTGGCGCTATTTTTAACGCAATCAAGCCACATTGGGGAGGTTTCGGTTTTTCCGCGTGTCCCGGGAATTCCCGTAGACATCTAAAGAAACCTTTTTATAGCCTCTCGATATATGCCGGAATATACCATGACTACCAAATATCTATCCCTTCAGCACGCGATGAGCCAAGGCACCGGCAAAGTCTCCGTCCGCGGCTGGGTCCACCGCGAGCGGGGCAGTAATAAGCTTAAGTTCATTGTCCTGCGGGATGCCAGCAGCACCATTCAATGCGTCTTCGAACGCCAGAATTTTGAAAAGAGCTGGGAAGAGATAGATCATCTCCAGATTGAAACCTCGCTGGAACTTACCGGTGAGATCAAAAAAGATGCCCGGGCACCTACTGGGTACGAAATAGCCGTGCAGAGCTATCAACTCATCGGTCCCAGTGAAAATTACCCTCTTACCAAAGACCAGAGCATCGAATTCTTAGCCGATAACCGCCATTTGTGGCTGCGCAGCCGTAAGATGACTGCCATCCTCAAAATCCGCAGCACCATCTTTGCCGCTATTGATGACTATTTTACAAAAGAAGGCTTCTATGAATATCATTCCCCCATCTTCCAGGCAGTGCAATGTGAAGGCGGCAGTGAACTCTTCAGCGTCGATTATTTCGGAAAGAAAGATGTTTTCCTGTCGCAAAGCTGGCAGCTCTATGCTGAGCCAGCCATTTTTGCCTTGGAGAAAATTTATACCATTGCACCCAGTTTTCGGGCGGAGAAATCTAAGACGAGCCGGCATCTGACCGAGTACTGGCATGCGGAGATGGAAATGGCGTGGTCGACGTTTGAGGACATTATGGATCACGGCGAGCAGTTGATCAAGCACGTGGTAAAAAAAGTCTTGGAAACCAACGCCGAGGAATTGAAGCTGCTGGAACGGGACGTCAAAAAGTTAGAACCAGTAGTTAAAAAGCCGTTTGTGCGCATGACCTACACTGAAGCGCTGAAGATACTGAAAGACAAATGTAAAATGAAAGTGGAGTGGGGGAAAGATTTACGGACTATTGAAGAAGAAAAATTAACTCATCTGTACGATGTGCCGATCATCTGTACCCGCTATCCCAAGAAAGTGAAGGCGTTTTACATGATGGAAGATCCAAAGAATTCAGAGGTCGTTCTCGGCTGTGATTTTCTGGCACCGGAAGGCAACGGGGAAATTATTGGCGGCTCACAGCGGGAGCATGATCTGGAGAAAATAAAAAATAGATTACGGGAACAGGGAGAAGACCCGGCACAGTATGGATTTTATTTAGATACCCGGAGATATGGCAGTGTTCCTCATGGCGGCTTTGGGTTGGGGGTAGAACGATTAGTGAAATGGATCTGCGGCCTGGAGTCGATTAAAGATGCGATTGCTTTTCCAAGGACGATGGAACGGTATAAGCCGTGAATCATCTACGTACTACCTACTCTCCAAACCCATAAATCCTAGCCCAGAAATTTCCCCTTGTTCTCGACGGATACTTCAGCCAATTGCAGTTCCAGCCGTGCTCCGGCTGCTCATAAAGATCAGCAATCAAATTGCCGATATGTTTCGTCTGCCAGCCATTTTCTTTCAGATCCTCAATGAATTTTATCAACGAACGTGGATCCAGCGCCCGAGGATTGGGATGCTCCAACATTCCTCTCGTTTTATCATTCAACGGTCCGTTTTCTTTCGCCCGGGCAAAGGATTCCTGCCGTGCCAAATCTGAGGTCTGATCCATCTCCCGGTGGTATTGAAACAATGCAGAACGTTCATATTCTTCAATCAGCCCCACCAAGTTCTGGTTCGCGCGAGGGATATGGCCACTAAACTGCCGGGAATGCTCTAATGCTTTCTCCACATCCCACATGCAATCAATCAAATGCCCAAAATCCATCTCCCCAATCTTCCGGGAACCGTCATAATGCCAAATGGGAACATCCACCAGAGGAGCAGCTCCCGAGATGAAGCGAATTCTTTTTTTATGGGCGCTGAACGGGGCCCGCATGATCCTCATAAATGCCGGATCCCCATATTGCGTAAGGTCTAAATTAACACATTTATGTTCGGGATCGCTTAACGTTAGGGGCAATTCCTTCGATCCCGTGGTTACTTCCTGCTGTGCTAACCGGGAGATATATTCCCACAGCCGACCCAGCCCACTGTAGACATAGCCAGCCTCCAACGTTACCTTTGGATTCCTCTTGAGGTCGGTGGGATCATCATATTCGTACGCTGTTTTCAGATCGTCCTCCAAGAAACCAATTTGGGCTAGTTTCTGCCATTCTTTAGTTCCAGGCAGGACCCAAAACAAGAAATGCCCTCCAGAGGGAGTCATGTCGGTGAGATAGGGAATCTTAAATTCTTCGAGTTTCCCAGCGATAAAAGCTGTAACGGGGCCAATATAATTATGGAAATAGTGCCACTGGGAGCCTTTATCAGCATATAAGCGAGTAGCATCATCCAAATAGATTTCATAATCCAAGGTGGAAAGAAGCGCGTGATTATTGTGGCCAACAATAGGAATAAAAACTTCTAACCCCCAATTGACCGCCAGATCCCAGAGCTGCTCTCGGGGTTCTACCGTGACCATCAAGGCACTTTCATCCCGGGGAGCATGGCCATGGGCAATATCTCTCAGCCTCACGTCATTCCCGTATGCGAGAACGTAATGGCTGAATTCAAATCCTCGCTCCAACTTTTCAAAAATTCTGGAATAATAGTCTTTAAGGTCCATAATCCCTGCTCACCGCTTATTTGTAATCCGCCAGGTTGTAGCCACAAAATGGGCCTGTGCACATATCTTTTTCCTGATGGGAAATGCAATTTTGGTCCATCCGGTCATCAAGACCCGCTGCCAATAACCCTGCATAAAATCGTACCCAGGTGCGAGCATGCCGATTGGCATCATATTTGCCCCAATTAAAAGTCCACTGGTGATCCCGTTCATATTTGCTTCGGATTAACCCGGCAACGTGACTGGGATGCCATCTCTTCTTGGCTGTAAGAACCCGCACTAACGTTTGAATTTGTTTTGGCTGCAGCAACGCCGGATTGGGATCAGCGATGGCAGAGGCGACGCACGGCGGCACATCCCGCAGGTTCATCCGGTCATATGTCTTGGGCCAATCGGCCGGGCTGTCCTGGGATGTCTGGTCAAAGTCTTTATGAAAATCAGCGAGTGGAGACTGACGATAGTCTTGATGTAGTTTCTCAACCCCGGCAGAACATTCCGGAATATTCATAGTGATGGCTCTGGCATAATTCGCTGAGTTTTGGAAATGCCGCCGGTTCTGAAATATCTCTGCTAAACTCAGTTCATTCCCATTACGGGGAGTGTAGCGGGGAATGGTGATGTGTACCGGCGCCTTTAGTCCTTTGCTTTTATGTTTGTCATGGATGGAAAACGCAGTTCTCATAACTCTGGTATACAAAGGGTCTGCATACGTACTCAAATCTAGATTAATTAATTCTTGCATGGGGTTGCCGGGAACGACATCTCCGATGCCCACCGGTATTTTAAGTCCGTAAGAGGGCAAGCGCTGGATGGCTTTATGAGCAACGAACTCGAGCAATTTCCCCACGGCATCAAAAGCCCGGCCTAACTCAGGTTCAACTACTCTTCGCCGTTTGCTGTGTGGAGATGCCTGGGAATACTTTCCACGCAAGGTCTCTTCCAAAAATCCCATCTCTACCATTTGGCGGGTAATATCAGTTACTTCCCGCTGACGTGCTGATTCTGGTGAAGTATTGAAAGAACTAACATCAAAGACAAAATGATAGCCTTGGGCTGTAGCTAGAGTCATTGGTTTTATTCCATAGTCACCAAAAATATCTTGCAGGCATTTATACACTGGCTCCAGGATGTTAAAGACTCTCCAGGAATTAAGATATGTCTCCAACGGAAATTTATGACTGACATATTCGACATCAAGAAGAAAAGTCATCTTTTGTTTATCCCAGACCGAGCGGAAAATGTTTAAGTTGCCATCCAGAAGCTCTCCCAGTTGTTCCGGAATCCTGGAGGAAGCTCGTTTGCCTTTCGTCCGCAGGAAAAAATCACCCCAGCCGGATAAGTATTCTGCGCTCATTTTCCCGGCAATTTCTTTCAGAATTCTGGATTTGGCTAACGAAGTGACCCCCGGTTCAAGTTGAAATGCGGCAGTTTCTTCTGCCGGAACGCCACAATATTCCAGCATTCGGCGCAAGACATGCTGGTCATGGTAAAATTCAGTGGTGGTTAACATTTCGAACCTCTTTTTTTCTGATTATTGATGGATAGTTTTAATTTTATTTATATGGACTTGGATGGTAGAAAATATATAGCAAAAGACATGATTTATAGAGATTCTTAGAGTCAAGCAGACTCAATATATCTTTGCGAACGAAACCATTAAATATCCTAGTATATATGCTTCATTCAGGGGGTGTGATTATGGTTAATTATATAGCAGTCATAGTAACTGCAATTATAGCATATGTGATCGGCGCATTATGGTATTCTCCACTCTTG
>JACPCD010000021.1 GCA_016179955.1 Candidatus Woesearchaeota archaeon | reverse complement strand
ATTGATTTTAGGAATGTACAGGAGTTTTTGGTGAGTGAACGAATTGCTGAGCCAAGAAGCTAGACTTTAATTATGTCTTGAGGGAAGAATCCAGTTTTTAGAAATATTTAAGATTGGACTATTTGGATCAGTAATCCCCAAAAAACCTACAACCTGCAACGCATCTTCTATATTTCTGCCATAATATATTGAATGGGGGTCTCCCATACGTTTTCCATCAAGGGTCTCACCGACTGTAAGATATATTTGTGGTTTGGAGGGTACTTTCTCATGGAGCGCTTTTGAATAGTCTGAGTCAGTCTGTCCAAGTCTCCAAAGAGGAGTAATCGTTTTATCGTTAATAGTAAGTTCGTCTAGACTTGCAGCAAACATAGCAGTATATCCTTCAGGATTCATAGAAAACAAAGGAAAGAGGCCTTCACAAATAACCCCTGTTTTTGCTCTTGGGATTACTCTTTCAGGTTTTTCAATGTGATGGAATTCTAAGGGGATAGTCAAATCATTTCGTCTGTAGGTTTTTGAGTCTCCTGTCCCATCTCCTTTGACAAAAACAACGGCATAGAAATCGCCAATTCTTACAGTTCCATATGTGACGGGGATAACTGTTCTTGCTGAATTCGCTTTCTCAGGAGTTGGTGTTAAGTCTGGAAAATCTTGGAATTTAATGCCCGTTCTTTGTTCATAAGCAGATAGAGCTTCTTCTAATGGTCTTCTTAACGTCTTTAAATTTATGCTATTAGCATCCATACAGGGTTAAATGGGATTCTGATATATAAACCTTTCCATTTATTATCTTTTGTAAGTAGTAACAAACAAGATAAGGTGGTTGGATTTTTTATTTCCTCCAAAAGCTTTTAAACATCAGAAAATTGGTTCTGCTCATGAAACAATTTTGCGTAGTCATTTCTTTGAAAGGCATAGCAGCAGCCAGAGTGCGCCGACTGCAACATGCTCTTTCCCTAAAAACTGGTTCTTCTGCTTCGGTACGCTTTTGGAAGCCCCATCTCACGGTCGGTTCCGGCATTATAGTTCCCAATCACGAGTTAGATTCTTTGGCAGTACAGTTTCAATCTGCACTGCACGCGATTTCACCGTTCTCTGTTCGCATTCATGGCTATGGGTTTATGAACAAATGGACCGGAGGCATCTTTGGTAAAAGCCCTTACGTCGTGTATTTGCGAATAGGGAATAGTCGTGCCCTGCGCGCGCTGGTCATGAGCGTACAAAAAGTGACTCGTCGTTATCCATTATTCTACCGGCAGCCGCGGCCGTATACTCCCCACGTTACGTTGGCTTTCAGTGACTTGACGAAAGCGGGGTTTCAGCACGCTAAATATTTTTTGAAAAGAAAGACGTTCACTGGCACCATTAAGGTTGATCAGGTGGCGCTGCTGCATAAAGATCGGCAGGGGCGCTGGGTGGAGTATAAGAAATTCAAGCTTGGTTCTCGATAATTTTATAAACTTGCTATCTCCTATTCATTTTATGCCGTCATTGTCACCAGAACAGCAGGCCCTGCAGGAGAAAATCAAGAATATGTCTCCCGAGGAGTTACGGGAATTCCAAAAACAGCAGTGCATCTTCTGCCAAATCATCACTGGGAAAATCCCTTCCAAAAAAATCTATGATGATGCCAATAGCTTAGCTATCTTGGATATCAATCCCGCTGCCCGTGGTCATATTCTATTGCTGCCTAAAGAACACTATGGTATCTTGCCGCAGATGCCGGACGATCTGCTGGGGGCTTTGTTTAGTACGGCTAAGCGGCTGTCTCAAGTGGTGCTGAAAGTTCTGAAAGTTTCGGGAACCACTATTTTTGTTGCCAATGGGCTGGCGGCAGGACAGAAAGCACCTCATGTCATGCTTCACATCATTCCCCGCAAGGAAGGAGATGGCTTATTTGCCCTGCAGCCACGTTTGGTTGATGCTGGCGTCTTGTCTCAAGTGACTGCTGCCGTGGGCCAGAAGTTCAATGAAGTTATGGGGATTAAGAAAGAAGCACTGAATGCAGGAGTTAAGAGTTCAGTGGGTGAGCCCGTTAAAGAAAAATTAATATCTTCCTCTGCTGGTTTGGTTGACACTGATGCTCCTCTGCCGGCTCAGGAATCTGTGGAAAAGAACCTTACCACTCCAAAAAAGAAGCGCCGCCAGATCTCTAGGAAAAAAACTTCCTCTACGGAATCTGCTGCTGATGAAGATGCTGATAACGGTGCATCCTCCAAAAGGACAACGTCATCACCAACGCAGGAAATAAGCTTGGACGACATTGCCAAACTGTTCAAATGACAAATCAAACGAGAAAATATACTGGCGGCGAAGAATACTGGTGAGGATATTCCATGAAATGTGAATTATGTGAGCTCATCCAGGACCAGAGGAATGTCATCTGCGCCGAGCAGGACGTAATAGCGGCAGTGCGGGAAACTGCCGTTACGCCGGGACAGATCATTGTCTTTCCCCGGCAGCACTTCACCATTTTTGAGATTGTTCCTGATCCAATCCTGCAGAAATGCGTATTCATTGCCAACAAGATAGGGATGGCGGTCTTTGACAGCTTAGGAGCAGCAGGAACAAATATTCTTATCCAGAACGGCATTGGGGCAGGACAAACTGCCCCTCATTTTGCGCTGGACATCATTCCCCGCCGGGAGAACGATACCCTGCCATTGCAATGGAAGCCCCAGCAGCTGATGGAAGAAGAAATGGATACTGCTTTCATCGAGTTGAAGGAGCAGATTGACAAAGGGTTCGTGACGGATACGCCGAAGGAAATTCCTGCTCCCAAAAAAGAAAAGATTGGGGTAACGGAAGGGAAGAACAATTACCTGCTGAAGTCGTTGCGAAGGATGCCTTGAATTGAATGCATGCAATCGCAGGGATATACTATGAACAGTAGGTGAGAGTGCATCGTGATAACTGAGAAGTTCGTGAAGGTTAGCACAGTTTTAACACAATTCACATTTATGGTTTGGTCCACTAAAGTTTAAAAAGCCAGGGTTATTTTCGTCGTTGATGGCTAAAAGAGGCATTAGGATTACCAGAGAAATATATTTTGCAGGTTTGAGGAAGATTGGTCTTGATTCTTCTGTAGTTATTGATTTGATTGCGAATAAAGAGTTATTTTCCTATCGAGAAGAAAAAATTTTCTCAGAAGAGGGATTATTTGTAACTCATAGACGATGCATTAAAGAAATCAAAGACTGGTTGATTGAGAAAGGGGGTTATAGTGAAGAAGCAGCCATAAATGAGGTTCTGAAATTTTGTAAGGATCATAATATTGAGATTATTGAAGTTAACGTTTCCAACACGGAGTTGCTGGAGCGGATGAAGAAAGAATGTGCAGAAAGAAGTATTGAGTTTCATGTTCCAGATAGCTGGATAATAGCAGACTTTAAGGCTGCTGGTGTGAACAAAGTATACAGTACCAACAATCACTTCTTGGATGCCTGTCGTTTATTTGGAATGGAAGCAAAGAAATTTCCCACCATTCAAAGAGAAATTGAAAACCAAATGAGAGAATTATTCAAACAAAAATTTTCTAGGAAGCAAAAGTAGCCATTGCTTTTTCAATATTGCCATGCGATTCTTCCAGGGCTTTTTTCCAATCTTTTTGCCTCTTGTCCTGAACCCACTCAGCGGTTTCTTTGTTTTGTAAAAGTAAAGAGTAGAATAGTTCAAATTCAAAAAGCTTCATTTCCCGTTCTGCAACTTTTTCTACCTCTTTGAGAATGTCCTCTTTGATACTCTTCTCTTTTTCTTCAAAGAGCTTGTGAATCTGTTCTAATTCTGCCATGGAGCGTTAATAATGGCTGGATTTAATAAATGTTTCGTAAAAATTTAGATGACTACTTATAAGAGACAACGATAGAAAAGCTTAAAAATAGGCCTGCTTTTGGGGTTGATATGGTTAAAGAACTGTATATAGCGAGGCATGGTGAAACAGTAGAAAACGTTGCAAAGATTGTTCAAGGTAATTTAGATGGAACTCTATCTCCTCACGGAATCAGGCAAGCTCAAGAATTAGGGATGGATTTGAAAGATGAGGGGATTGAATTCATTTTATGCGGAGACTTGGGTCGTCAAAAGCAAACTGCTGCTGAAATTAGGAAATATGTTCCTGTTCCCATAGAATACACTTTACTTCTACGGGAAAGAGGCGGGGGCGATTTGGAAGGTAAAACCTATCAAAATTTGGGAATAGTTGAAGAAGCCGACTTTGAACGATATTGTAAAGAAGGGGTAGGAATCTTTAAAAGTGTGGAACAACTGGAATCTGTTAATCAAAGAGCACAACATGTTGTTGGCAGAGTTCTGAAGCTTCCTCAAAGAAAAATCATAACTGTTGGTTCTGGATGGATTAATAGCTGTATGGTAAATATTCTTTTAGGAGAGCCATTTGTGTACCACCACCAAGAAAATGGAACCGTTCATTACTTTAAATTCGATGACAGAGGAAAACCCATCATTCACGAACTCGACAAGAAGAATTTTTAAGCCGATAATGTCTATTGCTAAAAATGGTATCACCAACTGATGTTAAAGTGTATGTTGAACAGTTAAAACCGGAAGTTTTTGGTTTTGAGAATATCAATTCTGTAGAAATTAACCAATTGCCGCAAGGGCTTTGGAACTTTAATTACGTGGTGAAAATTAATGGGGAAAAATTTGTATTTAAAATTTATTCTCCAAATATCCCGGAATTGCTGTTTGGGAATAAAGGGAAAGACGAGTCCGTTGCACTCAACGTAATTAAAGATTTGCAAATTGCTCCTGAACCAATCCATTTTGAGTATTCTCATCTTTTAGAGAAAGAGGTTTTAATTTACAGATTTGTGGAAGGTAGCCAGTTATTATCATTTTCTAATTCCGTTATAGAAGTAGTAGCAAAAAATCTTGCGAAATTACATGCGCTAGACATATCAAAGATTGAAGATTTGCCCAGAAAAAAAGAAACAATGCATACCTTAATTACTGACATTATTTCTACGTTTGAAAAATGCAATAAATTAAACATCGATAAAAATGAACTTAATCTGTTCAGGAATTTCGTGGAAAAAGCTAAAAAGTATGTGGATAGTGAGAGTGAAATTGAGCATCCCTCTGTGCTTGTTCATGGAGATCTTGCTCCGTGTAATATTATTGTAGAAAATGATACCTTAAAAATTATTGATTGGCAACGCCCAACGTTAACTGATCCTGCTTTTGATGTATGGGCTTTTGTGGAAGATGCATTTGTGCGTTGGGATTTGCCAGAAGCGCTCAGTGAAGGTCAAAAGAAATTGTTCATTGAAACATACTCTTCTTTAGTTAATGATCCTACAATTCTTGAGCGCGTAAAGAAAAAATCTTCGTTATATTATTTGAATGTTGGTCTTTATTGTTTGATGAGGTATACCGAGTACGAAAGTGGGCAGATTAGCCCAGAAAGAACAAAAGGAAAAGAGCATCTTTGGAAGAAATATAACATTGTAAAAGATGTTTGTGTTGAGAAGTTGAAAGAGAGAAGTACTTTCAAAGTGCCGGCCGTAACGAATTGAATTTAATATACTTCTGCCGCTCTTTTTTCGTTGGTTCTCCTTTTTCTCGTTCTCAATCTCTAACTGGGTCAGAAACGCATCTAACCGGCGGTTCTTTCCAGCATCCGTTCTCTTGGCTTTTTTCCCCACCATACTCTTCCCCCGCTTCTTTTCACTTCTTTTTTTCTCTTTTCCTGGTTTCTTTTTCGTTATTCTTTTTAAGAGCTCTAAAAGTATATAAATTTTTGGCAGCATTTTTGAGTCACAAACTTTATAAGTTTACTACTCTTCTGCGATAAATATGGAACTACGGTTCTTTCCCCTGGACTTGGATTATGTGATTAAGGACGAGAAGGTCTGGGTCCGCCTCTATGGGCTGCTGGAAGATGGAGGCAAAATTTGCGTTCTTCATCCGCATCAACCATATTTTTATGCTAAACTGGACGGGGTGGAAGAACTGTTACAGCCGCTGCTGCAGCAATGGTCAAAAGTAGATTCGGGGCATGCCGAGAAAGTGGTTTCCTGGGAAAAGGTACAGCGGGAATTGCTGGGTAAAAATACGACATTTCTGAAAATTTATGTCAATTATCCTAAAGCAGTCCCGGTCATCAGCAAGGAGCTTGAATCTCGAGGGATGGAATGTCATGAGCGAGATATATTGTTTGTGCATCGCTATCTGCGAGATATTGGCATCACCCCCATGACGCTGGTGCGGGCCAATGGTAATTTTATCCATGATGATTCCTCTCGGATACCGGTCTTTGTCGCTGAAACGGTAACTCAGGAAAGCCAGGAAGCAGTGCAGCGGGTCAATATACTATCTCTTGATATCGAAACCTATGCTGAGAACCGGGAAATCAATCCAACTAAAAATCCTATCCTGATGATAGGCCTGTATGGGGTTACAGCGAACGGCCAGGAATTTCGAAAAGTGCTTACCTGGAAGAAGTTTTCCCACACCTTGGAGTATCTGGAACAGGTCGAGGATGAAATCGAATTGCTGCGGCGTTTCCTGACCATTGTGAAAGAATTCCAGCCCGATATTATTACCGGCTATTTCTCGGATGGGTTTGATTTTCCGTATCTTAAAGTGCGGGCCGAGAAGCATAACCTGAGGTTAGATTTAGGGGTAGACCATTCAGAGGTCATGGTGGGGGCGAAAGCAACGTTTCGCGACGGGGAGGCAAAGATAACGGGGATGTTACATCTTGATATGCTTAAATTTATCCGCAACATCTTTGGAAAAGACCTGAAGACTGATACGTATTCTTTAGATGCAGTGTCTGAAGAATTATTGGGCCACGGGAAACACGTGGTCAATCTCGATGCATTGGCCCAGGTATGGAATGAAGAGCCTGACAAATTAGGTGATTATTGCGCCTATAACCTGCATGATGCCCATTTGGCATTTAAGCTCTGTGAAAAACTCTTGCCAGATATCATTGAATTTACCAAGATCGTGGGCTTGCCCCCGTTTGACGTGATCCGGATGCGATTCAGCCGGCTGGTGGAGAATTATATCCTGAAGCGGGCCAGGGAATACAATGTCGTTGCACCCAACAAACCCAGTGAGTACGAGTCGGAGCAGCGGCGGGAAGAATCCATCCAGGGAGCATATGTGTATGAACCAACTCCCGGCTTATACCAAGACGTGGTGGTGTTTGATTTTCGCTCTCTCTATCCTACGATCATTACCGCTCACAACATCGGGCCAGAGAGTTTTCGCTGTTCCTGCTGCGTCCAGCAAGAGCACGTGCCAGGAAAAGAAGAATATTGGTTCTGCCAGCGGGAAAAGAAATTCATTCCTTCCGTGTTAGAGCAGCTTATTCTTCGGAGGGTCGACTTGAAACGGCTGATCAAGGAAGAGAAAAATAAAGCACGAGACACTAAAATCCTGGATGCCCGCAGTTATGCGCTTAAAACGTTAGCGAATTCTTTTTATGGCTATTTGGGATTTTTTGGGGCGCGGTGGTATTGTGTAGAGTGTGCTGCCGCCACAACCGCCTATGCCCGCAACTACATTAAAACCACCATCCAGAAAGCGCAGGAACTTGGATTTAAAGTCATCTATGCCGATACTGATTCGTGTTTCCTGCTGCTGGAAGGGAAAATCCTGGATCAAGCCTTAGCATTCATGAATGAAATAAACTTTGATCTGCCGGGCCATATGGAACTTGATTTCCAAGGTTATTATCCCCGTGGTCTTTTTGTAGCCCAGAAAGGGGGAGAAAAAGGGGCTAAGAAAAAGTATGCTCTCCTGGATGAAAAGGGCGTGGTCAAGATAACTGGCTTTGAGACGGTTCGGCGTAATTGGTCTGCCATTGCCAAAGAAGTGCAGGAGCAGGTGCTTTCATTAATTCTGCGCGAAAAAATAGTGGAAGCAGCAAGCTATGTTAAAGAGGTTGTCGGTCAGTTGACGAAAGGCCTCGTTCCCATTCCTAAGCTCATCATCAAGACGCAAATCACCCGCGATTTAGGAAAGTATACCTCCATTGGGCCGCATGTGGCTATTGCCAGGAAACGGCAGGGGCAGGGTGAAGAGATTGTACCGGGAACAGTGGTGGAGTATGTTATTACCAAAGGCACTGGTTTAGTGCGGGAGCGAGCGATGCTTCCCGGCGAAGTGCGGGACGGCATGTATGATGCCGAGTATTATGTTCATCATCAAGTATTGCCGGCCGTTTCCAGCATTTTTGCAGTCTTAGGTTATACCGACGAGGACTTGGTTTCTGACAGCAGTCAGACGGGACTGGGAAAGTTTTTTTAAGAACTTTTTAAGAGATATTAATAGTGTCCTTTTCAAATGCCTTCGAAATGAAAACATCCGGCGTTCCAATAACCGCTCCCGTGAGCGTGCTTCGATAGGACACAAAAGGCGAGGATGCCACCACTTTCCCATCAACGAGCAACAGTTGTTGTCCATTGCGCTGGAAAGAATAGCGCAACTCATGGGAGATGCCATCAAAGAAGGTAATGCCATCCGCGACCATCTGTGGTGTTCCCCCCACCATCTTATGATCTTCCGGATAGTAGGTAATGATTAATCCCGGTACTCTGACTGATGCGAACAAGATAATCACATTGTCCATGGGCTCTTTAAAATACTGTGGCCGAAGGATACCAGTGAAGGTGCCTGCTTCCGATGATGGGAAATCCTGCAACTGCACACTCCCGGCGTTGTTGCTTTTCGGAGCGCTCTCGTCACTAGGCTTTTCTGGAAGAACTTCTTGCGTCTGACTGAAATACTTATACTTGATGGCTGCTCCCACCCCTATTATAATGAGCAGGAGCACTGCCACGGTGATGTATTTTCGGCTCTTGGACATTCCACCAGCAGAACCCTTGGAGATGGTGCGACTCGAAGCTTTCTTCTTCCCTCTTTTTCCCATGGCTCTAAGCAAATTTCAGAGGTATATAAATATTTCAGTTAGTTTTATATATCTGGCGCGTAGTCGTTTGCCCATGACCATCGGGGGCCAGGCAGTCATCGAAGGGGTGATGATGCGCTCCAAAACCAGAACGGCCGTGGCGGTCCGACTTCCCACCGGGAAAATCAAACTTCAGCGGCACCCCAATTCTCGTGTTCCCAAAATATTTCAGCTCGTTTTCCTGCGGGGAATTGCTGGATTATGGTATATGCTCCACGATGGCATGAAGGCCTTGGTGTGGAGCAGCAATCAGCAGCTGGAAGAAAAAGAGCAGCTTACCATGAAGGAGCTGGTGCTGACTATTGCCGGTTCGCTGCTGATGGCGGTGTTGCTCTTTGTCGTCGTACCGTTCTTTTCCGTACACTGGCTGGGGGTGGAAGGACTATGGTTTTCCATCCTTGATGGATTGTTGCGGGTAGTTTTGTTCTTGGGCTATCTCCTGATTATCGCTCAGATGAAAGACGTGAAGACTTTATTTGAGTATCATGGGGCAGAACATAAGACCATTTATTGTTATGAGGCAGGGAAACAAGTCACGTTGCAGAACGTTCGTTCCTTTCCCCGGCAGCATCGCCGCTGTGGCACTTCGTTTCTGTTTTTAGTGTTACTCATTTCTATCTTTGTCTTTTCGTTCATTACCGGTCCCTGGTGGGTGCGCTTGGGCGGAAGGATATTGCTGTTGCCGGTGGTTGCGGGCCTTGGCTATGAAGTGATTAAGCTGGCCGATAAATATCAGAAAAATATTATTTTGCGGACGCTGGTTGCTCCGGGCTTATGGCTGCAGGATATTACGACTAAAGAGCCCAGCAACCGGCAGATGGAAGTCGCGATGAAGGCGCTGGAAGGAGTGGTTAAATGAAACTTTTGGGTAAAAACCCCATAACGACTTTTTTGTCTCACCTTTCTCCACAAACTATTTAAGTCAATTTTCCTTATACTCGTTGTTGGTGATGTAACTGTCTCAAAAAGACGTTCCAACAGACAACGCCCACAAGCAATTTCAACAAACAACCATGGCCGCACCACACTATAAAACCTTGCTGGCACAAATGCAGGAAACTCTTCCTGATGCCCTGTTTAGCCGGGATTTGTATTTCCACCAGAAAGAACAGGCAGCTGTATTACCGATAGTCCTTTCTCCCGGAATGACGTACCTGGAAAGAGCGCATCTGTTCCCTTCGCCTCTAGGACAGATAAATGATGGTTCACCAGCTTCTCTTTCTCTTGACCAACGCCCTGGTGAATCGTACGTGAAAACTCCGAGAAAAACCGAGTCCAATTATTTCATCTCCTGACGATAGCGCACTAAGGAATCATAGCATCGCTGGGCTATCTCAGCACAATTGACCATCGCCGGAATGGGAATAAAGAGCGGCACAATCCCTGCTGCTGTCAACCGTTCCGCAATAGTCGCACAATTTTTAGTAAGCGTTGGATAAGGAAGTGCTGAATTTTTGGTAAATAGTGCGGGTGTATGTCCCATCAATAGATAGACTAATTGGTAGCCCGGAAACAACGATGCCAAAGGTTCAAACAGCCGGCTTTCAATGCGTTCTCCTGACGGCCGGGGCGATTTCAAATCCCAGGAATTAGGCCAGAGACGCTCTCTTCGCGTCGTATTCACTTCGGCAATAAGGAGATATTTCTGCTCTTCATCATCTCCTGATGGACCACGGAGGTACAGCGATGCCAAGCCATCAATCTCACATTTTTGGATATGCAACTCTCTGATATAATGAAGCGTCTGTCCTGCGTCAGCTTTTTGCAGCAGCACAAAAGTCGTTCTCCGGTCAAATTTGAGCAGGTATGAATCATTCCACTGCACCACGTGTTTATGGAAAGGCTTACCTTCCTTTTTCCGCCGTTCTTTTAAGATTCCGCCGCTGGTTTGGGAATAGCCAGCTCGCTGAGATTCTAAGACCATTTCATTCATGAATCCCCGTAACACTAATGACAAGAGGCGTTCGCCAATCCTTCCCTGAAAGTTGTTGATGACATTTATTTTTTTGGTGCTCCCCCGCCACCAAATCAGGTCATCTTTGTCAAAGAGGCGGTATTCCAGTGTTGGTGGCAGGCGGGCTACTACTTTTGTTCCGGTCTCAGCAACTTGAACCCCTGGCTGATATACCTTAGGCAATCCCCACACGTCTTTTGGGCAATGGCTTGCGTCTACGAAATCATCCAACGTTGAACAATAGCGCCGGGCAGCATAGTCTGTCCAGGGAGTATAGGAAGATGCTTCCAGAAGATGGTCTTTTACCCCATTTTCAATCTTTTCATCCACTCTTCTCTCAACCACTTGACATCACCATGCTGGTATGACCTTCTTTCTGGATGTGGATCACGTTCTCCACAAATGATTCAATCTTGGATTCGTGGGAAACGATGATAGTCTGCCGCAGCTGGAGACGTTCCAATACTTCCCGTACTTTGTCCAGCTGCTCGGAACTGAAGCCGTCCGTCGGCTCATCCAGAATTAGTAAATCTTTGGTCGAGATGGTATGAATCACGTCATTAATCACCCGATTCAGGGCGAGCCGATATGCTAATGCTGCCGAGGTCTTCTCGCCGCCGCTTAAGTGCAGGAAAGGCACTTCATAGCCGTTCTGCTCGATGACGGGATAAAAAGAGTCATCAATGCGGGAATAAATACTGGCGTCATCAATCAAGATGGAGAACCATTCCTGAAACAGCTGGTTAAATAAGTGGTAAATGGAGAGCATGACCTGCTTTTCAATAGTATACGTCAGCCGGAGGAAGTATTCTTCCAGCCAATGATAGAGCTGTTGCCGCTGCTGGGCTTTCTGATGCAGCTCTCGAAGCGTCGCCAGCTGCTTGACTATGTTTTCTTCGCTCCTGCTCAGTCCGTGCAGCTGAGTCTGCAGTTGAGCCTGCTGCACTGAAAAATATTTCTCCAGTTGCTGTGCCTCTTGCCAAGCCTTCTTTTGAACATTTATTTCGACGCTGCAGTCGGGATATTGGGCAATCTGCTCGGCTAGGTGTGTCAGCTGCCGCTGCACTTCTTCACTCTGCTTCTTCCGCTCGTTCTGCTGTTGTTGCAGGTCCCGTAATTGTTGCTCGAGATACCTTCGCTGCAGCAGTTTAACTTTTATCGCTTCAATCTGCTGCAGATGCTGCTGCACTGATTCAAGGTTGCTTTCTAATTGTATTTTGGCTAACTGCTCTTTGCTTACTGCCAATTCCCGCTGCCATTGCTGAAGCTGCTGTTGCTGCTGCTGCCGCTGTTCTCTTCTGGATTGAAGCTGCTGCAGCTCCAGTTCCAGACGGGCACGACGATTGCTCTGCTCGATGGCCTTCTTGATGCTCTCCTGCACCTTCTCCCGCTGCTCCTGTATTTCAATTTTTTTGCCCTGGAACTCTGACAATAATCCGTGGGCCAGCGTAATCTTTTGATCTTCCTGCTCCTGAATGAATTGTTTATGGCTCGAGTGCACAGTTTGCAGGCACAGCGGACAACTTTCCAAGGTCGCAATGCTCTCTTTCAGATGTTGGGCATGCGCCAGTAACGTCTCATTTTTGGTGATCATCTGAATCGTCTTAGTAAGCAGTTCGTTCAATTGCTCTTTCTTTTGGTCTAAACTATCTACATCAATGCGCTGGGCATTTAATTCCTGCAGCTGGGCTTCTTTTGCCGGCAGGCTGTCAAAAGCAGCTTGGCTCTGGGCAAGTTCTGTGGTGTTATCGTTTATTCGATGCTGCAGGGAATTTATCTTTTCCTGTAGGAAGGCCGTTTGTGATACTATCTGACTCTTTATGTCATCCAGCCT
>JACPCD010000009.1 GCA_016179955.1 Candidatus Woesearchaeota archaeon | reverse complement strand
AATAACCAAGTGATCACCCCCTCCAAAAGAAAATTTCTAAAGCAGTATAAGTTAACCAATGTCATTCGTCTTCGCCCTAAGGAATACGCCGCCATACCACTAAATGCCACGTATCTTACGCTCTTCAACCTGCAGCATACCCATCATCAGCCGGGAAAGAGATATGCTCTTCCGGTAATCGTAACCCCGGGCTATTATCGCAAAGATGATGAAGTCTTGCCAGTGCTGTCATTCCAAAACTGCCTAGTGGGGGAATGTATTCAAGCGAAGAATGGATTAAGCTACCAAGAGTTATCGGCAAAAGATTTTACCCATAGCCTTACGACGATTCAAAACAGAGTACAATTGCAACTCCACATCTTTAAAAAATACTGCCAGAGCATGCCGGACTTGTCGGAAAAAGGAATAGTATCTCTGGGAGTAGCTCTTACCACGGTAAAAATAATTTCTCGGTGGGAAGAATATCTAAAAAGATTATAAGAGCGCCCGGAGGGATTTTCGTCTTCTTCCCATTGGCCCGGGATTGATAAGGGGCAAGGCCACTTATTCTCGAACCCTCGAATCATCGCTGTCTTCCGTGGACTGCAGGCGATTGCCTTAGCCGCTTGGCTACGGGCGCTTGAGTTACAGGGAAGAGGGCGCATTTATATAATTTTCGAGGACTTAATGGTTAGTGGGAACTTCATCAGGGGCAGCACCGACTCGCTCTTTTACTATGGTTCTGAATTGTGGCGCCTCCCCGTAAGTGATATCGAAAACACGGTTTTCGGAACATTCCTCATCCATTCGGAATGCATCCACCTCCGCAACCGATTGTTTTCAGAATACTATCGCTCGTGAATTGGTGCTGCCCCTTTTGCACTACCAGAACTTACCCATTCTTTTCCCAGGGATTCGAGAGCCACTTGACATACGAATACATAATCACCGCCCAATTGACCAGGCGCATGTTACTATGGTAGCCCCGCTCAATGCCCCGGCGGATATTCTCAATGCCCTCGCGGATGTCTTCCACCACCCGTAAATTCTCTGCTGGAATCCGCCGCTTGATAATGTCATACGACACTTTCTTCAGCTCCTCTTCCAGAGAAACATGGAAAAAAAATCCCCTGCTCATGCTCTCGCTTAATCCCACGATTTGGGCTAGCGGCCCTTCATGAAGGATATCCTGGCTATTGAAAGCAAACTGCTCGGTGCGCAGCACTTTCTCAAAAAATATGTTCAGGAACGCATTCCATTTTTTCTTGTCCTCGATGGCCGTCGCCCGGGGAATGCCATTCAGCACCGGCACTAAAGATTGGATGTACTGCTGCTGCCAGGGAATGATGCTCTGAAAATAAGTGATGTTCTGCTGTAATGGCGAGGGCAATTCCCGCAAGATGGCAATGGCCCGCTGCAAATTAACCGGCTCATAGAGAGATGATTGCTCCTGCAGCAACTGTTCAATCTGCGGAATAAGTTGATCAATCAATTCCAACGCCTGCTCCATAGCAGCCTGGTCAGTCTGGGAAAGAAGCAGATCGGTAAAATATGCAGAGACACTGTCAACCGTTAAAGGGTAGGGAGTTTTCTGCTTAAGCTCGCGGATAAGGTATACTGCCTCCGTCTCCACGGTCTTGGGATTAAAATTATTCAGCTGATGGATGTAAATCATGGACGTTCATCGCTCATGCAAGCGGTCAGATTTTCCACAGTAGGGGCAGTGCAGCACATAGGTTACGCCGGCTTTAGCCGAATCTACCCGGAAGGAATACTTGCAGCGATCGCAAAAGTACGACGTATAGTCTGCTTGTGGCAACGGCTGAGCCGTAGATTTCAATGGTACCTTGGGCTTGCTCAGCTCCTGAAAGCATTTTCCACAGACCAGCATATTTTTTTCCTTGTCTTTGGGAAACAAGCGCACCTGGTCTAAGGGCACACTGGCCCGGCATCGATCACACGTTCTGGTTTTGCGGACATCCATGAAACATCACCTTCTTGTATGCCGGTTTTGAGGCACTACCAGTATTTAAACGTATCTCTTTTGCAGTAAATAGTCCAACCAAAAGCAGAAAACGGGCCTGAGGGGACTTTCAAGTCGTTACACTATTTTGCGTTATCGTGGGGCTTTATGCCCCACCTGAGTACGACTCGCCTAGTGTAACTGGCATTTGAACCCCCGACCTACAGCTTCCTTACGCTTACGCATAGAAGGCTGTCGCCCTATCCAGGCTAGGCTACAGGCCCATCACCCAGAATAAACGGGAATTTATTTATAAAGTCTTCCCTGTCCTGTTGGAGCAGCATAGATTAGTTACTCTACTGGCGATATCACCACACACATTGGCGCATCCAAACTCCCCAAAGACGTGGGAGTACCGCCCTGTTCGTGTCCAAAAGCCCCGTTCAGCATTGCTCAGAGCTCACTGCCCTATCTTCAATAGAGGGTTATTCTCGAATGTTCATACTCTAAGAGGATGAGAGAAAACATAACCGTAAGCTCGAAAGAAATTAACCAGCGAACTTCTTATCCAATATCCCATATCATTTCCACCGTCACCTCGCGGGTATCTGGCGTAAGCACCACCTCGTGAGTTGCACTCAAATACTGCGCCCGGCGAACAACAATAACGTACTGCTCGTCATAATCCACATTCTGAAACAGAACTTCCCCGGAACTTCCGGTATAGGCCGTGGCAATTGCGCTCGTGCCCGGTGAATGATATCCTTGCCGGGAATATAAAGACGCCTCAGCGTCATCCAAAGGCTGTCCCTGGCGATCGACTATAGTCACATATAACTCCGGAATCTTCGTCAGCAAGATAGTGGTGCTGAGACCGCCGTTATTTTGGAAATGATCAACGGTTTCCTCGACTTCTTCTGGGATATAGCCGTCTTTACGTACCTGCAGCGTGTAGGAGCCATCGTCAACTTGGCTAAAGGTAGCAACGCCATCCTCATCAGTTATAGCTGTCCCTAAGACAATAAAAGTATCTCCTTTCCGTAAGGAAACTTGGGCGCCAGAAACTGGTCCATAGCGATCCTGGACTATTACCAGCAAATCCGTTTTCCTGCTCTCCAGCACAAAGGTAACTTGTTGATTGCCTCCCGACACGGCATTGATGACTCGAGGCTCAGCCGCTCCATAATCTTCTTTTTCAACCGTAACCAGGTTATTATTTCCTTCCAGCACAATCAGTCGGGCGCCTTTCTCATCGCCATAGGTGTTGGTTTTCCCCTTGAACTCCCCATTCACATAGATGCTGGCGCCGGTAATGATGGAGCCATTCTCACTCTCCGTCTTGATGGTAAGGGTGCTCGCCTGCGCCGTCGAACTGCCGGTCAAGGGTTCGGAAGAACAGGCCATCAAGAACACCGCCAACAGTAAAAGCAGAAATATTCCCCAAGTTGTTCGCATATCTTCCCGTAAAGAGAAGTAACTTTTAAATATTTCGTTAGCGGAGGAGAGACAATGAGCCAATTGATTACTTTTCCTTCCCATTGGGTCAGTCCCAGGGGAATAAATCCCCACACCACCCCGAACCTGCAAAAGGTGCAGCAGTACGTCTTCCAGGAAGAATACCTGGCGTTAAAACAGCTTTCAGCCATTCCTTCGTTTGACCAGAAGGAGTGTACCATACTGTATCCCGGCTGCGGCGCAGATATAATAACCCCCTGCCTGTACCTTGCGTCTTTATTTCCAACGCTTCGCCAGGCACGGCTGCTGTTGATAGATTTGAATCTTCCGCTGCCGACCATCAAAGCAGTCTTGGATGACGTGGGAATTTCGTTCAGCGAACATCAGAATTCATTCTCTTTCTATTGGAACTCGCTGTTAATCAAAGTAGAGGGAATGGCCGGCAACATTTTCAAGATACTTCCAGCGATTCCACCGTACGACATTTATTTCGAAAAGGCTTTTCGCATCATGAAATCGGCAGAACCATTCTACGAGGAAAACGTCTTTGCGCAACTTCGCTCCGGCGGTTTTATCATTAGTGATTCCGGCTTTCGGCAGGTGTCCTTGCGTACTTTTGAAGTGCCGGCAGCATTAAGTGCCTATGGGGAGATGATTATTGGAAAGAAGGTATTTGTTTAGCACCCCAAAGGTCGAAATTCTATAGGAAAATAACTATGAGAGAGACAGGGGGACTTGCCCCCTACGGGGATGTCTCTCCTCCAAAAAATCCTCGGGAATTTCGAAGGTGCTAAACAAATACGAAAGAAGATGATTTGATAAATAGTCAGTGAAAAAAATCTAAAATCTATTTAATTTTCACCGAAAGGACAGTCACATCTTCCAACGGGCGGTTCTGCGCATCCGTGGAGACTAATGAAATCTTATCCACCACGTCCATGCCCGAAAAGACTGTTCCAAAGACCGCATGTTTATTGTCAAGATATGTATTATCAACGACGTTAATGAAAAACTGGCTGCCGCCGGTATTCGGCCCGTGATTGGCCATAGAGATGGTACCTCGAACATTATTAAGTTCCGGACTAAACTCATCCTCAATCTCATAGCCCGGTCCGCCGGTGCCCCAGCGAAACTTCTGCGCTGGGTCTCGAGTCAGCGGATCGCCTCCCTGAATCATAAATTCAGGAATGACACGATGAAATGTAGTGCCATCATAAAATCCTTTGTTCACCAGGTCGATGAAATTTTGAGTGGTTCGGGGAGTCTTATCAGATAATTCGAGAGTAAAGGTGCCGGCTGAAGTTTCTATCACTGCCGTAGCAGTTGATTTGCTACATGCTACCAACAGCAACGCCACACCAATAACGAAAATCGCACTAATCCTCGGGCTAAATCCTGAGGTATTTAATCGTGCGATTTTCGGGATTGAAAATTGCGCCCTAAAGTACAGGGTTTTAAACCCGGCGCAATTTCCAATAACAAGGATACTTTCTTTTACGGCAGCCATGTTTTTTGGTTTTTCAGCTTGTCCGGCAAGTATTTTTCCATCACGAAGTTCAATCCATGCTTCGCCAAGGCTTGCTGTTCCGCGCGCACCTTCATCTTGGCCATCTGGTCTAAGGCTTTTTGCCATTCTTTGTGGTGCTTGATGAAAGGATCATTCTTTACTAAATCTTTTATTTTTTTGACGTCCACCTCCTTCAGCGGATGTGTGGGCAGTTTATAGTCAATAATATCTTGGGGTGTAACACCTAAAAATGTGGCCTGAGGAACGCAAAAATATTCATTGATATGGGCAGCGTTGCCGGAACCAACCTTTAAAGTGCGGTAAATCGAACCAAACCCGTACGGATCACCGTCGGTAAAGACGTACACCGGCAATTTCTGCTGATCGGCCAGCATGCGGATGAAACGCCGGCATGCACGAGTAGGCACTCCCCCCATAGAAATGAGGATACAGTTAGCAGTCCTCCAATAGCGGTGCTTGTTCAGCCGCTCAAACATACCACTGGTTTCAATGGCTAAGACAAATTTTGCTTTCGTTTCAAACTTTAGGTGCTCGCAGCTGCTCGGCACCGAATACGCACCCGAGCCAAACTTGGTGCAGTCAATGCGCAATTCTTTGCCCGTATCGGCATCTTGGTCGATAACGACTAACTCTCCCGCCACATCACCCCCTTTCTCTTCCGGAATGAATCCGATCCGTTCCCGGTTAACCTGCATCATCGCTTCAATATCGTCCATGACCGTGTCGGATTCCGGCTGCTCCAAGAATCGGGCATCCCCCCAGTTCTTGCTCACGTAATAGGCTTCCCTTTTGGTCGCAATGTCATCCGTCTCCACCAGCTGTTTGGATAAGCCCATCATCCGCAGCGTCTGGGCAAACGTTCGGATGGTAGACGCAGTCAACGTCCGTGCCTTGATCTGCCGCAACAGTTTGAAATAGCCTGCTTTAAGATCATATTCGACATTACTCAGCGCCCGCAGCGGAATTTTCAGCTGAGGCTGCTTGAGCTGCTTGATCTTCTGTTTCATTTCCGTGGCCGTGTCTACGATTTTCGCGACTACGTCTTGATTCTCTTTGGGTAACGTTTTTTTAGCCATCTTACTTTAATTTAGTCTGTTTGCCTTTCGTATCTTTCATATCTTTCTTTTCTTTTTTGTCTTTATTATCTTTACTTTCTTTCATGCCCTTCGTCTCTTCGGTGAAAGAGCCATCATCGGCCGGCTCTTCCTCTTGCCCGATCTTGGCAAACTCAGGGTCATAATCCGGATTATCAATGCTCAGTTCTTCCAGCTCTCCCCGCTCCTGCTCCAGGATTTCATACAGGTTGTCTTCCAGCTGTTTCTGCTCCTGAACAGTTCCCGCGGTAATTTCCCGTAAGGCATCAGCCACGTGAGGAATATATTTTTCGATATAACTGCGCTTCTTGGCTTCATCGCCAATGCGCCGCTTCTTGTTGACATACATTGATAATTTACGTCCACATTCCTGCAGCGCCAGCTTCACTTCTTTGATGATTTCCGGATAGTGCGCCAACGCTTCTTTCGATTCAGAGGTAAAAGGCACCCAGACGGAGGTCATGTGCACCACTATTGTGCATGGTCCACTGGGCAGTGCCCCATTGCTTTGCTGCAACCCATAATTCCTCCAGGCCGTATTGGTAATGGAATTAATGATGGCGCACGCTCCTTGCTGATACAACAACGGAACGCGGTTGGCAAAGCGCAGGATACGAACCGTCGATTCGGCATCCTGCTCCCCGCCAAACGCAATTGCCGCTTCTATAATAAATGGATTTCCCCGATACACTTCCGGCGGCCGGGTCGTGGCGCAATAAAACTCCGCATTGATTTCCTTGCGCAAGCCCCCTTCCAGCTGCTCCTCGCCAATAGGAGAAATGCAATCAGTAGGGGGAGCAATGATTTTAGTTTTTTGAATTCCTTTATAGAGATTCTCCGCTAATTCCCTACTCACTTCTTTGGGTTTGGTATTAGGAAGTAAAGCACTGTTGGCGCAAATTTCCTTAGCCGTTCCCGGACCGACGCGGACAAACTCCGTCGTGAGGAACTGCTGTAAGGTCTTAGCCTCGGTATTCTCCAGCATCTTGATCAGCATTCCTAATTCCACACCATAGGGATGGGGCTGAATTTCCTTGGCTTCCGGTGGCAATTGCTGTACCACCCGGGGAAAGATTATTTGCTCTGCTTCCGGATTGGTATAAATGAGAGTGGCATGAGGATTAACAATAGCCGTCTCTTTCAGATACTCATCCACTGACTGGCGGCCTTTGAGATATTCACCTTCCATCTCAATCTCCACCCGGATGCCGTGCTCTTTTCCCGGCCATTCTTCTTCGGTATCTTCCAGAATGTCCGGATTGTTCGTCTGCGTGTTGATTTTCAGCTTGAACTTGTGGGCGGTATCACCCGACGCAGTTTTGGAAAGAATAATAGCGGGCTTGCCAGTGGTAAGTTGCCCGTAGAGAACCGCAGCAGAAATACCAATTCCTTGCTGGCCGCGGGTCGCGGAAAGTTTATGGAACTTGGAGCCGTATAACAGTTTGGCAAAGATCTTGGGGATTTGCTTGCGCACGATGCCCGGACCATTATCTTCCACGACCATCCGATAGCGTTTTTCATCCAGCTTCAGGATTTCAATGTTGACTTCCGGCAGGATGCGGGCTTCCTCGCAGGCATCTAGCGAATTATCCACGGCTTCTTTCACGGCCATAAGCAGGGCTTTCCGCGGATTATCAAAACCCAGGAGGTGGCGGTTTTTCTCAAAGAACTCAGCGATGCTGATTTCCCGTTGTTTCTTGGCTAATTCTTCGGCAGTCCGCTCGGCCATGAATTATAGAAAAAAAGAAGTGGTTTATAAGGATTGTGGTGAGTTGCTTTTTTTGCCAGAATTTATTTTTATTATGGGGTTGTATTATTAAAAAATGAAATATCTGAATATTTCACTCACCATACAGAATTTCATCAATCTGCTCGCTAAGGTGCTCACTGCCCTCGCCCCAGTGAGTGGGTTTCGCCAAACTGGTGAACGGCGGCTTTTTCTTTTTCAATTCTGACTTAAATCGTTCCATTGTTAACATCATGACGTGGTCCAAGGTACAACCTCGTTTAATCGATTTTCACCCAAACAATATCTCCTTCTTTTTCTTCTCTAAATACTGGTACACCGTCTTGTGCATCGACCCCTGCAGCAGCATCGCCACTGCGTCCCGGGCTAGAGAAACATGCTCGACCTCGCCAATGATGCCGATAGTCTTGCCATACACCGAAATGTGCGTGTCAGTCAAGCGCTCAATTTCTTCCCGCGATTTGCCACCGGTGCCGATTACTCTACCCTTGAGTCTCTCCATGGTATTCTTGTTTTTCCCCGCAATATCTTTCATGTCAATCATCTCTAAGGCATAATCCGTTTTCAACAGCAGTAAGGCAATCTTGGGATTAAACCCTCTGCCAATGGCCCGGACTATCTCTCGCGTGGTATAAAGCATCAACGCATCCTCGCCGGTGATGGAAACATCACCTTCTTTGGAAACAGCAATAGTGCATTTGGTCTGTTGCTCCAGCATCTTTTTAGTGCTGCCTGCTGCCCCTATCAGAACCGCGACTCGTTCTTCCGGGATTTTCCATTCATAGGCGAATTCTTCCATGAGGGTCATTTACGGGTGATTTTTTTTAAAGTTTGTGCAAATTCAGCTTTAATTCCCAGTTTCTTAAAAAACTGCAGGACATTTTTCACATCGCGTTCCAGCAGTTCTTGGGCATTGGGCGTCTTGGTTAAGGTCGCTTGCGAAAAGTCAATGAAATAGGGCTTTTCATCCCAATTCAGGATGTTAAACGCCGAAAGATCCCCATGGACCAATCCCGCAGCGTATAATCTTTGGATTTGGGCAATCACTGTATCAAAAAAATAAACTGGATCAGCCGGAAAAGCGTCTTTCAGCTGCGGCGCGGGATCGCCAATCATCTCCTCGACTAACACGTTATTTTTTACCGTCAACGGCTCTGGAACATTAATTCGGGCTTTTTCGGCCCGCAGCAGGTTGGCATATTCCCGCTGGGTCCAGGCAAAGATTATTTCCCGGGAACGATGCTGCAGGTAGATATGGCGGGGATCAACTCGGATATAACTAAACATCTTATTGAAGTTAGAGTTCTGCAAGTGGTAAATTTTCACGATGACTTTTTTCTTCCCTTTAAGGGCAATGAAGACATTGCTTTCCTTGCCGACTTTCAGCGGCGACACTAACTCGTCAAAATGCCCCTGGCTGTGCAGCTCAAACAGCACCCGATTGGTATGTTCATCAAAGACGCCTTTAATGGTCTTAAAGCGTTCCTGATAGGTGAAGGTGGCCATAAGAATACTATAAGCTCCGGGTTATATATAAGTTTGCTCACCACCCCAGCGTTCGTTGTGCCGGCTTTAATATCGCATAAAACTCCGCCAAATGCTTTCGCACCTTCGCAGCATATTGAGAAAGTCCGGGAGCAGCAGCCATGGGCACCGGCATTAACCGGCCAAGCTCATCAATCATTAAATTGAGAGTGGGCGGAAAAGGATGCTGTACTTTCTCCCACAATTCGTCCAGATAGGGAAAGGAAAAGTCCCTGCGGCACTGCTCCAGTATCGCCTGAAGCTCTTTCCTGGTCGAAGGAGAAAGTGTATTTCCCAAACGACGCGATACTTTTCGATAGCGCTGCAACGCAGCGAGAGGAATATGATGATTACTCTTTTCCGAGCGCTGCTCCAGCACTCTGGTCAGCTCAGAAAGATAATACGTTCTGGTTTTCCCAGTAATATAATACTCTTCATCAGGTTTTCTGCCAGCACTAAAATCGCTCACTTCCCCATCGAGATACGCCCGAATGGAATCAACACGCTCACCGGCAAAAAGCTGTGTAAGCATTTCCTTAACCACTCGTTTCTCAAAATTACTTTTTCTCCCTTTTTCAAAACTATAGCCCTGGTACATAAACCGGGCCGGATTGGTCTCGTGGAAAGGATTAGCAATAACGCAGCCAGGACGTAACGATAACACTTTTCCCTGACCGAAAGAACAGCCATAACCTGATTCTTCCAGTTGCTGCACCTCAACATTGCCCCGGACAAAGGTAAGAGTAGAGCCTTGGTTAATGGGAGTGTACTGGCTCAAGGCAGCATTGGTACGAGTAATAGCTGCCGCAACCCGCGAAGCAAAACTCAAGGGGTCTGCTGGATAGCTTTTATCAGCATCAATGGAGCGAATCTGTTGATATCGGAACAGGCAGTAGAGCGCTGCCTTTTCTTGCTCACTGTATTCAGAGGGAGGAGCACGAAAATGGGCGCCTTCAACATCACCCACGATCCGTTCATATTCCTGCACCAGAAAGGAAATATCAGCATTCAAGGCCCGCAGCAGTGCATACTGCCCCCAGGGATCTGTCTTTTCAATTCCTTGCCGTAGCATTGCCGCCCGGCGAACCAGCATATCACGAGTACCTGCAATAAACGGAGTAAGATAAAGAACGTGCACGTCATCAATAATGCCGGGGACGAATCCCTTCGTCAAGAGAGAATTGGTTAGCTGATCAAGCGAAAACGGTTTTTCCCGTGTCCGCCAGCTGCGGGGAGACGTGCCTTTAATCAGGAAGTGCCGCCGCTGCCAATAGTCTTCGGCAGTGGTACTCTTGCCCGCGGTACAGACTCTATCGGGAGACGTCCGAAAATGGAGCGCGATCCGGCTGGCTGATTCTTTAACGCCTTCCGCCAGCTCTAAAGAAGCAAGACCGTCCCCAATGCAATACTGCACCAACTCTTGAAAGGCATCACTATTGCCCCGCCGTGCCTCAGCCACTCGAAGAGCCTGCTGTGCATGACTCAACGGCCGCTTTTGTAATGAGAGCGTCCCCAGGCTGCCGTTCGCGAGTAAGTTGCCATAATTAAAATAATAGGCGTACGTATCGAGGGTAAACCGCCCTTTGGTAAGAACTCTGCCTAAACCCTGGGTTGACTTGGTCACCGGATAATGCCCGTCCGTCGCTGGAAAATACGCACCAGTGCAATCCCGAATCTTGAGTTGGTCATACTTCATAACATTGTGCCCATAAATCCATAACGGATCGTCTTCATGCAAAAGTCTGGTTAATTTTTCCCCTAAATCTTGGGGTGAGGAAAATTGCTGTAATAAAAATCCTTCCTGCTCTTGCTGGTCAAAAGGGAGATCATGAAAGATAATCTTCTGGTGCGGGCTGAGGTAGACGGCCATGAAGATGTGCTCCTGACCTTTCTGCCAGCCTTCCATCTCAATATCAATAACGGCAGCAGAATCATTCACTAATGCTTCCAGTGGCGCGTACTGGCGATGAACTCGTCCGCTAAGAATATCGTCTGGGGTCGGAATTTTATCGGGACTTTCCAGCAGCAACCCCGGCGAGTATATCCAGCGCAGTTGTCGAGAAGGAGAATTAACCGGCTCATTTTGAGGATGGAACAACGCCGGCAGCAAGGGGAGGTCTTCTTTGCTGCCAGCTATACGTACAAAAGAACGCCGAGCGTTATATCTCTTTTCCTCTAAGATCATATTTTCAGGTATACTTTTTTTCAATTTTTCCGTGAGTGCACTTACATCATCGTGAAGCAATGGGGGTGTAAAGAAATAATGAGAGATATTGTGTATAACCACGTGCGAACGATTGCCTGCGGGAGACTGCTCCCGGACGAAGAAGAGTGTTTCCGTTCCCTGCTGCAGATTGACTGGCTCAACGTAGGTAAGAAAAAACATACCTGGGAAGAAGACTTTAAAACTATATTAGCATTTAGATACTGGGAAGAAATGATAGAAAAACCACTATAAAGTAACAAAATACCACAACATTTATAAAGTATACACTATTCTTAAGTTACAAAATACCTCAAACCACCTCTTTCCCCGGCAGGTCCTTCGGGATCTGTTGGGGTTTTCATATTCCAACGGAATAAAAAAATGGCAACGGGAAAAACATTGGCAACGTTAAGTTTAATGGGACTCTTGACTAGTTGCGGCAATAGCAGACTTTCAGAGCCGAAAAGAGCAGTTTTTGATAGACAGTCTGCAAGTGTAATTATGCCCTTGGGAAGTGGCCCTTACTATTTATTTAGTCGAGCATACGTGCGAGATTTAAATGGTGATGGTCAAGCAGATCTTATTGGCTCGGTGGGTGAAGCGTATTATGTCGCCCCTGAATTTGTACCTACTTTAGACAAAGTCAATAAAGGGAGAGCCAGAGTAATGACTCCTGAAATTCGTGATGCGGCCACAAGATTGGTGCAAGCAAATTCTGATTTAGGTTACCTTTTGGCTGTTGATAGATATCGCGTTCAACAACGTCAAGGGTATGAAAGTCGTTAATATTATAGGAGAATAACTAATTTTTCATAATACTATGACCGCCGAAAATTTAGAGCAAAAAACGCGACAACACCTGCCGGTAAAAATTAGGATGAGGGAATACTTATTAAATCCCATTTATATAACCCAAAAGATGATACGAGTTCCCGCTCAAGAGTTTAACGGAGGTATGGCAGAGAAAAAGATGGCAGTTGCATGGTCGTTGATGGCAGATTCTCCAAAATGGGTAACCTATACTATCCTGGCCACATATATTGTTTATGATTTTTTGAAGAGGTAATGTTTTCAGCAATACCCCCGTAACAGGATATACATCAATTAAAAAAATATAGACCTAAATAAGGATTAACTTTATTCCAGAATTCTACACCAACTCTTTAAAGCACTTCATCCCATCGGTCATCAAACGTATTATGCCACACTTTCATCAATGAAAGTTCACTTACTTTTAACCAGAATGAGTCTTCATTCATTTTCATCCCACCACCTTTACTTCTTTCACTTGCGCCAAGCCTTTCTCACCCGATAAGAGAGGCACGCCCAGCACTTTGGCAGCTCCCAACGCCAGACAATCAAAATGCGAAAGGTTTAATTGGTGGTAAGTGATCTTAAAATAAATTGATTCCTGCATAATTCTTTCATTGACGCTTTCGGTTTGTAAATGAGTAGCCAAAGCTTCTATGATTTCAATGCCTTTCCGCAGACTTTCATGAAGCTCATGCCCCTGCTTCATCCAATCTCTGACCACATCATAGAACAATTCATATTTAGTAGTATCCAAAATAAAGCCACCTTGTTCAACGGCTTGAGCTATCTTTTCATATCCTGGCTCTTTTTTCAAAAGCTTTACCAAAGCAAAAGTCTCAAAAACAATCATTTAATCATACCTGCTTATATTTTTTCTGCCTTCTTTGACTAATTCCTCAGCAGTTTGCGGCCCTTTCAAAATACCGCAGAGCTGATCCAGTGATAAAAAGGGTGAAAGAATCACCTCATGCTCTCCCACAAACACTTTCAACTTCTGCCCTTCCTGAAGGTTAAATTTCTCTCGGGCCTTTTTAGGTATCACTATCATATTCTTCGAAGTTATCGTTGCAGTTCCTACCTCTAATTCTATGGCCATTCACATGGTAAAATTAGAAAAGTATATAAATTTTTCGAAACCATGTAATAACCACCACACCATGTAAAACTATGAGTCTGCCGGCAATGCCCAGTTTTGGAAAGCAATTCAATAAATTTCAATATTGTAAACATACAAAACCGAACAATTTATATACTAGAGACTACACTATCAAAATAGCCCGCCACGAGAGTACCTGTGGGAGTTAACGGCACACGCCAAGCCATGAACATGGGGGTTAGTGCAGCGGGCTTCATTTCACAATTGCAGCCTGTAGGATAATCATTCACTTCATGTGTTCCATAAGTATTGGGATGTAGGGAATTCATTGTTCTATAGGATACAAAGATAAAGTAAACCGAAAGAGTATCATCATGCTTTACACCATTCATCACGTAAGTAGCAGTGGACGGAAACAGTAAGCAGTTGTACTCTTTCTCGCGGAGGAAACACTATGGCTAAAATAAGTCCAGTTGCAGCAAAATACATTGTTCATTCCACCATCTTTATTGATGGTGTCGTTGACCGGCCAGACGTCATTGGCGCCATTTTCGGGCAGACTGAGGGGTTACTAGGAAACGACCTGGAACTACGGGAACTGCAGCGCAGCGGCCGTATCGGCCGGATTGAAGTGAACGTCAACACCAGTTCTGGCAAGACTCAAGGAGAGATTATTATTCCCAGTTCTTTGGACAAAACGGAAACTGCTATTGTAGCAGCCGCCCTGGAGATCATCCAGCGCATCGGCCCATGTACTGCTAAAATTGAAGTCAAGAAAATCGAAGACGTCCGCATCAGCAAACGGCAATTTGTCATTGAGCGTGCCAAAGCCTTGCTGAAGGATCTTACGGAAAAGACCCTGCCGGATTCTCAAGAGCTTGCAGATGAAGTGGCTCAGTCCGTCCGCATGATGGAGGTAGTAGAGTACGGACGAGACAAGTTAGCTGCTGGCCCTGCCATCGATGATAGTGACGATATCATTGTCGTGGAAGGACGTGCCGATGTCCTTAACTTGCTGAAGAACGGGTTCAAGAATGTGATTGCTTTAAATGGAACCACCATCCCCCAGACCATCAAAGACCTTACCAAGAAGAAGACCGTTACCCTCTTTGTGGACGGCGATCGGGGCGGAGACTTGATTATCCGGGGATTAATCAGCACAGCCGACGTTGATTTCGTCTGTAAAGCGCCCGATGGCAAGGAAGTGGAGGAAATTACCAAGAAAGAAATCCACCAGGCCTTGCGCGGACGCATTACCGCGGAACAGGCAAAACTGGAGTTAGGCATTGACGAACAGGGCCAGTTGAAAGAAGAAGCTGAACCCCGACGCAATTTTATGCAAAGGCCTTTACCGCCACGACGTCCGGAGATGGCCCCTCGACCGGCATATCCTAAACCCACAGAAACATCGAATGTTCGGCCGTCATTTGCACCCAAAGAAAGCGGTAAACTTACTCCCGAAGAACGGAAGACCTTCAAAAATACGTTAGATGATTTGTTTGGCACCCGGGGAGCGTGCATTTTCGACCAGAAGCTGAACGTACTGGGAAAGGTGCCTTTAAGTGAATTAAGTTCTACTATCAAAAGCCTGAACGGGGGCATTTATGCCTTAGCCTTGGATGGCGTAATTGACGTAGACTTACTGCGGATTGCCGAGAAGTTAGGCATCAGCTACTTGATTGGCACCGGCAGTAAGGTGCAGGAACAGTCTAAAGTGAATGTGCTGACGGATGATAAGCTGTGATTAAAGAAATACTGGCGGGAGCATTAGGACTGGGTATTTTAGCGGGAGGGTTAGTATCAGCATCGTACATACGAACGCATCGTTGCAGCCTCAATCTTCTTCCTCAATGCTCTATTTCTGGACCGGCTGATGGTGAACAATGTCGAGATGATTTAACCCATTACAAAAATGTCTGGTTCCAAGAAAAATTTGATCTCTCCACACCAGCTCGATTACTGGATGTCATTCCACAACCAGAAAATGTCTCCCGGCCATTTGCCTGCGTCTCCCGAAGCGGCTCAATGACAGTTACCGGCACGAATTACCGCTCTCCCGTCCATTACCGAGTTGTCACGCAAGGAGATAATCGTACGCTATCAGACATCTACGGAATTCCTTTTAGTGAGGGAAGACAAGTCTGTGAACTCAGTGTACCGCCAGAACCAGATGTTCTAAGATATCTGTTCCATCACGGAATATATTCAGCAGATTTAGCCGAGAGTAGGATGATTATTGTAGATTATTTATGCGACCAGACGGCCGACACCATCTTGTTCCCTGGAAAGGCCAGTATAACCAATGTTCAAGAAGCCGTTCCGGAATTAGGTAAATTATTATCGGAAAAACTACGGGAATACCATAGGCGGCTCCATATTGACGATTTACTCCAACCACCATAAAACCAACTTATATCACAAACCATTTAAGAATATAATCCCACCACAACCTTTTTATCTTCTCTTCATTTAACAAGACGTATGGTGTTTGATGTCGTCATCGGCCGAAGCAAGAAAGACCTCGAAAAGTACGGAAAAGAAGGCACCATTCTGATGGGCAAACAGTACATCAAGATGGGGCAGACCACGTCGCTTTCGAATCCCGTCTATTTGGATGTGGCGGGGTCGCATGTAGTGTTTATTGTAGGCAAGAGAGGATCGGGAAAATCCTACTCGCTGGGCGCCATTGCCGAAGGCATCGCCGATTTACCTCAAGAGATCAAACAAAACCTTTCCATCATCCTATTAGATACGATGGGTATTTACTGGACCATGAAATACCCCAACTTTCAGGATGCGGAATTACTGAAACAATGGGGCATAGAGGCAAAACCACTGGATGTGAAGATCTATACCCCTACTGGTTTTTATTACCAATACAAAGAACAGGGAATTCCTACCGACTTCCCGTTTTCCATCCGGCCTCTGGACGTCAATCCAGAAGACTGGTGCACGGTCTTTTCCATCGACCAGAACTCCGCCGAAGGCGTGTTAATTACGAGGATAGTCCAGGAGCTGGGACGAAAGAAAACAAGTTATTCGTTAGATACACTGCTCGATGCCGTGCATCAAGATACAGAAAGTGACCCCATCGTAAATCATATCGTCCTCAATGAATTCAAGAAAGCAAAAGGATGGGAAATCTTCTCGGCAGAAGGAACGCCGTTGAAAGATATCGTCGCCCGAGGACAAGTAACGGTGTTAGACGTCAGTCCGTATGCTACCATGGGCTCGGGCTGGGACATCAAAGCATTAGTGGTAGGCTTAATTGCCCGCACCTTGTTCAACCAGCGTATGTTGACCAGAAAGACAGAAGAGTTCAAAACCGTGGATGCAGCCATGCATTACTTTTCCAAAGAAGTGGAAGAGAAACTGGACGAGCCGTTAGTGTGGCTGGGGATTGACGAATGTCTTCCATATTCTTCATCCATAACCACTAGTAGAGGTAAAATAAAAATAGGTCAAATCATCAATCAATGGATGCCGACTACACAATTAAAAGTGTTAGGCTATGACCTTTCTCAAAAAAAAGTTGGTTTTTTTCCGATTACTAAAGTCTATAAAAAAGGTGTAAAAAATATAATTGAACTTACAACAGAAACTGGTAGAAAAATAAAATGTACGCCAGAGCATAAAATTCTAACCGCCGATGGATTCAAAGAAGCTCAAATTGCTGAGGAAATAGGAACACCTTTGCAATTAAATTATTCTCAAGAGAGAAAACATATCGTTGCGAGATTAGTTGGGCATCTTTATGGGGATGGATGGTTAAGTGCCAATCAAAAGCAGGCAGGATTTAGTGGAAAAAGATACCCAGAGGATTTAGAAATAATACGGGGTGATCTTCATACAATTGGACTCTCTTCCTCGAAGATTTATTCTAGAAAAACAGTATCAACAATAAAAGCAGTAAGTGGGAAAGAAGCAATTGTAGAAGGCACCTCGCATTCTGTAGGAGCCGGCACAAAAGTTTTTAACTTTTTTTCTGAATTGAGTATTCCTATAGGAAGCAAAACCAATACTAAAGTTCTAATCCCAAAATGGCTTATGGGCGCATCTAAACTAGAAAAGGCAGAATTTTTGGCAGCTTTGTTTGGAGCAGATGGTGTGGCTCCATCTCAATCAAAAAAATGGGGGGGGGATTTTAACGCCATTAGGTTAACATTTAACAAAGCAAGCACACTCAGGTCGAATGGTGAGCAGTATGCAAGGCAAATTAAATTTTTATTAGAAGATATTGGGGTGAAAGTAAGCAACGCGAGTGAGAGAAAAAATGGAGGCAACCTTAGGAAAGATGGAACAGCATCGATTAAGTTTCAGATTACTCTTGCTAAAAATGTAGAAAACACCATCAAATTTCTTGAAACGGTTGGTTACAGGTATTGTACGGAGAAAGAGATAAAAGGCAATAAATGGCTTTTGTATCTTAAAGCGAGGCAACATACCTTAAAAGAACGAGAACAATTACGCCTGAAAGCACTTAAAATTAGAAAAGAGACAGGTTGGGGTAAAATTAAGATTGCCAGAAAATTAGGTATCCAAGCTTGGCAAGTAAGAGATTGGATTTATCATGGGCGAGGAACTAAACTGTGCTGGTCATTTTCAGATTTTGATGTTTGGAATGAATCCAGAGTTAAGAACAACATTCTCTATGAAAATATACTCTCAAAAATCAAGAAAAAGGCAGAACCAGTTTTTGACATTTCCGTTGATAAAGTACATAATTTTGTTGCTGACGGCTTCATTGTCCATAATTGTCATGAATTATTGCCAAAAGAAGGGAAAACTGCGGCCACGAATGCGTTAATTACTATACTTCGAGAAGGCCGTCAGCCGGGAATTTCACTTATACTTGCGTCACAACAGCCGGGAAAGATTCATACGGATGTACTGACGCAGGCTGACACAGTCATCGCCCATCGGCTTACGGCGAGAATGGATGTAGACGCTTTAGGGATGCTCACCCAAAGTTACATGCGCCACGGATTAGAGCAAGAGATAGATTTCCTGCCCCGGGTGCAAGGTGCAGCGGTTATTTTTGATGATGCCAATGAACGTATTTTCCCGGTGCAGATGCGCCCACGATTTACGTGGCATGGGGGCGGTTCGCCGTTTGCCATACCGGAGAAGAAAGAGTTTTTCAAGAAGGGGCTGGAGAAACTAAAAGAATTGTGAACCCCATTCTTAATAATTACAGAAAAATTAATTAAAAAATTTAAATTATTCGTTGGAGTTCGATCCGGGATCTTCCTTGATATTTAACTGTCGCTGGATCCCTATATTTTGGAGGGAAAGATAATTCACCAACTTTCCCTTCGAGGTTGAACCCAACGAGGATGGTCCCCCCATCTCTTAGATTGCTTATTTCTTTCACCTGTACTTCTTCTAATTTATTTTTAGGGCCAACATACAGACGACAACTAGCTCTCTCAATTGAAGCAAATGCATAGAAGATATCGGCAGACTGATCTTTTACTAATTTTCTGAGTTGATAGTCAGTAGGCATTCCTTCGACAAGAAGCCCATCCAATTTTGTATTTAATCGTACCATGTTTATCCCTCGCTGTTTAAAACATCAGAACCAACCCCAACTTACTAAAAATTGATTTACTTTATAAACTTTTCATTGAAAATAATAGGAGTGAGAGTTTATTCACATCCCCTTCAACTTCCTAATCCTTTCTTCTAAGGGTGGATGAGTGGAAAATAAATTCTGTAAAAACGATGTTCCTTTTTTCTTCCGGAATGGCGTAGAGATAAACAAGTGAGCAGTCGCCTTATTCGCCGTATCTACCAAAGGATCTGGATCGCCTTTTATCTTCTGCAACGCATCCGCTAACCCCTGCGGATATCTGGTCAACATCGCACCAGAAGCGTCCGCCAGAAACTCCCGCTTGCGGGAAATGGCTAATTTAATCAGCTCTCCAACCAACGGTGCCAAGATTGCTAACACCAGCCCCAGCACGATAAAAATGATAGACAGTTGATTGTGCTCCCGATTGCCGCCTTTACCGCCCCACAAAAAGCTGCGTAAGATGAAATCAGACAACAATACCGTCAACCCTACCATCACTGCCGCTAACATCATCACCCGAATGTCAAAGTTCTTGATATGCGACATCTCATGAGCAAGAACCCCTTCCAATTCCAACTTATTCATCTTCTGCAAAAGACCAGTGGTTACAGTAATGGACGCATGTTTCGGATCTCTGCCGGTGGCAAAGGCATTCAACGCCGAATCATCAATGACATACACCTTAGGCATGGGCAATCCGGCAGCAATGGCCAGGCTTTCCACCGCATTGATCAGCTGTGTATACTCTGGTTTGGTCGCTTCTTTCGCCCTGCTCATGGCCAGGATTGCCGAAGACCCGGCATAATAACTAAAGAGAAAATAAACCACGCCCACGATGGCCGCAACCAGTAATCCCCCATAGCTGTTCCCGTACAGCAGCCCCAGCAATAGCCCCAAACAGACCACCACGCCAAAAAAGAAGAAGATTAACAGGTACGATTTGCGCTTATTGGCGCCGATTTCATCATAAAAGCTCATGGTCCTAGAAAGACACTTTCACGTTTTCTCGTTCCTTGCCTTTCGTTTCAAAGAACTCCCGCTGATGGAAGGCAAAGAGCTTGGCAAAAATGTTCTTGGGAAAGACCTGAATGGCCTGGTTGTACTCCATCACCGAATCATTGTAAAACTGCCGGGCATAGGCAATCTTGGATTCCGTGCCGGATAACTCTTCCTGCAATTGCTTGAAATTTTCACTGGCTTTGAGCTGCGGATAACTTTCCGCCACGGCAAAAATAGATTTCAGGGCCTCCGTGATCTGATTAGATGCTTTCGCTTTGTCCTGCATGGTCCCACTGACTAACGAAGCCCGCATCTTGGTCACATTTTCCAGCACGCCTTTTTCGTGTTTCATATACCCCTTGACGGCCTCAATTAAATTAGGGATTAAATCATACCTTCGCTTCAACTGCACGTCAATCTGCGACCAGGCATTATTGACCCGCATCCGCAGGCGAATGAGGCTGTTGTAGAGATAGATGAGAAATAATACTACCACTGCTGCAATAACAATCCATACGGTTGTAGAGACCATTTTATATCTCAGAGATACGCCTGCTTTTTAAAACTTGTGTAATTTGGTAGTTAGGATCACGAAAGGATACTCCGACTCTAGTTTTTCACGATTTATAGTAAGTGACCTAAATATTTATACAACTGTCACTTATTATATCCCGAAGGACATAACTATTTTGTATGATTATTTATGTCCTTCGCTATAGGTCATTTATTCTGGATTAAAATCCCCCCCACAATGAAGAGCAATCCTACGATCTGAGGAAGCACTATGGTATCGCCTAAAATAAAAGAAATAAAGACGAGTGCTAAGAAAGGACTCAGAAAACCGATGGAGGTGGCTTTGGCAGTATCACCCAATTTCATTGCTCTAAACATAAAAGTAAAGGGTAATGCAATTCCAAATATCCCTAAATACGCCACGCCCATTAAATCCATCAAGGAAGGCACGACCAACCTCGAAAATAGCCAGGTGGTTATGAGAATTAATACAAAAGAAGAAATAAAGTACACCACCATGCTGGTCCACGTTTCGTAATGATACTTTTTCCCTAAAATGGTAAATAGTCCTTCAGTGAATGCGGAGCCTACGGCAAGTGCATAGCCCCAAGCATAAACGGGGTTTAACCCCTGGAACGAAAATTTAGTGATTACGATATATGCGCCAGCAAAACCTAACAATAAGGCAATAATTTTTGTAGTGGTTATTTGTTCTTTTAAGAAAAAAAATGCACCAATAATCGCAAAAATCTGCCACATATTATTAAGGATTTGGGCGTCGGCTGCGGGCGCATAATTAATTCCACCAAAGTAAAGAACATACGTGACAAAAATACCAAAAGAACCCAAGAGAATCATGTGGAAGTAATCTTTGGGAGTGTATTTCTTAAAGAGGGATATTTTCTTCTGAAGATAAACGATGACCAACATTACTAACGCAGAAAAAAACAAAGAGTAGGTTGTAACTTGAAAAAAATCAAGATTCTTTAAGGTAAGTTTGGTGATGGCCGGAACAGAACCCCATAAAATGACTGCAAAAAATGCGTAGAGGTACGATTTCGTTTGATCTTTCATTCTTATTTAATGAAGCGCTGGCTTTTAAATATGACGAATATCTTTTTCAGGTGCAGGTAATACGAGAGTGCAAAACTGAGGGCAAAAGCCACTAACAACCAGGCTCTGCTGACCCAAAAGCTTCCCGCTAAATAGCCAACTAAAAAGCCCAGGATAATAAAAACAAAAGGAAGAATGGGCTCGCGGAAGCGGCGGATGTAGAATGACCTGCCGGCAATAAAGCCCGCTAAGATAATGGAAATATAACTAAAGAGCGCGCTTTGGAGTGTAACTGAGAGAATAAACCCCAGCACCGCAAAAAATAACGTAACCGTTTCCGCCCAATCTTCATCCCATTTAATCATAGTCTCGCCTCTTGTTATTTTTCTGAACCTATTAAATAATAGATAACCCCATACACGACGCCCACAAAAACCGCGAGTACCAGCCCCAGCGCCGTCCGGCTGAGCAGCAGCACTCCCGTCAGGAGCACTAAGCCCAGGGCAATGAAATACAATGCCCGGGAGCCAAAAAAAACCTGTAACCCGTCCAGTTGCGGCAGGGGCACCAGGGAAGAGAGCGCCATAATGAGATTGAAGATGAGTCCCTTATAAAAAAAGTAGCTTTGCGGCAGGAAATAAAGGCCGAGAGCAAACAGGATGGCCATAATGACGCTTCCCAAGATGCCCCAATAGGCAATCACCCCGTTATTCCAATAGGAGAAACCATACCGGAATTCACCCAGGCGCTGCTTGACCATAAACGCCACGGACATGGTGCCAATGAACACGACTGAAAGCCGGCCATTGCTGATAAAAGCAAGCACTAAGGCAATAGCCAAGCCTGCCCACCACACTTTAAATTCGGCGTTATACCCTTCGGCTAAGCCATAGATTTTCTGGCAGGAAATGCGGAAGAGCACGCTCACCAGAACTATTAACAGGACCAGGACAAAATGCTGCAAACCAATTGCTGCTTCGAACTGTTCTTCGCCCCAGTCGCGAAAGGAGAAGATGAAGGTGGTAATAAGAATCGCAAAGACCAAGCCGGTTATTTCCTGCCGGCTAAAGGTAAAGAAATCCTGGACTCGAGCTCGTAGTTCTCGGCGGCTGACCATGCCCTAGTTAAATTTTAGAGGTATATAAAGGTGTTTGTTTTTGGAAATTAGGAGTAATAGTATCAGTTATTCCGCCACATACTACCGTGAGTGCTATACTCCGCAAACAAAATAATTTTATACCCCACCAACAAAACCTCCCCCATGGACATCCGTCCCGCCTCCATTGAAGATTTTGAAGAATTGTATAGTCTTGGAAAAGATGCCCCCGAACTGCGCGTAAGTACAGTTGAAGAGTTTATGGACACAGATGAATTCAAATGGTCCATCCGCAATCCGGAAGGGATATTTTTATTGGCGGAAGAGCAGGGGAGGATAGTCGGCTTCATCTACGCCAATGCTAAGGATGCCGAACGCCCCTTTAAACATAAATATGCTTGCTTGGTGTATCTGATCATCGCTCCAGCATATCGGCGGCAGGGCCTCGGCCAACAGCTATATTTGGATTGTACCAAGAGACTAGTCCAGTTAGGCATTACCCATCTGTATGGCTGGGCGAACGTGGAAGGGAAAGGAGAGATGGTCTCTTTCTTGAAGAAACAAGGATTTCAGGAGGGGCACCAGTATAAGTGGATGGATAAAAAGATTGTTTGAGGACAAAACTTTATCTGAAAAAATCTACTTAATGAATGGTCTATTTCCGTTTCAGCACCCACACGCATGTATTAATTTTCCTCGTTACCTTTTTTGAGTACTCGGAAAAACCTTTAATTAACTTCGATATTGTTGCGAAGCGCATACTCAACACCTTTAATGGATTGTTAACAACTGATGACTTTAATAGTTATTATTGGTACGAGTTGCGCCAGCTCTGCTGGGCGTATTTGCTTCGAGAAGCAAAAGAATTTGCAGAGAAATACCCTGAAGCAAAAATCCAGTATGAACGGCTAAAGGCATTGTATGCAAAAGCAAAAATAACTCAAGAGATACAGGACACCAGTAAATACGATACCCTGAAGTCTGAATTAGAAGACATTGCAAGGTGTTACCATCCGATGGATGGTTGTCGAATTATGTACGGAAAAATTAATAATCGAACCAATCTATGGTTGCGAGCAGTGAAATATCCCACTGCTCAGCTCACCAATAACAGAGCTGAGCGGAATTTGAGGAAAGTAGTGCTTCATCGAAACCGTATTGGGTGTATCAGAAATGAGAAAGGAGAAGCGTTTGTAAACAATTTTTTGACCTGTACTTCCACGTGGCAAATCCAAGGGAAGAACACTTACGAAAAGCTTCTCAGATATTCCCAGCTAACTTAATACATACGTAGAATCGATAGTTTTAAATATATGAACACCCATCTAAAAAAGATATATGAATAAGACTCTGATTATTACATTGGCAGTTGTATTTCTGTTAGGTCTTGTTGGCTGTACTTCTAGTGTTACTGTTTCTAATGGCAAAGGAAATTTACCGGTTCCTCAACCGGAAAGTGGCGATACAATAACCATTACAAATTGCAAAGCTAACCCTGCTATACTACAAGTCAATGATGGCACAGAAGTGACTTTTGTTAATTCAGATAGTCAAGATCACGTACTATTTATTGAAAATCAAGAAATTAATGTAGCAGCCGGTGGCACGGCTAAATTTGTTGCTACATCTTCTGTGGGAGTGCAATATACCACAAACTACCTATGTGATAATCAATATAGCGGAGCAATATTTATTGTATAAACAGTCTTGTTTCTTTGAATCTTACGTCTACTACCAACAGTGATTATTTCTTTTGCAGCACCCACACCCTATACTTATTATCCCCTTTCTGGAAAATGGCTTTCTTTTTCAGTAGAAAAGTGGTCGGGATAGGCAACTCCAAGGCTGAGATAGAAAATATCAGCAGCGCCCCCTTCGGCTTCAGGACATACATCACCTGTCGATACAGCTCATTAATCTTACTTTCATCTTTGGACGTCAGGTGGAAAATAATCCGATCACAACTCTGCTCGGCAACGGCAATGTCCAGCTCTTCCAGCGGATGGCTTCGCAACTGCAAACAATTTTTTGTGCCCGCCAGCAACGAGTTTTTCTGGGCCGCAATGATATTTTGTGCACTTTCATCAAAGCCGTACACCACCGTCGAACCTGTTCCCACAGGAAGTGCAGATGCCTTGGCATACATCGGGAATTTTGCCAGAGACAATGCTTTCGGCACCGGCAACGCATTCGCAAACAGGGCTGCTTCAATAGCCAGGGTGCCATCTTTTACGAAACCCACCACTAATTTTTCTCCGGCGACAAAACCACTGGCGCGAATAATCGCATACGCCAAATCCCCTTTCAGGGATGCTTGATGCGTAAAGACCCGATAATGCCGTGAGGCTAATTCACTGGCAACATCAATCCCCACCGCATACTCTTTACCGGTAAAATACACCAAGATAAGGAAGTCGGGCGTCTTCAGCTCCAGGACTGGCTTAAACCCTTGCGGTTCCAGGACGGAGAACATTTTTCCGGCAATGGTTCTTGCTATCAGAAACCTATTTTCCTGCCCTTTGATATGTTCCACTTCTACTTTAAATGAAAATGAAGTGGGAAAAAAATCAGCCCACGGCAACGCTGCATCGCAGGAGAACGAATCAACGTCTTTGCATTTTCCCAGCGCGATGAGAACCCGCTGCACTGCCTGCGCTCGGAAAGCATAACGAAAAAAATCTTCTTTTGCCGCTGCAAATTCCACCAAGCCAGCACTGCCAACCGCACGAACCGAGAGCAGTTCTTTAACTTCCTGCCGGCAAAGATGTTCCAGACCCGGTAAAACCAGTGCATAGCATTTCATCATTCTGCCGATCCAGAATTGGTATCTTCCTCATCTTCAACCACAATCTTGGCAGCCGCTGCTAACTGGTCGTCGTCTTCCAGCTTCATGATACGAACACCTTGCGTGGCCCGCCCGACGATAGAGATATCCGTACATTTCACCCGGATGGCAATGCCGTTGCGAGAGACTAACATGATTTCCTCTTTCCCGTCCACGAGCATGACCGCTTTCACCGCACCATTCTTATCAGTGATTTTAATGTTCGTAACCCCTTTCCCGCCACGATTACACAGGCGATACTCGGAAACGGGGGTACGTTTGCCATACCCTTTGTCCGTAATGGTCAATATATTCATTTTTTCCTCAGCCGCTAGCATACCAATGACTTCATCGCCTTCCTCTAATCGTATCCCTCGGACTCCACGCCCTTGCCGGCCAATGGGACGAATATCCTGCTCATTAAACCGGTTAGCCTGCCCTTGGCGGGTGGCAATGATTATCTCCTGATCTCCCGTAGTATAGCGAACGCCCACCAAGGTATCATTCTCATCAAAGGTTATGGCTCGAATTCCTCCTCGACGGGGATTGGCAAATTCTGTTAATTCAGTTTTCTTGACCGTGCCTTGTTTGGTGGCCATGAACAAATATCCTTGCTGGAAATTGCTGACGGGAACAATGGCGTTCACAGTTTCCTTTTCTCGCAGCTCCAGTACATTCGCGATATGTTTGCCTTTAGCCTGCCGGCTTCCCTCCGGAACATTATACACTTTCAGCCAATAGACTTGGCCCTGATCGGTAAAGCACAGCAGGTAATCGTGGGTGGATGCAACATACACGTTTTCCACAAAATCCTCTTCTTTGGTTCCGGCAGCCTTGACGCCTTTGCCGCCGCGGCGCTGCGTCTTGTAAGTATCGGCGGGCAGGCGTTTCACATACCCGGCATGAGTCATAGTAACAATGCAGGTTTCATCTGCAATCAGCTCTTCCATATCAAACCCTTCTTCATCATCTCCTAAGACTATCCGTGAGCGGCGGGCATCGCCATAATCAGTTTTAATTTCATGCAATTCTTCTTTAATCAGGGAAAGAACTTTCTGCCCCGATCCTAAAATTTCGCGGAAGAGGGCAATCTGCTGCAGCACGTCCGTATGCTCTACCCTAATTTTTTCCTGCTCCAAAGAAGCAAGTTTTTGCAGCCGCATTTCTAAAATGGCCTTCGCCTGGATTTCCGTCAGGGAAAAAGTAGATATCAAAAATCTGCTGGCCTCTTCGATAGTCCGGCTGTTGCGGATGCCAGGAATAACCCGATCTAAATTATTCAGCGCCACCAGCAAGCCTTCTAAAATATGGATCTTCTTTTCCGCTTCCGCTAAATCATACGTCGTCCGGCGGACGATAACCTCCTGGCGATGTTTAATGTGGTGCTGGATCATCTCCGATAAGCCCAGCAAACGAGGTTGTTGATCCACTAAGGCCAGCATCTGCAGGCTGAACGACGTCTTCAGGTTGCTATATTCATACAACTGGTTTAAGATGACATTTCCATCGGCTCCATCTTTAAGATGAATGGCGATGCGGATACCTTCCCGATCGGATTCGTCGTTGATATTGCGTATGCCCACAATACGCTTATCCTTGACCAATTCAGCAATCTGCTCAATAAGTTCTGCCTTATTAACTTGATAAGGAATTTCCGTGACGATAATTTGATCGCCCTGAATCTCAGCAATAGCTTTAATGGTTACTTTTCCTTTCCCTTTGGCATACGCATAACGCAGCCCATTCCCACAGATAACCTCCGCGCCAGTAGGAAAATCCGGGCCAGGAATGATATGCATCAGCTCTTCCACCGTAATGGCAGGATTATCAATAGCGGCAATGATGGCATTGCACACTTCCGTCACATTATGAGGTGGAACATTGGTCGCCATGCCCACGGCAATACCGGAAGAGCCGTTTATTAACAGGTTGGGCAGCTTGCTGGGCAGGACGGAAGGCTCTTGTAATGTACTATCAAAATTATCTTTAAACTCCACGGTATTTTTTTCAATGTCTTTGAGGAGTTCTTCGGCGATCTGGTTCAGCTTTGCTTCAGTATAACGTTGTGCAGCGGCGTTGTCGCCATCAATGCTGCCGAAATTACCTTGCCCTTTAATAAGGGGGTAGCGCAAACTAAAGTCCTGGGCCATGCGTACCAAGGAGTCATACACTGCAGTATCACCATGGGGATGATATTTCCCAAGGCAATTGTGAACCACCATGCCATTGGCCACAAACTCATGGTCGCCCTCTACCTGAAGATCGTAGGTTGCGTCTTCACCAGCAGACGCTATTTCTTTCACCGGGAGAAAGAGTAGTTTATCGCGGATAACTAACTCCAAAAAAGAGGATAATTGGGAACCAATCTGCTGTAATTTTTCCTGTATCCCCCATTCAATAATTTGAGAAAGATGTAGGGCGGTTTCTTGGATGGTGGAAGAGTACCGGATTTTTGTTCCCGCGGGATACTTTATGCCCGCACGAAATTTTTTTCCCGCAGGAGTGGCATACCATCCGCCGCCAAGATGGTGGTTGCTAAGTTCAGCAAATATTTTGGTTGAAGCAAATGGGATTATCTCTTCAGAATTTTTCTTGATTTGGCTGGTACGCAATCGTTCCAGCCGCAACGCTTTTTCCTCTTCAGCTACATTAAGTTGAGTAGAAAATTTTTGAGCAATTGCACCACGCCATTCCAGGTTGTAAAACTTTTGGGTAGAACATTGGCGTCCGAGGATGATTTTTTTTCCTTTTTCTTGCGCATACAGTTTTCCTGGATATCCTAAGTGATGGGTGAGGAGAAGAAGTTGGTGAGCAAGTTTCGCGGAAACGGTGCCATAATGGATAACGTTGCGTTCACAATGGATACTGCCATCGCCATCAATTAAACCGCTCAAAAAGGAAAAAACAGTCTCCGGGGGGCTTTGGAGGATAGGGAGAGGAATAGTTTTTGTTTCGGCGAGAACATGAGCAAGATTAAAGTGGGTAAGAAAAAATTGATTGATATCCTGCCGGTTAATGCGGATTTGGTAGGCTTTTTGCAGCAGCACGTGACCGGAAGAAGAAGGCAATTCGTAGTCTTTGTGCTCCAGTGTGGGGGTATAAGAGAATTCTTCTTCAAAAATAGCGATCAGGCGGTTAATAATAGGGCTGGAAGTAGAATAAAAAAAGAGGCGGTGATAGCCACGGTCTTTATCCATGCCGATCCAGCCATCAGAGAGCAATTGACCCAGCACATAGCCTAGAGCAGGGGTCAATTTCTTTTCCCCGAGCGAGGGTGGCGGTACATGGTGAGGATAGGCTGCTTTGGTGACCAAGTAATCGCCGGGTTGGAGATGCTTAGCTTCTTTCCAGATGAATGTCCAGTTAGGAGTAAGAACCTTAAATTTCTGGGAAGGGGTCGCGATATTGGAAAGGCCGCCCACTAGAGAGATTTTGAGTAAAGGACGAGACGGCATAATATAGAGCTGTGAAACTGGTTTAAGGGCACCTTGGGTAAAGACCTTTTCTCCAATCTGAACCTCCTGAATTGGAACTAAGCCCCGTTCGGTGAGAACAGGAGTATCTTTAACAAAACACTCTCCCACAATTCGGGCGCATTTCTTAAACGGCTTGTTGTGCAGCATGCCGATGTCGTACATGGCATACAGAATTCTCCGATGAACCGGCTTCAGGCCATCGCGGACGTCCGGGAGCGCCCTCCCTACGATAACCGACATGGCGTAATTGACGTACGCCTCTTTCATTTCCTGCTCGATAACCCGGGGGATGATGCCTTCTCCGGGAGCAGTTTGCGGGCTAGTTTCAGTCATGGTGGTGGGGGGGCTAAAATAAGGTCTTTTGAACCTGCATTTATAGACGATAAATCACCTGAAAACAGAGATGTTGTTGGTTTATAAAGGTTACGGTGATTTTGGAGAGGCAGTATAACGCAAAATAAAGATAGTGCTACAGATGGTATTCAGCTGCCGGGCCAGATTATGCAGGTGCATTTCAAAGATAGTAACGTGGGGTTTTCCTTTAATATCGTTCATTCGCTGATAGGTCTGATATGCTACCGCATCGAACTCTTGAGGATTAAAAGTATAATATAATTCATACGCCTTCCGAATATATTTATTAATCACGAGCAAGGCCTTCGCCTGCTCTGGAGTGGGGCGTGTTTTTAATATCCAACTGTATTCATCGGTCAATTTTTCCAGGCGATCTAGCAATACAACATAAAATGGGGTTTTGGTATATTCCACGTGGCCTTGCAGAACCAACATCCGCAGGCAATAATTTACCAGTTTCTGAATTGTATTTTCTAAAGCCGCCAAGTTAGTTACATCTTTTACAGTCGTTAATTCCAGAATGAGCAAAAAAATGCGTCGAATGATGGTCTCAAAATCCTCTGTTGATTCTTTAGTAATGTCCTTGATGATGGCATAATTCTTTCCTTGTTCTATAATCTCACAGCCGATTAGCTTCATATTCACGATAGTAGCCACTTCCTGAAGCTGTGACGGAGAAGTATACATTACTTTTATCTCCGAGACCCCCATCCGATAGAGATTTTGCAAGACTTTCAGCGGCGTCTGGGGATATAACGATAAATTGACAACCTGCCGTTCCTCTCGAAGAGTTTCAGCAGAAATAATCACCTTGCTGCCCAGAGTTTCCAATTCCACGTGTTTGGTTTTATCCAACTGGTGTTCTTTTACCCAGTCCAAGGGAAGGGTTACCGTATACGATTTCCGGTCTCGAGGCCCTTGCGCAGTTAATTTTTTGTGCATGGTCTGTCAGAAGAGTGGTTTTATTTAAATTTTTCCTTTGTTATAATCTGCATTATTACGTTTATTTTGTTGTAGTGTAAGTTATAAATAAAGAATAGAGCCATAGCACGATGGTGATGAACAATAGTTATAACTGATGGCGGTTCAAGGTATTATGGTGGCCCAGACGAGGTAGGCCGAAATGAAGCAGGAAAAAGAATGGCTCTTCCTTCGGACATCTTTTATTACAACCGTTGGCGGGGTGTGGAAGTGCGTGAAATCCATGATTGCTTCAAAGCACTCGGATTAAAAGAACTGAAGCAGCTTAAGGAAGGTGATACCATCCGGCTAGATTTAGAACCGTATCATCTTAATGGGAAAGTGTATGGGTATTCCGCCGTAAAGATCAAAGGCGTCCATCGCAAATCAGGCTCAAAAGAGTACACCTATGAAAGCCCGTCCTGTCAAGGTGGATTCACAATTGACAAACACTATCGCCCCCGAATGTGGAAGTTGGTAAACCAATCAAAGTTGGAAGCCCTGATAGTGCAGTATGGGGATCGCATTACGGGTGTGTATTCACGAGAAGAAAAGGATAGCTTTAATGTTTTTGCCGCTTTAGCAGAAATGTATTAGGGGACCACCACTATTTTTAAATTAACTTTTTTAATTGTTTGTTGGGTCGAAATCCCCACTGCTTGCAGTGAAATGATAGAATCCTCAACAAACACTAAAAAACCCCGCAGCTTGCTGCGGTTGGGTTTTTTAATTTTTTCTCACGCCATCAACCGCTTTCTTAATCTCTTCCCGGGCTTTCTTTTCAGTCTGCTCCTGCTCCACCAAACGTTCCACTTCATTGGCTTCCTGGTTCACGCTCTCGGCTTCCTCCAATACCTTGGCCGGCACCCGTTGGAGAAACGCCTGCTTCGCTTCCGCACTGGGCAAGTCAAAATATTCAAAGAATTTCGGCGTCAGCTTCACTTTAAACGTCCGTTGAAACTTCTCCTTGGCAATGAATCCCTGCTCTTCCAATAACCGCATATGCTCGTACGCAGAACTTCCCCGCAGCTTGATGATTTCCGATTGAATGATGGGATATTTCCAGGCGATGACAGCAAGCGTTTGCATCATGGCCCCTTCCATTTCAGTAGACTCAACAATTGAACTTACTAAAGGCACATACTCATCGCGCACCGTTAACTTCCACCCATTTTCGCGTTGTTCCAGCTTGAGCGAATGATCCCGCTGGGCATACTCCTGCTGTAGTTGCAGCATAACCTTCTCAACTTCCGGCACGCTCAGGGAACAGAGGCTGGCGATGCGCTCTGAGGTAATTTCCTTGCCGACAGTAAACAGTACCGCTTCCACTTTTTTTATTTTTTCATCCATAAAAAGCTCATAATGGCTTTATTTTTAAGTCTTTCGAGGCTGGGGGGATTACACTAAAGGGTTGACAACTGTAATGCCCTCAAATTTTTGGAAATCGGTAATATTTTCAGTATAAATATGGACCACCCCCGCCTGCACCATAGTCGCGACAATTAACGCGTCCCAGAAATGAGATTTGCTTTTTTGATGATGATAAATGGCCCTCAGTAAAGTTTGTTCATTATAATCAATAACGTTCCATGAAGGAAAGGAAATAATATCATTAATTATTTGTCCTGCCCCTTCAAGAGAAAGAGGAGTAGGGACTTTTTTGGTGATGATTATAAAAAATTCGGCTAAATTTTGGGTGGAAAGAGTATAGGCTACTTCTCGTTTCCAGCACTTTTCGAGAAGAGTTTTGGCTTTTAGATGTTTATGGGGATCAGTAGTATCATAGGCGTAGACTAAAATATTACTGTCAATCAGAAACAGAGGTTCGCTATTTTCGCTCATGCAACTCCTCACGATTAAATTTATACTTTCCGAAGCGGAAGCCTTTCTCCATCAATTGAAGCTGACGCTGGGTGATGTACCTCCGTTCTCTTTCAGTCACCCATAGATTGAGAGCTTCTTCGACGGCACTGCCAAGTTTGCCTTTGCCGATGCCTTTTTCTTTGACGACTACTTCGCGGAATATCTTCTCCATCTCATCGCCCACATTGATAGTTATGGTCCCCACGGGTTAGTTTAGATTACTCTTATATTTAAATGTTTCTAAAATGCATTTATATTTCGGGAACGGCTCTGAGCTGCGCCAAAATCATTAAAATTTAGTTCTTTTCTTTTAAAAAATAAACCCCTTCTTTTAAATCTACCTTCCCTTCATCAATCAGCTGGTCTAAAAAATCTTCCATCTTATCCTGCTCCATGCCCGTTAATTTGCCTAACTGCAGTGAACTCAGGCTGCCGTTGCGCAGCAGCACCGTCACATAATTCTTGAGCAGCCGCCCCATATTCTGTTGAAGGTGCTCCCGTTCCAGCACCGACTGCTTCGCGATCATATCCACTTGATGCAGCTTGGACTGCAGGTCATTCAGCAGCAGGGAAAGCTGCGCGTCAGACATGGTAAGTTCCCGGGGCTCCAGGATTTCCAGCAGCGCCGGCATATAATTAAAGCAAAAGGCAACGACGTCTTCGACTTTCTCGGTCTTGATTTCCAATTCCGTGAAAATAGTCCATAATTCGCTCTCGCCCTGCTGCTGGACCTCGGCAGCATCTTCCCGAATAACTTTGTACTTTGGGTTTTGTTTTAGTTGGGCGACATACTCTTTGATGGAGGATTCCACGTGTTCTTTAGGTTTTCCCAGCACTTCAATGACGGCGCGGAAGAGGATATCGTGTTCCATGGTCTTACGGGGCGTAGAGGGTTTTTAAGTGTTTTGGAATTGCCGGGCTCTGTCCTAAAAGTCTTTGAAGCCTGCCCATAATATTATGGCAGGCTAGTCTGCCATAGACTTCGGTGCGGATTGTCCGCACCCGTTTGGCAAGGACAGAGCCGCCAAACTTCCGTTTCAGACTGCTGTTTCCTGCTTCTACCATCTCCCTGCGATGGTATGTTCTTATCTTAAACTGCTTTTGCATACGTACCCTCCATAAACCATGCTTTGCATTCTTTTTCTGTGGCACCATCAGCAAGATATTGTTCTGTGCGGCAAAACGGTACAGCTTTTCTGAGCTATACCCCTTATCTGCTACAGCAATTTTAGACATACTTTGCTGTAAGAGGTATTCAGCATCACGAAGATCGTGTGCTGGAAGCACACGAATCTTAGCAGCACAGAACTTTTTTTTTCGAGTGTCAATGGCAAGGCTTAGCTTAATAGGTATTCGAGGTATTTTACCGTCGATACGCTTAAGATAATGATAGCTGGGGTTTGTACGTGACAAACCCGTGCTGTCGATAGCAACAAGATATGCGGAACCACTTGTTGCCTTGAGAACTTTCTGCCAGAAAGCAGCGGAAAGTTTCTGTGCGGTATAATGCAGGGCAGATTTGCTGGGGCAATGTAAGCCCAGCACATCACAGAGTTGCTTTACTCTGCGTAGAGATAGCTTACAGAATGCTCTAATCAGCAAAGCGCAGAAATGCTCATAAAACTCGTAAGTCTTTGGTCCAAAGTGGTGTAACCACCTTGGACATCCTAAGCGTCTCAAAAGACGCTTAACTTTATGTACTAGTCTTTCCTCTTTTTTCATGGTGGAACTTGACCTTCCACCCTGCCCCCATCAGGGTAAAACCTGGTAGGGGCATTTATTATTTAAGATTTAGGACAGAGCC
>JACPCD010000012.1 GCA_016179955.1 Candidatus Woesearchaeota archaeon | reverse complement strand
AGTGAAGGATTTTATTCTTGACAATCGCTTTGCGGTAGAGAATCAGGAACGCAGGTACGCTCGTCAGGATGTCATTCCAGTATGGGATTTATTAGAACTGCATCAGGCACCTAGCAGAGCAGATTTTTATACCATTACCCGTTATCTCTATGGTCAATTATATGGGCCGGAAAAAGCCTACGAATTTTTTGAAAGTAAAGCAGGGAAAAAAGGAGTTGCCGCTGCCCAAAAGGCCATCAATGCTCTCATTGAGAAAACAGGGGATACATCTCTTCTTGGAAATATCAAAAAGTTTTTTTCTGCAGATAGATCCGATGCCGGGAATGTAGTATACGCAGTTCGCAGTGTGTTTGCCGGTGAGGATCGCTATGCTGGGATAGAACGATTTATTGCTGTTCTTGCACCATACATTCAGCCGGGCATGCCTAAAGCACGCTGCGGGTATCATGGCGAAGGAAGTGGTTCAAGCCCCCAAAATATTCTCCAGGATTTGCTTGACGATATGACGCCAGAAGAACAGCAGGATTTTTTAAGCAGTATTCCTGAAGATATTGAGAAGCCCACCTTGTTTTCAGCAACAGGAAGCGGTCATGGTACTAACTTCACGAATGATGAAATAAATACCTTGGAACTTTCCGCAATTCATGAATTCTATAAGCGTAATCATCCAAAAGTTCGTATCACCGGCGGCAGCAAGCACGGCGAAACAGTCATCGTTGGAAAAAAAGAACGCTTTATCTTACAAAATAGCACGGTAGTTATGGAAGAACGAATGCGTAGAATGAATCTTTCCCGTCTTGCTCGTTTCCAGCAACGAACACGATTACCGGTTTTAATCCCTCTGGAACAGGGATTGTATCGGGTCAATGAATACAAATTAGAAGAAAGAGAAATCAGAGATGTGGTGTACGTTGACATGAAGCTTGATGTTCCTGATGAAGTTGAGTTCTATGTAGACAGTTCTGGCTCGATGTACAACAATGCTGAAAATCTAGGATTGAACGATGGAAGCAGCTGGGACATGCTCAGCAGCGTGTTATATGGGTACGTTGATGCGCTGTATCGGGCCAGCAAAGAGCTTCAGAAGCCCTGCTCTTTGCGTTTTCATAATTTTGCCAATAGCCAGAAATCTTCCCGAAGAGTCTCGGTTGATGAATTTTTGGAACAGGGCCCAGCAGATGTACTTGAACCTTTGTTTAAGCCTAAAAATGGCTATAATGTTGAAGAGTTAGATATTAAAGTTCAGAAAGATGGCAAACGCAGAGCCTATATTATAGTTACTGATGGCAATCTGGTCATTAGTGGCAGAACCGAGCGGGAAAGTGCTAAAATGAAACAGCTTGCGAAGCAACCTGCTACGGATGTTATTCTCTTTGAGATTGGCGGAAATTATAGCTTAGGAACCGCCGTGCGTGGCGATAAGAACATTCATTATCATCCGGTGTACGATAAACATAAAATGCTCCAGCAAGGGGTGGAGGTGCTGTTAGCCAAATGACTCCAAGAATTCCTCGAGAACGATTAGAACAGTTGATGTGGAAACCAACAGACGGTATTTCTGTGCCGGAACCACCAGAACCAATTCCTGGCGTGACAACTCCGAACGTAACTGAAAGAGTCTATGAATTAATGGGCCAAACCTCCACGTATGCGCTGGGAGTCCATGCCCTGCAGGAAGCATGTAGTGCAGAATCTTCCTCGCTCCATCCTATGATTAAATTTGCAACCGCGGAAAGTGTATATCGCCCCCTCACCTTCCGAGAAAATATTGAAGCCCGGGTGAAAGAGTATCAGCGAACACATAATGCCGACGGCACGGAGCGGACAAAAGAGGAGCGTCTGCATCTCTTTGGTAAATGGCTCGATTCTTGTACCGGCCTTGCCTATAAAGCACAATCAACCCAGTTTAAGATTGTTCCCTTGAGTCAGAACTTGATTACAATAGATAAAGATTTCAGAACAGAATTCTTACCGGTTGGATACGATGGATTAACGGGCGTGGAACTTGACAGTAGTCGTGGAGTATACAATACGTCTCTCACCAAGGCGCAAGTAGTTGACCACCCTGCCTGGCGAGCAGCAGTGGATGATGTTGCGTTATTGCGGGAATATGCCACTATTGTATTTTCAGAAAATAGAGCAGATAAACAGATGTGGTTCTGGGTACGGCAAAATACACCTTCCGATGAATTGAGGGCCTTGTTTGTCAGCTATCTTAACAGCAACTCTTACGCCGGTGGCAGCAACAACCTTTACATCATCGGCTCTTTCCTCCGGGTAGCCCCGTCGTCGCGCCCGTAGGCGCGCCGCGCAAATTTTTTTACGCCGGGTCATTTATATTCTGCAGTACCATAATACTTAAAATAGGCTTCTTGATTCCTCATGCTGCCTTGCATTGTTCTACCGTCTCTGAATGAGCAATAAGAACAATGGAAGTGCGGGCTACATGCTCTCTTGCGACGGCTGTTCTGGTAGAGAACAGTCATAAAATACAGCCCCGACTTGATGCTTGGCACTGAAGGGGTGGTGATAGCAACCGTAAGAGGGCTACTGGGGAGGGCCTTGTTTGTCAACAATCTAAACAACAACTCTAACGCCAATGGCAACAACAACCTTAACAACAACGGCTCTTTCCTCCGAATAACCCCCACGCAAGGCTTTTCTTTATTTCTACTCAAAATTCTATGAATGGTGGGTGCTCATGGATACTGATCTCTATACTCAGTTGTGTTCTTACCAAAATTTGGAAAGAGCATTCAAAAAAGCTCGAAAAAAGAGGACCTTAAAACCGTATGTTATTGACTTTGAAAAAGATTCAGAAGCGAATTTGCTTCAATTGCAGAATGAGCTTCGCTTCCATACATATAAACCGCAGCCTCTCCAGCAATTTGTCATTCGTGACCCTAAGGTAAGAACCATTAATCGCTCTGCGTTTAGAGACAGAATCGTGCATCATGCACTGTGCAATATTATTGCCCCTATTTTTGAAAAAGGATTCATTTTTGATTCGTACGCCAACCGGAGAGGAAAGGGAACGTTCAAGGCCATTGCGAGGTTTGATTACTTCACCAGGAAAATTACCCGTAATTTTTCGCGCCGGGCGTATGTGCTCAAAGCAGACATCCGACATTATTTTGAAACGGTTGACCAGAAGATTCTATTGTCCTTCCTGATGAGAAAAATTGCTGACCAAAGGATATGCTGGCTCATTAAAACAATACTTTCCAATTATGAAACTTCCACCGGAAAAGGCATGCCCCTCGGCAATTTAACCTCTCAATTCTTTGCGAATGTCTACCTCAACGAATTAGACCAATTTGTGAAGCATAGCCTGAAAGCCGGCTACTATATCCGCTACGTGGACGATTTTGTTATTTTTCATCATTCCAGACCAGAATTAGAGCAGTCCCGGGCCGCTACTGCCCATTTTCTGGAGAAAAAACTGGCCTTGGAGCTTCATCCTGGCAAGTCAAAAATCATCCCATTGGAACGAGGAACTGAATTCTTGGGGATGAAGATATTTCTATTCCATAAAATGATAAAACGCAGGAATCTGAAGAATTTTTACCGAAAATTAGAAGAGCTATGCCGGCAATACGACCAAAAAGAAGTATCGTATGATATTATTTATGATTTTCTGGAAGGATGGATGGCCTATGCCAAGAATGCGGATACCTATACTTTGCGAAAGAAAATGCTGCTCTCCGTTGAAGAAAAGTTTTCTCATGAAATATCTACCACAGAGGTAAATCGTGGCAGAAAAGAACAGAAAAAGAAGCCCCGTCAAATTATTGCAGAGATCAAGAAAAAGAAAGTTTAATTTCTTATTTTTACTACTCTTTCAACATCTCACTTTATTGAGCGTGAACCGATCTTCTCTGCCGAAAACTTCTCCATGCTCAACTGGCCTTTCCGTGTCCCTGGAGCTATTTCCTCAATTTCTTCCCCCAGCTGCCGTTTCACGTCTTCCGCGACCAATCTTCCCAGCAGCTGGCTCAGGGTGGTAAGATCTGCCGTACGGACGTCTCCCAATTCACGAATCCCGTTAGTGTACAGTCGGCGGGAACGAACTCTACCGATCCCTTTGAGCTTTAACAATGGCAAGAGCTCTTCTTTGACGCCGTTCTTGACGCGGATGCGTAACTTAGCGAGTTCTCTTACCGTCGCTTTCTCCTGCTGCAGTACGCATAGCTCTGCGGCAGAGTACAACAGCCAGTCAGCCCTATCTAATTTTGCCTTGATTTCGCCGGGGCGGATGGTATAATTATCTAAAAGATATTCTTCATCATGTTCTGATATCCAGGCCTCAAAAAAGAGGGCGGTTTTAATGGAACTGATGAAATCATCATACTCTGGGTCGTAGGCGCTGGGCTCGTCTTCCAATAAAGTATTGCAGCGGCGCACCAATTCTTCCTGAATGCGGTCTTCTTCGCTGCTCTTGATGGTAAGCAAGGGCCTCATTTCCAGTGTATGGCAAACCATTTGCAGCAGGGAAAAGGAATTCTTTTGTTCCGTGTATCTCGCGACGCAATCCAGCAGATGCCGTGCCGTTAGCGGATCAAGATATAATTCCGAAATGCGCTTACCCAGCAGCGTCGGCCGAAAGGTTCGTTCTGCTTTCGTTCCCAATTTTTTGGCGGGGATAAATTCATTCCTTCCTCCGCTTTCTTGAACATCCACAAATTTCCATTGCGCCAGCAGCGTTATCATCTTTTCCATGATGCTGTTCAGCTTTTCCATATCTTTAAATTGGTGGGCCCAGAAAGTTCTGCCAAAAAATTCCGTCATGGTGGCATTATCACGGATGATGCCCGATGCTATCAGCGACAAGAGGTAGGTTCGCAGGACGGGCTCGACAGCCAGCTTGGAATAGATGTCTTCCGGCACGCCGCAGATGTATTTGTTGTATATCTCTTCTTTCTCCCGCTCATCTTTGGCAATGGTGATAGCTTCGCCGAAACGGTCGCCGAATTCCGGCCGTCCGGCACGACCGGCCATTTGCATATATTCTAAGACTGGAATCCAGTCCATGCCCCACTGCCCGCTGAACCGTTTCAAGCTCTTGATGATGACCCGAAAAGCGGGTGTGGAAATCCCCGCAGCCAACGTAGGGGTGCAGCAGATGATTTTGACGTTGCCTCGTTTGAATCCTTCCTCAATCAGCTCTCGCTGTTGCTGGACGAGTCCGGCGTGATGGAAGGCAATGCCTTTCTTGACGCAATGAGATAGTCGTCGGCATTGAGTGGTGGGCGTGGAGACGGCACTAAGGACTTGTTTTTCGAGTTCCGGGCAGGACCGGGCAGGAAACAGGCATGAGCTTGGCGATATCTTCCGCCGTCTTCTCGGCACTGGCCCGGCTGGGCAGAAAGATAAGTGCCTGCTTGTTCATCTGCAACGTTTCCAGAGCAGTTTTGATGGTTTCGTCGAGCATGGTGCTTTAAGAAGGGGGCTTGTTTTTATAGTTTGCTGAGGGAGATATAGGCCAATCAAGAATGGAAAATAAAAATGAAGAAGATTTCCACTCATCCCCTAATCACATACACCTTAAACCTCAACGGATCCGGAGCTGCTGGCTGAGGTTCTTCAAATTCCTCGTTCAGCACCTGCACCGTCCATTGTCTTTCAATCTCTGCCCGGCCGTCACTTACGGTTACTTTGACCTCTTTTATTCCCGGCCTGACAAAAGTCCGGCGCAAGGTATCTGAGCCACGTACTGTTCCCTCACCGGGAGAAAATTCCCAGGTATACTTCAAGGAGTCATTATCATCATCTTTCACCGCCACGTGAAACAGCACCGGCTCATCAAGCTTCACCGCGACGTCCGGTTGAGGCAAATAATCCACGATCTCCGGCGGCTGATTGACGTTCTTTACCGTAACTTTCACCAGATGTACTACGTCAAATTCTACATCCGAGGTGATAAATTTCAACCATACGACTGCTTTCTCAGAGTTGAACTTCTTATTTAAGTAAGACCATCGGCCAATGAAACCATTCCACCAGTCGGAATTGCTGCTGGCGACCGTATCATATGGCGGGTTCCATACAAACACACTGTCTGCAAATGATGCGCCAGGAGGAAGATTTTCGATGGCTAACGTTATATTATCTCCATCTGGATCTTCTGCCCCTACTCTAAGCGTAAACTCCTGCCCTTCATTGACAACGAGGTCGTCATTCTGAATCTTAATGGTCGGCTCCTGATTCTTGTTAAGGACGGTAATGTTCACCGGAATGGTATCTCCGATCTGCCCATCCGTTCCGGTGACGTACACTGTATACATTCCCTGATCATTAGGAGTTGTCTGCCACTCGCCGCTGGACTTGCCGAGGGGTTTGGTGAAATAATAATGAACAATATCGCCGTCGGGATCATCGGCATGTGCCTTCAGCACTAATTTCTCCGTTTCCGTCAAGGTAACGGGAGCAATCGCACCCATGGTCGGACCCCGATTGACGTTATATACTATGATAGTGGTCGTTTTCAAGGTGCATAACTCTTTTCCGCAGCTGGTGATCTTTACCGGAAACGCCCTGCTCCGAAGCAGGAACCGTTCCAGGCGCAGGCTGTTTAATATATTGCTGATCACGCCGCCCTTTCGGCGGATAGTATCAAATGTGGTCGGCCATTCAATGGTTTTAGTATGCTCGTCAAACAAAGCGCCTTCCGGCAGCCCCTCTATGCTAAATGTGATATCATCTCCATCAGGATCTGAGGAATCAATGGCAAAAGAAACTTTTTCCTGCTCTCGTCTCTGTACTTCTGGCGGAACCGTAAGCAGCGGTGCCCGATCGACATCCAGCACCGTTATAATAACTTTTTCACTGGTGCTTAACTCTCCATCTGAGGCAGTGATAGTCGTGGTATACGTACCGGCATCATCATAAGTAGTCTGCCAGATGCCATTACCATCCAGCGGTTTCTTGAAGGAGTAGGTGATGGGATCATTATCCGCATCCGTAGAGGGGAGATCAAAATGGACGCTTTCCGCTTCATGCACCGTGACCGGAAGAACGGTAAATTCTGGCTTTCGGTTAACATTTTCCACAATGATGCTCCAATCATGATACACTTCAATGCGGCCGTCGCTTACCGTTACCGATAAATTGTGCCTGCCGGCAGCGTTAAAATCAAAGTTTTTGGTTCCGGACAGTTCCGTTCCGATGGTTGTTCCATCCAATGTCCACGTAATCGTAAGCGGGTCTTCATCCTCGGCTTCGACCCAATACTCTAATTCTGAATTCTCGGGGATTTTTATCGTTGCCTTGGTTGAGAAGGCATCGGCAATAATTGGCGGCTGGTTGCCATGCAACACCGTTATGCCTATTCGCAGTGGAGCACTAAACTCACCATCATTAGCAGTAAAAGCAGCGGTAACGTTTCCTTCATCATCATATCCCGTCTGCCATCTCCCTTTTTCGTCAAACGGCGGGCTGAAAGTAAACTGCAGTGGGTCATCATCCGGATCCGTGACCAGCGACGCTACATTAACAACTTCTCCTTCCGTAATGGTGATCTTGTTCTGGGTTAAGTATGGGGCCTGGTTTTTATGCTCCACGATTAATCGGATCTGCTCAATGGTCTCCTGTGTCCCGTCGGAGGCGGTAACATTAATTAAATATTCGCCGGCATCGCCGTAATCCGTTTGCCATTCTCCTCGCTGGTTCAGGGGTGGTGAATAGGAATAAATAATAGCATCACTATCAGCATCAATGGCTTCCGGCGCGATTTTCACAAATTCAGTTTCCTGAATGTGGAATGAGCGAACTTCTGCAGCGGCCGGATACAGGAAAAGAAGCAACAATATAGACAGCAGTACTCCCAGAACAACTTTCTTTGTCACTGCGGTCATGTCTATCATCGATTTAAACCACCTTGAATCCAATCACATCTTTTCCACATATAAACTGAAAAATAAAAAAATAAATCAATGCGCTTATCGCCTGACCAAGGTTACCCCCACGATCTCCGGGGGCATGTTGATGTCAGCCACTTTGACATTGACCATCTTGGTGACGGTATCTTTTCCATCACTTGCGGTCACGGTAATGGGGTAATCGCCGTGATCCGTATATCCCGTCTGCCAGACTCCATCATCACCCAGGGGATTACTGATGGTTATTTTCACCTTATCGCCATCCAAATCAGTGACGTCAGGCTTGATGGTAACGGTTTCTCCTTCCTTAACTTGCAGGTTCTCCACTCCTTTGATTTCCGGAGGAACGTTGACGTTCTGCACGGTAAGGGTAAAACTCTTTTTCGATTCCAGCTCTCCATCACTCGCGGAGATGGTTATCTTATACTGCCCGGCGCTGGTGTGATCCGTTACAAAGGTTCCATTCTTCAACGGCTCGGAAACGGTTACCGTGACTTTATCCTTGTTGGGATCAGTAACTTTGGGCTCAAAAGTGACGGTTTCGCCTTCTTTAATGGTGATATCGTTTACTGTCGCCACGACCGGAGGAACGTTTACCCGCTGCACTACTATCTTAACTCTCTTTTCAGTGGTATGCACGCCATCGGTGGCGATAATGGTTTCAATATAATCCCCGGCATCGCCGTAATTGGTTTTCCATTCACCATTTGTATTCAGGGGCTTGCTAAAGGAATAAGTGACTTTATCTTTGTCGGGATCTGTAACTCGGACGTTTAATTTCACCAGGTCGTTTTCCCGAACGGTAATGGTTTCAAGGTCTTCCTCTTCCACGAGGTCTTCAGGCTTCTCATTGAGATCGGGGAGCACTACCTCTGCTGAACCTTCCGCAGTTTCCGGCGCGGGTGCTGCTGCGTCATCCGTTCCGGCTTCGATAGTATCTGCTTCGTTTTCACCCACCTTCAGCTCTTTTTCAATAGCGGCGATTTCATCCACCAGCCCGGCATCATCTCTTGCGTCGGTTGTTGAGGCTGCTTTATAATCCAGGCAACCGGCTACCACCACTACTACCAGCAGAAGTACACTTATCAGCACTTTTTTCATAGTCAAACCCCCCTTAGTATGTCTTTCGTCGTCATTGGCAACACTATGTTCGTATTCACCAATACTTTCGTAATTCAAGCTTATTTCAAGCCCATTTTAGCATTTCAAAATGATAACTCTTATTTAAAGATTTATACGCAGGGGAATAGATACACGAAACTATAGTGTGGGGGATAGACTAGGGGGTGCTTCAAGTAGAATTTGCTGTTTTCATTTTAAGAAGTAGGAAAAAATGGCCCCGCCGGAATTTTCAAGTTCCATCCCCGTAGGGTATGGGAGCAAGGATACGTTCCTTTTTTTCCTCCCGCAGGGCGTGGGGTTGATAAGGGGGAAGTCCCCTTATATTCGAATCCGGGACCTCACGATGTCTTCCTTCAGGTTTCCCTGAACGATATCAGTCGTGCGCTCTTTCCCGCTGGCGAGTCTCATCTCGAGTCTTGACAAGTACCAGGCTAAGCCACGGGGCCAATATTCACCCAAAATTAGAACCACTTTTTAAACGTTGCCTTAATTACGGCCTGCGCCACGCAGAGCAGTGCGGGGCAGAACAAGACATTACTCAGTGATTCACTTTCCCATTCTTCAAGGAGGAGTTAGTTTAGTTTATAACAATTTTTTTTGAATGAGAGATAGTCGTACGGTAGAATTATTTAACCCAGTACGGGATTAAAAACTATTTCTCCGTCCAGTTCAACAGCGCGTGATGAATTTCCTGAAAGATATATCCTTTATGGATATCGTTCTTAGGATCCAGCTCCTGAAGATTAAATTCTATCTTTGGTCCGGCATGAGAGCCATACTGCTCCATGTCCTCAAAGAAATCAGCATACAATGGTTCCATCGCTCGTAATTCAGATAGTGGCCACGCTGCGACCTCCTGCGGCCGTCCTCGCTTCAAAATCATCTTTCGGCATTCCTGTGGTGTGCGGTAAAGCTTGATGATCAAGTCTGATGTTGGTGCATCGGCATAGGCGTGTCGGGCCCGTGCCTTCAATTCGGAAAGCTGTTCATCGCTAAGATATCCCTGCTCATGAAACCGTCGCCAGAAGATGGATTGATCTTCGACGGGGGAACGGTCTTCCACGAAACTCTTTCCTTTTGCATGCAATTCTTTGCGGGCAGTGGTTCGTTTGGGAATGAGATGGCTCTGCAAGTCATAGCAATATCGCGGTTTATCCCGTAAGAATCTATCGAGCAGCAGATCCTTGATTTCATCATTGCTTCCATCCAACTCTCGAAGCACTCCAATCTCCAGCCGCTGGCCGAGCAACTGCGCAAATCCCGTTTTGCCTAATCCTACCGGTCCGGCCATGGCAATAATTTTTTGGTGTTCCCGGAGATACTGCCGGAGCTGGGTCTGTGCTTTCCACATCCCTTCCTGCGCCTGGTTGTAATCAACCGCTTCCCATTCATCAAGAGTTAGGCGGGGTGGCTGTTTATATCGGCGTATTTCCTGGGTAAGATGCTCGAACAGTTTCCAAACGTATGTACCATCCTCTTTACCACTAAACACCGGGTGAGTGGCATCAATTTCTATCACCGGCTGACGGACATGTTTAAAAAATTCTTCATTGAGGCGGATGTTCTGCACCAGATACGTCGGGTCGTCTAAGAATTTCTTTTCTCCGGGGCGGCCATTTTCACGTATTCTTTCTAATAAGATATCCAGATTCCTTTCTTCCACTCTCAGGTAAATCCATAGATCGGGAGTCTTTACCCGCTTGGCCACTTCCCGATGCAAATTTTCATATGTCACAAAAGAACTTCCTATTTTTTCTCTGTTCGCTTCCGCATAAATGTGGCGGTCGATTTCCAGCGGCTGCCCCAGCAGCACCAAGCCGGAAGCATCATCAACTTTATCCTGCTGCTCCAGCCGGCTGGCCAGGCAGCGCATCTGGAATTCAAAAGCATACTGTTTGGGATCAGCAGAATATTGCTCAAATAGGGTTTTATCCTGCTCTTCTTTCAGCACCTTCAATTGTTGCGGAACCCAGTAATTACCCTGCAGGCAGCCGAACAAAGTTTCTCGGAATTCCTGCGCCTGGGCGGCAAGAATATCTTTTCCGGACTTGATTGGTCCGGCCAAGGCAATGGTGATCTTGTCTTCAAGGAGCATTTTTCATCTCTTTTATTTTCTTATTGATGCGCTGGAAAGTTTCTGAAAGATAATCTGGATGACTATGGAAATCGATGGAGGCGTTGATAGTAAGCACTTCCGGGCACGGGAGAGCATATTTTTCATTGTAGATTTGGTTAAGGTCTCCAATAAATTCATGGTAGCGCTGGTTAATGGCAGTTAGGTATTCGAGGGAAACTACTTCAACTTCCTTGCCCCTGGCTTTTCTCTCGGCAGCTCGCCGCCGGCTGCGCTCATGTAGTATGACTTCGTCCTTGACTTCTAGGAAGACGATTAGCTTTTCCAGCCAGCGCTCAGGTTTCGTCCGGTCGAGTTGATCTAACCCATCGTATAGGTGATCAAGGTACGACTGGTATTCCCGTCGGGAGAGATGCCCGTCGCGGTAGGAATTCCGGCAGAAGATTTCTGCTCCTTCAATCATCCCCCGGTCGAAGATGATCGTACCTGGTGTTTCTTTTGCCTCTTCATACCGGCCGATGCGCCCGAGAAGGCATTGCCATTCAAAGGCTGCGGTGTGCTTCCGCCGGTTGGCATAAAAATTCTTCCGCAACACGGGATCAGTAAACTCATGATATGCTTTCACTGGCTGCTGGATGGCATCGGCAATCACTCCTGCCTGCTCTCTTATATAACTGAGCAAGGTTGATTTCCCGCTGCCGATGTTCCCGGCAATTAAAATGACGTCATCTGCCATAGTTCACATATGCCTCTCAGGTGGCGCTCCTAAATCTTTCAGCGTCTGGTTCACAATGATTTTTACCCATTCATCCCTAAAATTATCGTGCGCATGGGGTTTAGGGAGTTCCATGAATGCAAGGTTATATGCCTGTAAGAATTGCCGGATCTTGATGTCCATTACTTTCTGGAATTCGGCATTAACAGACCGGGTGCCGCCGCCCGGCAGGATGGTTTCTTCTGTAATTGGCAGCAGGTATAATTTTGCGTAAGGGAATTTCTGTAAGTGCCCTAACGTAAGCTTCAAGGCATATTCATCATCGCCGCAGCGGTGCTGCAAATAACAATAGTTGTCTGGCCCCCGATCGCAGATGATGACCTCATGTGTATGGCCGGTCTTCCGCTCCTGAGAATACAATAATTCTTCGGCAAACTGGCGGTGCAGAATCCACAACTGGGCTGGGAGGGTCGTTTCTTCATTGATGGGCAAGCCTTGCTCCCGGGCTCTGGTGGACATTTCGCGGATAGCTAGGGCTTCAATGCCTCGGCGTTTTAATTCCCCTTCCACCAATCCGGCTAAGGCGGTCTTACCTGTGCCGTGCGTAGAAATTAAGCCAATTTTGTATACCACCTAGTGCACCACCCTTTTTGATATTTGAATGAAAGGACTTTCTCTTAAAAAGATTGTGATGGTGGCAGGTATAGGTTGGAAGAGATATATTTTCTTTCATAAGCTTTAAGTACATCTTCAACCCCAAACGTTTACGATGCCATCTTTTCAACCTCTGCGGGAAGATTCTTATGGATTAGATATTCACGCCATACCAAAAGGTACCTCTACCGGCTTGGAACTATCCTTCTGCCAGCCTTTGACATTGCCTGATAGCAGTTACCATGAAGTTTCAGATATGGATCGCTGGGGAAATATTCTTTATAATCTTCTGCAACGGCAATTACTAGACTATGTGGAGCAAGAATTTTATGTTTCTTCCTACTCATCGCTGGATCGGCGGTTGTATCTGGATAAACATTCATTGCAGATATCTTTCTTTCATAAAGATTCTGATGATAAAATTAATGGTACAGGACCTAATAAATCGTGGCGGGAAGCCATTCTGGAATTTACTGCTTCCACCGTTCAACAGAGCGAATGCGTGAAAGGGCAATATACCGGGGGCAGCGTTCAGGCCACGAGCCAAGGCACTTTAGCGGGGTATATCGCATTGCCCACTGACGCATTTGCAGCGGATCATTATCTTAAATTTTATGCTGACGATATTGGCTCAGCTCTTGTAACATTATTATATGGCAAAGAACTGCAGATTTATGATTCGTTCCATTCCCGAAATCCTTTTCACTGCACCGCTGGTTCCGTGGATGTTAGCCTCCGAATTAACAATCCTACTGTTCGTATCATGAAAAACAGCCTCAAACTGGTCGAAGAGATCAAGTCTTTTTTCTCGGAATACCGGCCACTTTTAGAATCATCATTTCGGGAAATAGGCGAGGCACGCAGAGAACTGGAGTTACTGTCTTCAAAATGTCAGGGCATGCCCTTATTTCAGCATTTTGAAGAGGGCGATGTTCAAGCTAATATTACCGAGAAACTCCAGCGGCCTGCGGAAACATTACAGCGGCTCCATTCACAATTTCCGAAGAGTTTATTGATGTATGCTTCCTCGTTATAGGGGTATTCCATTATAGAAATGTCAAGATTCTGATACGAAAATTTTATAAAGTTTTAGATTATTCTTCTTTCATGGTTATCACTACCAAAACCGGAAAGATTCCACCGTTGGCTTTAAGTTTGGATATTATCGGATTTGCACTGGTTTTCCTTGGAGCCGCATTAATCCGCTTTGCCCGGGATGAAATCTTTTCCATTTTAGGCGGCTTTGTAATGGCCGGGGGCGTTGCAGTCCTTAGTATAACCAGATTAATCCAAAAATGATTGACAACCAATTAATATCTTTATCAGCAGTATTGATGGAGTGCATAGGTATTCTGCTGGCCGACAGAAAAACTTCTTTTTTATTAGGATTAGTTACGATAATGACCATCATTTTGTTTTTTATGGTGTAGGCTTTCTTAATTCCAAAACCATTATAAATAACCTATATCCTCCAGTTTTGTTTTTTATGGTGTAGGCTTTCTTAATTCCAAAACCATTATAAATAACCTATATCCTCCAGTATACAATGCACTACACCATTTTAGACTGCTACACTGATGAAGCCTCCGGCTTAGGTGTTCCGCCATATCTGGGTACGTATCCCCGCTACCTGTACGGGAAATTAACCCTGGAAGGGCATAAAGTTACCTACATAACCATTGATGACCTGCGCCTGTGGAAAAAGTATGGGGGAGTGAAAAAAGAACCTTCTGTCAAGGAGAAGACCAACATTTTAGTATATAATACTACTGTTAATAATGTTCCCGACGTTCTGGCCCACACTGACGTTCTTATAGTTATCATCGGCGTGCATGTGCCAGGAAAATATTTAACGGCCCTGCCGGGCACCTTGCGGGAAATCCTTCCTTTACTTCGGGATATTCCTGTGAAAAAGATTCTCACGGGACCAGTTCTTTTTGGCACCCAGCTGGAAGGGGGCAAGTTTGCCGAGCAGCAGAATTTGGATATGTTTGAGGAAGTGAAAGATTATACTGCCTCGTTTGAAGAGCTTGACCGTTATGCGGCTGCCGGCGCAGAAATCCTGACACAAATCCCGGATAGGCGCATGATAGAAATTGAAACCAGCCGGGGATGTAAAGTAGGCAAGTGCAGTTTCTGTACTGAACCAATCAAAAGCAGATTTATCAACCGGAAAATGGAAGACGTTGTCAAAGAAGTAAAAGCATATTATGCCCACGGTGCACGTTATTTCCGCCTGGGGAAGCAGGCAGATTTCTATGCCTCGGACCATCCCATTGAAATGTTAACAGAAATCCGCCGTCATTGTCCGGCCATCGACGTATTGCATATTGATAACGTGAATCCTAATTCAGTGATTGCGCCGGGAGGAGAAGACATTACGAAAGCGATTGTTGAACACTGCACTCCCGGTAACATTGCTGCCTTTGGCATCGAAAGCTTTGATCCCGACGTGGTGAAGGCTAATTTGCTGAATACTTCTCCGGCCGTGGCGATGAAAGCCATAAGAATCGTCAATAAATATGGTGCTGAACGGGGAGCAAACGGCCTACCCAAATTCCTGCCGGGTATAAATATTATTTTTGGATTGCTGAATGAAACAAAAGAGACTCAGCGTAAAAATATGGCCGCACTGCAGCAGATTATGGATGAATATTTGCTTTTGCGCCGCATCAACATTCGGCAAGTAGCGGTGTTGCCCGATACTTTCCTGGAACAGCATGGGGGCAATAAATATCTCCGGAAGAACAAGCACCTGTACTGGAAGTGGCGGAATGAGATCCGGCAGACGATTGATTCTCCGATGCTGGAACGGATCTTGCCGAAAGGAACTATTATGAATGATGTTTGGACGGAGATGTATGACGGGAAAACAACTTTCTGCCGGCAGATGGGGACTTATCCCTTGGTGATTGGAGTGAAAGGAAGGCTGCCATTACAAAAGAAAATTTCCGTATGCGTCAAGGATTATATGTTGAGGAGTGTGGTGGGGGAAGCGGTGGAATGAAATAGGTAGCATCGTAAGCTTTATAGATGACAGCACCATAGTCATATAGAAATGACTACTACCATCCAGGTCCGGGAAGGAACCTTGAAACTGTTGAAGCACTATAAAGAGCAGATGAAAGCCAAAAGCTATGATGAGGTAATTATTAGCTTTATGAGCAGGGGAGAGTACGCCAAACGGTTTAGGGGATTTTTAGGAAAAAGAACAAGAGCGTGGGTGTTAAAAGATTTAAGGGATAAAACCGATAGATATTAACTTTCAGCGTCATCTTTAAAAATAAATCTTCTTTTCCCACCAAACTATGCCTGAGATCTTTTCCTTAATCCTCATTGTTCTGGGCCTTACCCTCTTTGAAACCATCAGCAGCATCGACAATGCAGTCATCAATGCCGAAGTGCTGCGCACCATGTCGGCTAAGGCTCGGAAATGGTTCTTGTGGTGGGGAATTTTGTTTGCCGTTTTCATCGTCAGGGGATTACTTCCCTGGATGATTATCTGGGGCACCACGCCGTCTCTGGGCTTCTGGGGTTCTCTCACTGCGACGTTCAGCGCTGATCCGATGGTGGCTCAGGCCATCGAACAATCTGCCCCCATCCTGCTGATGGGCGGCGGAGTCTTTTTACTGTTCCTCTTTTTCCATTGGCTGTTCATGGAACCAAAAATATATGGGCTGCACGCTGAGAAATTTTTTCACCGCCAAGGCGTTTGGTTCTATGCGGTGGTGTCGGTCATTTTAGCGGTCTTGGTGTGGTATGCCCTGAAGCGTGACCAGTTCATCGCCTTTGGCGCGGTCATTGGCTCTACTGCCTTTTTTATCACTCACGGCTTCAAGCAGAATGCCGAGAAAGCCGAGCACGAGATGCTGCATGGGAAAGGTTCCTTGTCCGACGTGAGCAAGATTCTCTATTTGGAAGTCATTGATACCACCTTCTCCATTGACGGTGTGCTGGGGGCCTTTGCCTTTACCTTGTCCATTCCCCTGATTCTGTTGGGAAATGGGTTAGGCGCGATCATGGTACGACAAATTACGGTGGGTAACATTGAGCGGGTGAAGAAATACAAATATCTAAAGAATGGGGCTATGTATTCGGTGTTGGCAATGGGAACGGTTATGGTGGTAGATGCGTTTGGGGTGCACGTGCCTAATTATCTGATGCCGGTGATTACCTTTGCGGTGTTGGGATTTTTCTTTTACAAGTCCTGGAAGGATTTGCCGGAGAATTCTTCTAGTGCCTAAATCACCATAATTAATATAAATCCCAACTATTCTTTATAATTTAAGATGGGATTTTCAGACTGGTTGAAAGTCGGCGTGTTTTTGGGGGTAGCGGGTTGTAGTAATGGGGTCCGCCAGCTAGATTTCCATTTCGATGTTCCTCAAGTATCTGAGCTTGAACAAAAAGTTTCTAGTTTTTCTCCAGAAACAGGAAGCTCAGAAGAGTTGTTACGACAAGCGGACTATGGGAAAAGAGTTCATGGTTCACTTTTATCATTTGTTGAAAATTCTACTTTTCATAGTATTGACTGGTGGGGTTACCATTTTGAGCACCAAGAGTCCGTAGAGCCGTGGGAGGTTGAAAGATTAAGAACTCGTGCCCGGGAAATTAAACCTAATGATGATTATACTTTAAGACAATGTGCTGCTGCCGCTGAGAAATTATATGATATTATGGAGAAAGCAGATAAAGAAGGGCATTTAGACCAGGCAGCCCAAGTCATTGGTTATTTAGATCGAGTCTCATTAAAAACAAGAAGCATCTTTTCAGGTTTTGGTTTCTTCTATGAGCATAATTCAAGAACGACAAGTCCAACAGCTATCTTAAGATGGTATGCTCTTGATGCTTCTGAAGTACGGGAGATGGAATCACGTGCACGAGCATTATTTAATTCTTTATCCGACGATGTACGAGATGAACTTACCCAGTGGGTTGGTCGTTATGGTCATGATGCTTTACGCAGGGCAAGAGTTTTCTCCGACGTTCCTGCTGCTCCTGCGTCTGGACAAGATACATTTTACAGGCAATTTGGTGAACATTTACTGAAAAAATACGGATTAGTTACCAATAGTTAATTTTTCTAGTGAGAAATTGACCTTTCTGCGGGTAATTTTGCTCTTTCACCAATAAGTATTTATAAAAAGGGCTTTTTTCAGTGTTTCATAGAGGGGCCGTAGTGTAGCCTGGCCAGGGGAAAATTCTGGGTTTCCGGAATTGCCATGGGGCACTATCACTCTAGCTCGGGGTCGTTGAGGAAGGGAACGTATTCCCTGTCCGTGAGACGGTCAGCTAGCAACCCGTGTTCGAATATAAGGGGGCTTTCCCCTTATCAACCC
>JACPCD010000011.1 GCA_016179955.1 Candidatus Woesearchaeota archaeon | reverse complement strand
AGCTCGGGGTCGTTGAGGAAGGGAACGTATTCCCTGTCCGTGAGACGGTCAGCTAGCAACCCGTGTTCGAATATAAGGGGGCTTTCCCCTTATCAACCCCAGACCCTGCGGGGGGAATAAAAAGATAAAGGGATTAAAGAGCATCCTTTATCAATCCCGCACCGTGCAGGAAGGGAAAACGAAAGTCACGGCGGCCCCACTTTTTTATTCTGCTGGTTTCCTCGAACCGGAATAGTTTGATTCGTGCCGGACAATAATTAAGTAAACAAAATAAATGAAATGGACCGGCCGGGATTTTCCTGTACGTTACATCTGCTGAATGTGATATAACATACCATTGAACCCGGAGTCTCGTCCATGCCAAGGACGTGTCATGCCGTTAGACCACCGGCCCATATACTGCTAAAAAAGCCTGTGCTTTAAAAATCTAATGTGCTTCCTCTGACTTTCAGTTCAGGGCAGCACCGACTCGCTCTTTTGCTGTTGTTCTGGAGTGCGGCGCCTCCCCGTAAGTGCTCAATAAAGCAACGACTTTATTGGCACCCCAAAACGATCGTTGTCGTTTTGATGGGGACGACCCCCTCCGCAAGCCTTAGTGAACTTCGATTCTACTGCTCGTGAATTGGTGCTGCCCCTTCTCTGAATTAAGCCAAATCTAATGCAAACCTTAATAAAACTTTAAAATATCCCTCATTTCATGGATGAAGCCGTCAAAAAAGAGATTCTCTTTGATATTTCGCAAGCCATTCAAATACTGCAGGAGCGGGAAACCAAGGATGTGGAAGAGCTTAAGACCTTAAGCGACCACGCCATTGAGGATATTGCCGTGCAGAAAGATTTGGAATTAGTCACGGTTACGGTCTTGCTGTATTCTATCTATAAGGTGGTTCCCTGCATGCAGAAAGATAACTATCAACATTTAGTGGCGGGGCTTACCATGTTAAAAAATGCCTTAAGCCGTGGCGACTTGGGCGGGTATAACCGCACCATCAAAAGCCTCTACACCTTAGTGCGCCAGTGCAATGCCAAGGTGCAGGAGCATCTGCAGGATGTGATGCAGGCTGCCAGAATCAAGAAAGGCACGTCGTTATTGCAGCGAGGGTTATCCATAGGACAGGCCGCCGGGCTGATGGGCTTATCCAACTGGGATTTGCAGCCCTATGCCGGGAAAACCACTGCCTTGGGCGAGCACGATGAGCGCATGCCGGCAGAAAAGCGGGTACTCAGTGCGCTGAAGATATTTGGGGTGCGTTCATGACTGCCATTTTATTTTTTGATGCCGGACCGGTCATTTCCTTAGTTATGTCGCGCTTAGCCTGGTTGCTGCCAGATTTGAAAAAGCAGTTTGGCGGGAAATTTTACATCACCCCGGCAGTCAAGAATGAATTGGTGGATCGTCCGTTGACTGTGCGCCGGTATGAATTTGAAGCGCTGCAGGTGATGAAGTTCATCCGCGACGGCGTGTTTGAAGTCTATAGTGCCGTGCCAAAGCGGCGGGTTGATTCACTTCGTTCCTTAGCCAATACTTCTTTTATGGTTGATAAGAAGCCCATGGAGATACTGCAATCCGGAGAGATGGAGTCCGTCGCTTCCGCCTTGGAAATATCTGCTGCCGTGGTCATGGACGAGCGCACCTTACGGCTGTTCATTGAAAACAGCAGTGAGATGAAAAAGCTGCTGGAGATGCGCTTTCAGAAGAACGTTACCGTTAATCCGCAAAAGATTAAAGAGTTCAGCAGCCAGCTGAAAGGCGTTCCCATCATTCGTTCCATTGAACTGGTTGCCGTTGCGTACACGATGGGATTATTAAATTCGTATGTTCCCCCGCAAAAGGACGGAAAAGGCCTGCTGCTGGATTCGGTGTTATGGGCTACTAAGTATAATGGCTGTGCCGTTACTGAACACGAGATTGAAGAGATCAAGCAGTTTCTGTTGAAATAGTAAATGGGAAAAGCCCCCATTACTCGCCATTTTTTCGCTATCTTTTTAAAAGAACCGCACTTTATACTCAAGAATGACTAAGAAATGCATTGTCTGCGGCGCTGAAGCTGTTTACAAGATTAAAGACAGCCCCGATTACTACTGCCTGGGCTGTGCCGAAGAAAACTTTTCCGATATCAGCATGCTCGTAAATGTAGAAGAGGAAGCGCAGAAGCTCAAGAAATTTGTCGCTGATAAAATAGGAGAGGACCATGCACCCGATAAAGATCAGCAAGATTAGAACGTCCCGTACGGAATTGATTGACATCAGCAAGGCGTGGATAGCCATCTCGTTTGCGTTTGCGGTAATTTATACTGGCGCCAGCTTGCTCAATGGCTCCATCCAAAATATTATTACCACCCGCTTCCTGTTGTTTTTTGTCATTGCCCTGTTTACAGCCGGCTTAGGATTTTTGCTGCATGAGTTGGCACATAAGTTTGTGGCCCAGCGCTATGGCTGTGCTGCTGAGTTTAGGGCTTGGGATCAGTTCTTGTACTTGGCGGTGGGCTTAGCCGTATTGGTGGGATTTATTTTTGCTGCTCCCGGCGCGGTCATGATCTCGGGCATGGTGACCAGAAAAGAAAACGGGCACATCAGTGTTGCCGGACCATTGACCAATTATATTTTGGCATTTATCTTTCTGGGGTTGCTCTATTTATTTCCGGCGTGGAACCTTCCGTTCTCCATTGGCTTCAGCATCAACATGTGGCTGGGTTTGTTTAACTTAATCCCCTTTGGTCCATTGGATGGTCTCAAGATATTCCACTGGAATAAGATAGTATGGACCGCAATGGCAGTTATCGGGATATTATTTGTGTTTGTGCTGTAATATTTTTTTGACGTAGAGCATTATTCCTATAGTAACTATTAGAATCACAAAGAAAATAATTCCTCCCAATACTAAAGTTTGATCCATTAACCTGTTGGGATTACCATTACAATCACTATCGCTTGCTTTACCAGCCAAACAATCAGGATCGCAGATGGAATCTTTCAACCGATCGCATAGCCCATCCTTTGCTCCGGAAAAACAATCCGCGGGGCAGCTTATAACATTCTCTGGAGAAGTACAAACTCCATCCGCTTGACAAAGAAAACTAATATTTTCTTCATAGATTCTTTTTCCTTGATGGTATACGCCTAGTTGATGGTAGCCCTCCTGATAAGGGACACGGAGGGTGGTAAGGGTTTCTGGTATCTCTTCCAGCGGATCAAGAATGACAAAATATACGGGCATGGCGGTTTCGACTACAGCATATCCCCGGGTATCATAAATAGTGAGTTCATAATCCGAAATATCAGGAATGGTATCTCTTTTTCCTTCAAAAACTCGGGTGTTATAAAGAGAAACAGTATCATTTTTAGTGATCAGAAAATCGAATTCAATGATTTCTTCAGCGTAGGCTGCCGGTGCCATGAATGATGCTATGGGCAAAAGCAATAGTACCATCACCACTAGAGTTATTTTCATGTGACCTCACCTATTGCTTCATAGCCGCCAGTCGTATCATACCCGCATTCTGCGCTGGTGCTGGGGCCCATAACGCTGTAATGCACCTGGCCTTGACAAACATTGAACACATCTTCTTGGCTGTAATCCCGGTAGGTAGGAGTATTGCCCAGGCAGTTTTCCGTACTTTTGCACTCCGCGGGAAACTGGTTTCTGCACGTTTGATATTGCAAGTAATGATTCTGGAGATTATATTCCTTTTGTGAATATTCATCGCACAGGTTGTAGGTATGCCCTAATTCATGTGCGGCTAAGCTGGGAGTTTCCTGCTGGCCAAAAGCGGTCTTGAACCCTAAAGTTACATACGCTGATTTGGAGTTGAAAAAAGCCCTACCCCCCACATATTCATTGGCGATTCCAATTGTTCTTTCATAATCTATTCCCAGCATGTCCACATATTTGTCAGCGCACCTTTTTATGGTGAGATGATCCCGGGCTATCGCGGGGTGTATTTTGTTTACATTGCATTTTTGGGCGAAATCCACTGGTATAAAAATAACCCCCACTTTTTTAAACTTAAACAGTGATATATCTATAAAGAAATTTGACCTTTCTTTGGAGACGGATTCAAATATTTTTTGATCAGTCCAGTTGCCTACCGGAACAAAAATAAAATAAAAATCACAGGAATAATTATCCCGGCAGTCTGGTGGTCTTTGGATTTCTGGAATATCAGCAGTGGTTATGTTCTCTAACGCAGGTTCATCTGGACTCATCGTTTGCTGCACTGTACTTTTTTCCGGTTCTTCCATTGGTAGTATAGTTTTTTCCTGTATTGATCTGGTAGTTGTATATAAAAAAGAGATTCCAGCGATGAAGAGCAGAACGCTTATGATTATGGCCATTAAGATTGCAGTCGGCAAGGTGATCCCATTAGTCATATTGTTTTGATGGTTTTCAGTTTATTTAAAGTTAACTATTGTTGGCATTTTGACTATTTTTCCTACTCTAGGGGAGCATTTTCCGAGCACAAAAATGCCTCTTTTCCTCGTCAAAACGGGCAAACCTTTATATATCTGCGTTCTTTATAGACCTATTAGAGGTGTTTCTACAAAAAAGAAGGTGATGGACTCTGAAGCAGCACGTCTTCCAGGAAGTTAAAAAATATAAAATCCAGCGGTGTTGCAAGGGATGCGGGCAGCGCATCATTGTGGACAACGCCAACCGGTACTATTGCACGCGGTGCCGGGGATACTAAGATTCTTTTTACTTTTTTTTTAATTTCTTATCTTTAGTGCAGTCCCACTTCTCATAATTCTCCCCTAGTTAAACAACTTCTTCCAGAACTCAAAGAAGGCCGCCCAGCCCGTCCGTGGCAAAGGGCCTGGTTCTTGCGTTTCCGACTCGGTGGGTTTTTCTTCCACTTTCTCCATCTCTGGTGCTGCCGGTTCGCTAATCACCATAGTGGGCGTTGCGGATGCTACCCGCAAGTTTGCCCGGCCCAATACATAGTTACCGGTCTCAAACCGGTTCAGCCGGGCCGCATAGTAAAGATATGTGGTTTCTTCTTTCTGCATCTTGGCCGTGGGAATCGCTCGCCCGTTCACATATAACATCACTTCCTGGGGGAAGATCGCTTTTTGATGCAGTAATTCTTTGTTAACTTTAAATTCCAGTTCCATATCCCCAAACTTCTCCGCCTCCGTGCTGGTGACGGTGAACTTGGAATATGCCACGCCATCAAAAGGGATGGTGTCTTTTTCTTCCAGAACAATCTCTCCATTCTTTACTTCCTGCAGCAGCTGCACGGTAATGTTTTTGACGCCAAAATTCTTGACTTCAAACATCAGTTCGCTGCCGCTTTTCATAAAAGAAATGCTTTGGGCTACTGCATGCCCAGTTAAGAAAGGATCGTCAATGGAGGTAATGATGGCAACTGCTGAAAGCAGTAACAGGACCCCAAATAAGGCCCAGAAGCGGCGGTTAGGTAAGTCCTGCCATTGGATTCTCTTATGGATTCTTGCCTTCGTTCGATGTGCTGGTCTCTTTTTACTCATAACGCTCTGTAAATGATAAAAGTATATAAATTTAACTTTTGGAAAAATATGGGAGTGCAGGGATTTGAATTTCAGCGTTTGTGATGCAAACGACCCTGAACAACCAGAGCTTCAGTCTGGTGCTCTCCCAGATTGAGCTACACTCCCACGGTGCGTCAATAGGCAAGGGCTTTATAATATTTTTGGTTAATGCTCCGCTTAGTTAAGAGCTAAAAATCCTAACCAATATATTTTCTATTTCCTTAATTTTCTTTTCTTTAAGTTTTCCTGCGCTGTAAGAAATAATTGCCTTGTCCGCCGTAAAAATCCTATTCGGCCGAACCATACTCGCAACGTGTAGATTCCCTTCTTTAAAGTCATTATTGTTTAAAGTAACCGAATAATCATCAAACCGCGCTTCACTGGTAATCTGGCAACAAATAACATCATCGCCTTGCAGAGTAGCCACGACCACCGCCGGCCTCTTTTTCGAGGCGCTTAAATCAGAAAAAGGAAATGGTAAAACTACAACATCTCCCTTTACAAGTGTTTCCATGCTGCTTCATCCTCTTTGCTGAGCCAATCTTTTGACAAGGCTTTCTGACTCGCAAGAGCTGTAAACATTCTTTCATTGAATTGTTTAAGTGGCCGTAATTCTACCCGGTCTTCAAAGGCTAAAATAGCCACTTTATCACCTTCTTCAAATCCCTCTAACTCACGGATGTCTTTAGGGATAGCAATTTGGCCCTTTTCGGTGATTTTTACAGTTTTCATTTCAACCAGTGGCATTTTGATCACCTTAATTGTTCTTATTTGTAAGAAATGTAAGAACCACTATAAAAATCCTTCGGCTGATTTTGAGTAAAGTGAGGAGGGGATATGTGTAAAGGCAAAACTATAAAAACAAGTTAAGTTAACTACATCCTATGGCTTTTTATTTGAATTTGAAAAAAGAAGAAAAAGAAAAGTTGATTAAGACCTGGGAACTTCTTGCTAAAAAGTTTGAAAAATTTGGATACAAGCCTACTGAAGCAACAGAAGAACAGATAGAATACATTAATAGCTTAGCTAGATTGCTTGATAGGAGAGATAATTGCAACGCTACCGTATCGTATTCTGCAGAATCGCCGTGGCAAACAGGTTGAACAGCAGAATCACCGCCGCCGCAATGAAACAATACAAGGCCGTGCTGGAAATTAAGTTCTTCCCCAAGGCATACCGTTCCCCTAACTTATCCGCGCCGTTCTCAATACCATTGCTGAGGATAGTAAGAATGTAGACAATCTCAATGATGTAAACTCCCACCACAATCTGGAAATGGAAGGTGGGTATCCCTATCCCAAAAATCGACAATAAATCACCCGTGCCCCCCACTTCGGTCCCTCCGGCAAATTGCGTCAGCTGCGCGCTCAGTTTCGTCAATATAGTTGATATCATGGAGGTAATGCCGATGACAATGCCGGCAATGGCCGGGGTTAAGAATTTAATCTGCGCCTTCATGGAGGAGATGATGTCTGCCATCAAATCCTGCAATCTTTCTTCCACCCGGTGGATTTCCTTGATGTACCGCGACATGGACAATAATGCTTGCGCGGCTATCCGTGGCCCTTTCTTGATGCTTTCCACCAGGACTTTCATGGACGATTGAATCACATTGGAGGGAAAACTCACCAGCGACCCGACGTGAGGATCAAAGATGGCTTGCTCCAATCCCATTCCTAATTTGGTAATGTTCTTCTCAGTAATATTGAAAAAATCACCAGAAGTGGTGCCGCGCATCGTCTCCGCAACTTTTGCAAAGGCGATCTCTGCCGGCAGGCCATCACCGAGACGATTGCCGAGCTGAAACAATGCCGAGGAAAATTCATCTTCTAATTCTTTGGTGCGCTGCCGAATCTTAATTACATTCTTGGAGCGCAGCGAATAGTATAACCCCAATGCTCCCCCTACACCAAAAATGAAGACCACCGACAGCAAGGCTGCGCCTAACCCATAGGGGCCCACTTTGTTCTCTTCCGTGCAGCCGGGGCCACAGGTTTCAGCGGCGCTCGTTTCTATACAAGGCGCACAGACGTAATCCAGCATCTTGAGTGTTCCGGCCTCATTGAAGCGGAAGTCCGGCACGTTCAGCGTGTGAAGAATCAGCGGGCTGAAGCCAATCAGGAGAGCAACGACCATAAGCGTGATGGTGAAAATGAGGGGATTGATGCTCAGCGTAAAGCTCTTGCCAAACGGAATATTGACATTGCGGAACTTCTTGATGCCGGGCTTTTCGCCGATATCGACGGCACCGTATCCTGCCGGACGCTTGGACAGAATCATCCGCCCTAAGTAATACACTCCTATGGGCAACGAAATGTTATATAACACGGAAATGTAAATGGCAGTAATCAACGGCGTCTGCCCACTGCCCATGAAACTTACGACGAGCGGCAGAACCACTAAACCCAAAATGGGGAGAATGACTCCTAACATGTGCAGCATAGTCATGGGTGATTTTAAGTTGTGGGCATAATGCAACATGTTTTCGTAGGTTCCGGTGAGAATGACATCTAATCCTTTATCTAGCAACGCAATCCGGCGCTCTTCCACAGATTCATAGAGCGATGATTCCACCAGGTGGAACGCTTCCACGAACTCCTTGTCCCACTCCTTCCAGGTCATCAAGTATGCTTCCGCGGAGTCTTTGACAGTGCTGAACTTTTGCGTCTCAACGTCCCACAGAATCTTGCGAAAATCTAATGACAGCGGCGGTTCCAGGTGATCCGAGGCAAATTCAATAGCCCGCTCTAAATTAGAGGTATGCCGCATATACGTGACCATGTAGAAAATGCTCTGCACCATCTGGTTGCTGGCTTTCATCCGCCAAGAAGTAGCTATGAACGATGGTAAGTTCTGTAAGGCGAAGAGCAAGCAGATACCGACAACCAAAAAGAAGATGACAAAGAAAAACATTGGCTCGGCGCCAAAGAGGACCGGAATAGCAAAACTAACCAGCGAACCAACGACGATGGTGAACAGAGCAGCCAGGATGGCAAACGAAGTTACTCCTCCGGGCGTGATGTTCAGGTGGCAGGTGTCAATGTTTTTCTGCTGCGCCACCGCTTTCGCTGGGTCCGGCTTTAGTTTCAGGATGGACTCGGAAAGATTGCAGGCCTTTTCATACAGGGAATAGCGCGTCGGATATAGCTCTTGCTTGAATTCAGCATATTCTTTAGACGTTACCTGGGGTGCCGTGGCAGCTTTCTCGCCAAACTCAGCTTTCACTTTATCTTTGTATTTTTCGAGTAGTTTCTGGTATTCGTCCTGCTCCATCTATGCACCTCTCCGGACGAATGAAAGGATGTTTAAAAAGGTTGCTTAGGCTAACGTAACAGCGTAGGTATTAAGTCTGCCCGCGGGCCGTGAACCAAGTGCTCCATTGAATGTACATCTGCGGTGGAGCACCTACCAACCAGTCTTACGAATGGTAGTTCTCGGTTCACCTCGTGGCCTTGATGGCAGACTTAATTTAATACCACCTACCAGAAACATATTTATAAATGGGGGCTTTTTCACTCTATGTAATGAAAAAGGGAATTATGGGTGTAGTACTTACTATCTTTCTGGCAGTAGTACTGGTCCGGCTGCTCTTCGCTGCCTCGATTCCTAACTTTACCTACGACTCGTATTTCCATCTCCGTCAGGTGGAGCATATCAAAGATACCGGGCTGCCATTGTATAACGACCCTTTATCTTATGGGGGGCGACAGCTGGTCTTCCTGCCATTGTTTCATTATATCATGGCCTTCTTCAGCCTGCTCCTGCCCTTGACGTTCCTCGCGACCGTCATTCCCAACATATTGATAGCCTCACTCACCATCATCGTTTTTCTCATCAGCAAAACCCTGACCAATGATGAAGAATCATCCCTCCTGGCTGCTTTGGTCGCAGGATTTCTTCCGATCCTGTTCAATACCAATGTATTTACCGTGCAGTCCTTGTTTCTGCCGTTAGTCTTTCTGGCGATCTATGCCTTTCTCCACAGCACCAAGAAGTCATACCTCTATCTCTATCTGGTTGCTTTCATCCTCCTCTCGTTTATCAGTTCCGCAACGTTCCTTATGATTATGGGCTTTGGATTTTATCTGCTGCTGTCGTTCCTGGAAGGCAAGAACGTTCCCAAAAGCGAGGTGGAAATCATCCTGTTCTCATTATTTTTCTACGTGTGGAGCCAGTTCTTGTTCTTCAAGCAGGTGCTCGTAGTGGAAGGGGTTGATTTCATCTGGCAGAATGTGCCTTCGCAAATCCTGTTGTCCTATTTTCCCAAGATCTCCATTCTGCAAGCCATCGTATTTGTCAGCATAATACCCTTTGTAGCAGGTGTCTTTATGGTTTACCGTTCTCTCTTCCGCCGGCATCATCAGGCAACGTTCCTGCTCATTAGTTTAGTCCTTTCCACCACGTTGCTAGCATGGTTTCAATTGATTGAATTCCAATTGTCGCTTTCGTTCTTTGGCATTATCTTAGCAATCTTGTTTGGGTTGTTCTACCATGACTTGATGCTGTACGTGCAAAAGACCAAATTCTTTCGTTATCGGCAAACCATCGTTATCGTGATCATTCTTTTGCTGCTGGCCACCATGATCCCACCAGTCATACAGGCCGCAGCGGCGCAAGACACCCCCACTGATGAAGCGATTGCTGCCTTTGAATGGCTGCGGGAGAATACGCCCCGAAATGCCGGCGTTCTTGCCTCGCTGGAAGAAGGTCAATTAATTACCTATTACGGCCAGCGTCAGAATCTCATGGACGAGCAGTTTAGTCTTATCCCCAACATTGAACAACGCTTTACGGATCTTAACGCTCTTTACAGCACCGCTTTTGAAACGCAGGCCATCGGCATCTTTAATAATTACAATCTCAATTATGTAGTTATTACGCCCCACACTGCTGAGAAGTATGCCATCACCGTTCCGAAATATTATACCCCCTCCTGTTTCCGCCGGGCTTATCGAGGAGCTACCCGAATTTATAGAGTGATATGCACCCTGGAGATAAAAGAATGAATTCTTATTTTATTCATGCCCTGAAACATCAGCGAGCGTATTTGATACTGCTCCTGATAGTAATGCTATTAGTGCCCATACTCTCTGCTCTTTACCAGCATGTTCCGTTGGGCAAGGGCGGAGAAAGTTATTACCATCTCTCCCAAGCACAGACTATAAGTTGGAGCACGTTTTATTATTTCCCGTTGTGGCTGCTGCAGCATAGTCTGCCCGGATCAGCACTTTTAGTCATCCCCCCGCTCTTGGCCTTGGTTTCCCTGTTTCTCTTTCTTCGGCTGGCGCGCCAACTCAATTTTCCTCCAAAACATGTCTTCTTTTTTGGAGTATTCTTTATCATATCTCCCACGTTTATTTGGGCTTATACTACGTTCTCGGCCTTTTCCTATTTCCTGTTCCTGCTGTTGCTGGGATTTACGCTTTTCATGGAACAGCGGAAGGCGCTTCATTATCTTTCGTTAGTTCCATTTCTTCTGGCGACATTCTTTGACGTCTTGAGCACGGTCGTGCTGCTGGTGCTGTTTGGCTACCTTGTTCTTTACCACCACAAAAGATATTCCTTGCTGCCATATGCCCTGCTGCCGGTGTCGTTGCTGGTAAATATCCTGATTCTTCGGCAACCGTTAGTTCTGGGCCCATTTCAGGCCCCGGAAGCCTTGGCCAGCCTCATTGCCGATTTTGGCGGGATGGCCGGCGTGAGTTTTTTCCTGCTGTTGATGGCAGTTATCGGCCTGGTCCGCCGCTGGCGCCATTTTTCTGCCCTGTCCGTGCTGCTGCTGGTGCTGATTTCGGCATATATCTACGATACCCAGATGGTTGGATTTTTAGCGCTCCCCATAACTTTTTTTGCCGCGGCCGGCTTTGTCTTCCTGCTGGAGCGCCCCTGGACTTTGGAGAATCTTAAATGGTTTACGCTGCTGCTGCTGGTGCTGGGCCTCTTTTTTTCCACGGCAAGTTATCTTAATCGTATTCCTCTCACCAGCCCCACGATGGGGGACTTACAGGCCCTCCACTGGATTAATGGCAATGTCCCAACAGGCTCAATCATTTTTTCGGATATAGATAATGGTTATTTCATCCACTATTTTGCCCAGCGGCAGCCGTTGTATGCTGCGGGGCAGGGTGGCTCACGGGAAGATCAGGATGCCATCTTTAATGCCATCTATATCGACCAGCTCTTTCCGCTGCTGGAAAAGAATACCATACATTACATTTATATTAATCCCACCATGCGGGCGCATCTGCCCCGTGACTATGGATTATTGTTCCTCCTGAAAAACGAAAGGTTTAAATTGCTCTATTCCCACGAAGGATATGAGCTGTGGGAATTTGTCTAAAGGATAGTGATACTGATGGATGTAACCTTAACCGATGCAGTCTTGTTCAGCACCTATTTCCTGCTGCTGTTCTTAGCTATCTTCTGGCTGCTGGTGCTGTTGACCGGGAAGGAAACGTCACCTAAAAAATCATTGAAGAATTTCCCTTTCTTTACTGCCATCGTTCCGGCCTATAATGAGGAAGAGTGTATCGCTGGAACTTTGCAGTCATTAGTGGATTTGGAATATCCCTCCGACCGGAAGGAAATCATCGTAGTCAATGACGGCTCGACCGATCAAACCACCGCATTAGTGGAGAAATTCATCCAAGAACATCCTACGGTTGCCATAACGCTCATTAACCAGTCCAATAAGGGGAAAGGGAATGCCCTTAATACTGGTTTGGCGAACGCCCGCGGTGAATTCTATGCCTGCCTGGATGCGGATTCTTTTATTGCCCCTAATGCGCTGCAGGAAATGCTGCCGTATTTTGAGGATGAAAATGTGGCGGCAGTCTGTCCGCTGCTGAAAGTTAAATCCCCGTCATCGGTGCTGCAGAAAATGCAGTGGGTGGAATATATCATTAACATGCTTTACAAGTCCCTCAATGCCCGGCTGGACTGCGTGCACGTGACGCCAGGACCATTTAGCGTGTATCGCACTAGCATAATACGCGCCATCGGGGGCTATGATGAGAAAACGATTACCGAAGATTTGGAAATCGCTATCCGCCTGCAGCAGCATCAATATAAAATTGTGCAGACCTTTGATGCAGTGGTGGAAACCGTGGCTCCCAATACCTGGAAAGACCTGTTCCGGCAGCGCGTGCGCTGGTACAAAGGCTCCGTTGATTGCGCCGTCGCCTATAAAAAACTGATGTTCAACCGCAAGTACGGTGATTTTGGCTATATTCGCATGCCCACCATCTTCTTGTCGGGGATTATTGCCCTGGTGCTTGGTGGTACGCTACTTCAGGATTTGGGCCAGAAATTTTTCCAGACCTTTCAATCATGGCAGGCCATCAACTTTGACCTGTTGACGCTGCTGCGGCATTTCACTTTTAATTTCAACTTTCTGAGCCTGCCATTCTTCAAGTATTTCATTGCCCTCACGCTGATGGGATTAAGCTTTTTTGCCATGATTTATTCCTATCGGCTGGTCCAGGAAAACATCCGCCATTATGGCCGGACCTGGGTTACATTAGTGGGCTATCTCACGGTCTATGCCCTGTTCATCAGCGTGGTGTGGGTTTACATTGGTTATCTTTCTATCGCTCAAAAGAGGAACACCTGGTCATGAGCGTCGAACGGAAAGTAAGCACGGGAAAATATTTTGTGGCATTTGTCTTGACTATTGTCGTGTTTGCTGCAGGTGTCGTTGTTGGCATTATTCTGGAAAGTGCCAGATTAGCAGATGCGGAGCAGATAACCCTGGAAGAAAAAGTCAATCTGCGCAGTTTGCAGCTGCAGCAGAATTACATTGAGTCCGGTATTGCCGATTGCAATGCCTTCAATCAGATTTTGGAAGCTAACATCAATGAATTGACCCGCAAGATGGAGATAGTGAACGAATACGAGCAAAATGCAGTTTTTAATGAAGAAAAATTCCAGCTGCAGCTGCGGGATTATTTCTTGACGGAGGTGCAGTTCCTGCTGGTGTCCCAGGAGATTGATAAGAAATGTACTAAAGATAACCTCAAGATACTTTATTTCTATGATGAGAACAGATTTGACACCCAGGGAGATGTTCTGGATTACGTGCGGAAAGTGTTTGATGGGAAAGTGTTGGTATTCTCTTTCAATTCTGCCTTTGAGAAAGAGCCGCTGATCAAGACGCTGCTGACCTCGTATAATATCACTCAGTTTCCTTCCGTCGTGGTGGAGAACAAGGTGTTCCAAGGCTCGACGCCGGTGGAGGTTCTTTTGGATACGGTCTGCCGCGACTTTGCCTCGTGGGGCAAGGAAGTGCCGGCGGAATGCACGCCGTAGGCCTTCTGCTCAGAGAAGAAATGTTCACTCCGGGTTTTTTGGTTGTACAGCGCCCTATAAATTTACCAATTCATGGGTGTGGTACACTTTAATGATGTCTTGTTGTTTTAATTTCTTATCATTACTCCAGATAGAACAATTCAATTTTAATGCCAGTGCAAAATAGGCCATATCACCTAGATCCGGAGAAATTTTCTCTGCAGTTTCGATGTAATCGGTTAATTCTTCCAGAGGAACGATGGTTATTCTTCGTTTCAACACTTCCAGAAGCTTGTAAAACTCCTCTGTAGTGCGTTCTGTCTTCCCTAGAATTTCATCTTTATGCTTTTCAAACTCGGTAAAAATATATTCTGGTGTGAAAAGATGAAACTTACCGCTAAACAGAAGATAGTAGCTGAAGCTGTCTTTAATCAAGGCAGAAAAGATAACATTTGCATCAACAACGAGATCCATTCTTATCTGGCCATCTTTCGTAACTTGCCACTAACTGCCCGGCTTACTTCTTTCCCCAGTCTCAAGGCATCAGCTTCGGTAAGCTTGCTTTTTTCTTTAAAGGTTCGTAAAAAATCCATATCTTCTATCTTCTGAATGAATGCCTGCCGGGCCACTTCCGACCAGTTCATTTCTGGAAAAGAGTCCATCTTCTGTTTAAGCTCCGTGGGGACGGATAAAGTTAAGGTTGTCATGGTGAAGCACACTATTTATGGTTTAACAGTTAAATTATGTGTAGATATATAAATTTTTTGGTTAAAAATGTCTTACCTCACCATAAACCCCTTCGCCTTCAGTATCTTCGTTACGGACGCATCAATCTGCTCTTCCGAAATAACTTCGTCTTCTACTGCTTTCTTTATCACCAGAATCATGCGGTAAATCTCATTGGGATCCTTGTTGAAATTTAAGATGATATCATTCCCGGCTTTGAATACCGCAACATACATGTCATCAAGGTTGGGATAGTAATCCTTAAGCCCCAGCATATTAATCTCATCGGAAATGATAAGCCCCTCAAAATTATTTTTGAGTTCGCCAATGATTTTTTCCGAAACCACTGCCGGTACGCCGTCTGAATCTACTGCGCCCGAGGCAATGATATGGCTTACCATCACTGCTTGAGCATCTTTCTTTCCGAGCAAATACTGATAGGGGTAGAGATCTTTGTCGTCAATATTCGCCGCTACAATAAACTTATGGGGGTCTTTAATGATCAAGGTCTTGCCAGGGTAATGCTTTATGGTCCCAATGACACCTTGCGTTTGCAGTCCTAACAGGTAGGATTCCGCCAGTTCCGAAACGTGCTGCTCATCTCCTGGAAAGCTGCGGCATCTCCAGATGTCGTCCTGTAAATCTACCACGGGCGCAAAATTAATGGAAAAGCCCACCTGACGGAGATATTTTCCTTCTTCAAATCCCTTGCTGAAGTGTTGCGGAAAACATGCTCGCTTTTCCGCCCGAACATGTGAACCCCTCCGGGCATGAGGTTTTTCCATGCGGCCATATTTTCCGCACTTCCCTGAACAACAATCATCTGGGCGATCTTCTGCTCCAGCGTCATGGATCTCAGCTGGATGGTGCCATCAACAATCTCCAGCTTTTTCTGCGAAGGGATGAGCCAGCCTTTGGCTTTGGCTAAGTTTAAACTGCTGAGCAAAAGGATGAGTACGACCAGTATTAAGAATATTCTTTTATGGTTCAGGGAAGGATCACTTTTTGATGCCATTATAGTAAATTGCATTAATTTTGGAACTTTTATTATGTGATTTACTATTCTAGCAAATCTCACAAATGTTCAATAATTAATGAGATTTGCTATTAGCTCCACGGTTGTTGCTGACAATAGCTGTACGCCTTATTGTTCATGCGGTATTGTAATTCTTGGCTATTACGGCAGCTCCAGCTGAATTTTCCCAGCGGCGACTGTATGGTTTGCTTGACGCATTCCACTTGCTCTAACGCTTCCAGGCAGCAGCGGTTAAGGTCATCGCATTTGGTGATCTCTCCTTTCCATTCGACGGCGAGAAGCGGTGGTTCTCGGTCTAAGGCATAGATGGCCTGTCCCAGGGAAGGGAGTTTTATGCCGGCCAGATTTAAGGTCAGCAAGAGGACTATTATGATTAAGGAGAGGTTAATGGTAGTCCATTCTTTCGTTGTCGGCATCGCAGGACTAAAGTAAAAAGGTTATATAAAAGTATCGAAGTTAGTTTTTTGCAAAATTATGTTAACCAATATCAGTACTATACACCTAATTCTATCCATCAAAACTCTTAAATATATCCAAACCTACGCTGTTTCATGCTCGACTACGGCATCGTGGGAAACTGCAAGACCTGTGCGCTGATCAGCAAAACCGGCGCCGTAGAATGGATGTGCTTCCCTACTTTCAGCAGCCCCAGCATCTTTGCCAAACTATTGGATGAACCGCGCGGCGGCTCCCTGGAAATTGTCCCCGAAGGGAACTATCACATAACCCAGCGCTACCTTCCTCATACCGCTATTCTGGAAACTCTTTTTGAATCTGAACAGTCCAGCTTCAAAGTAGTAGATTTTTTCCCCCGTTACCGCAAACTTCTCTCTAATAAACAGAAGCAGCTGGTGAAACAAAACCGGCTCATCCGCCTGATTCAGAAAATAAAAGGATCTCCTCTCCTTAAAATAGCCTATAATCCGCAGCCAAATTATGCGCTGAATCCCTGTGGATTTAGCGAAGATGACGGCAATCTGTTATGCCAAGCTCCGGCGCAGGAAGCGATAAGCTTGATTTCTAATATCCCCTACCCGGCTATCCGCAGCAGCGAAATGATAGAATTGAAGCAAATCAAGTTTTTAATCATCGGCAGCAAAGAGCCGGCAGCCGATTTCAATGTCCGGAAATGCACCCTGCTGCTGGGTGCAACCAAACGGTATTGGGAGGATTTCGTCGAGACGTTGACGCTGCCGGAGAAGAATCGTGACGCCATCATCCGCTCTGCCATAACGCTCAAGTTGCTTACCTACAGTGAGACGGGTGCCATGGTCGCAGCTCCCACTACCTCTTTACCGGAACAGATAGGCACAGATAGAACGTTTGATTACCGCTACTGCTGGGTGCGGGATTCAGTATTTGCGGCGGATGCCCTCAAGAAAATTGGGCGGAACTATGAACCTAAGAGATTGATGGAGTTTATCATTAATCGGGTGCTGGAGGACGATTATATTCAAATAATGTATGGGATTAACGGGGAGACGCGGCTGCAGGAAAAAGAACTGGTGCATCTGGCAGGATTTAAGAATTCCCGGCCGGTGCGCATCGGCAATGCTGCCTATAACCAGGTGCAGCACGATGTTTATGGCGAGGTCTTAGATATGTTGTATCTCTATTTTGTATTCTACGAGTTTGAGAAAGAAATGACCGATAAATACTGGCGTTTTGTCCGGTATATCGTGAATCAGATTCGTTTCAACTGGGAGAAGAAAGACAGCGGCATCTGGGAGTTCCGGGGAATGGATAATCATTATACCTATTCCAAATTGATGTGTTACATTGGGATGGACCGGGCCATTAAATTAGCGCAGCATTTTGGGCGGGAGCATTACGTATCGTCGTGGCTGGAGTTCCGGGACGAGATTCGCGGCGATATCCTGGCCCGGGGCTATAATCAGGAGTTGAATTCTTTTACCATGTATTACGGGGGGAAAGAACTGGATGCGTCGTTGCTGCAGATGGCCTATTATGAATTCCTGGATAAGACTGATCCGCGCATCATAAACACTATCAAAGCGATTTACACCACGCTCCGGCAGGATTGCCTGGTACAGCGGTACACGGTGCAGGATGATTTTGGAAAATCGACCAGCGCTTTTACCATCTGCTCGTTCTGGCTGGTTGATGCGTTATATTACATTGGCGAAGAGCAGAAAGCGCGGGAGCTGTACGATTTGCTCTTGGCAAAAGCAAACCATCTGGGGCTGTTTTCTGAAGATATAGATATGGAGACGGGCACCTTGCGGGGCAATTTTCCCCAAGCCTACACCCATATTGCTTTGATTAATTCCTCTATTCTTCTGAGTGAATGGTCCATCCGGCGGAAGAAGCTCGAGCCGCTGAAAAAGAAAAGCTGGTTCTAAACGCTTTGGTGTTTTTCCAACCATAAATTATTTAAAGTTTATCGTCTCTGAGCATGAAATGAGCCAAATTATGAAACCTATTTTTATTGCGGTAGCATTAGGCATGCTTCTCCTGCTGCTGGCGGGATGCGGACAGCAACGTGCAGAGATCTCTGCTCCGCAGGAAGTTTCACCACCCACGACTGCAGATACCGCAGTTTCGCCTTCTGAACCAGCTCCGCCCGCTGCCACGCCGACTGCTGCCGCCGTTGCTCCTCCCCCGTCACCATCACCAGCTCCATTTATGATGGTACCGGAAATAGGCATTCATGGCAAAGGTGGATTTAACCCCGCAGAACTCAGCCTGGAGGCAGGGGATACGGTCATTTGGGTCAATTATGATAGTCAAGGGGTTATACTTTCGTTTGCTCAAAATGGCCGGGAAGTGTTTAGCAGCTCGTTCATTGCACCGAAAGCAACGTACACGCACATTTTCGAACAGCCGGGGATATATACTTATCAAGTTGCCAAGTATGGGGTGACGGGAAGGATTGTGGTGAGATAATAATAGAAAATCAGATGGCCTAAATCAATTCCCTTTTTCTACCTTTATTTCTCATACACTTCCTTATTAACAATCTGGGGGGCCCTTTTCCCGCTCAAGACGGCAATAATATTATCTGCCGCAATCCGGCTCATGTTCTCTCTTGCTTCCCTGGTGGCAGAAGCCGTGTGCGGCGTCAAAATAACATTCTCTAATTTTTCTAATCCCGGCGCTAATTGCGGCTCAAATTCATACACATCTAACCCCGCTCCCGCAATCACCTTCTTTTTGAGTGCAGACACCAACGCTTTTTCGTCGACCACCGGACCACGGGATGTGTTAATTAAATAAGCGGTCTTCTTCATCATCTTCAATTGTTTGGTGCTGATTAAATGCCTCGTTGACGACAACAAAGGCACGTGCAGGGACACAAAATCAGCAGTCTTCAATAAGGTGTTGACCGGAACAAACCGAGCCCGGTTACTTCGCTCGAATTCCATATTTCGCACAATATCATGATAGATAACTTTCATGCTCAAGCCGGCGTGTGCTCTGGCGGCTAAACCGCTGCCAATTCTTCCTAAACCAATGATACCTAGAGTTTTGTCTTTCAGCTCAGCGCCATCATCAGCAGGAGTGCATGCTCCGCCACCGCATCATCCGACGAGCCTGCGGTATTGGTGACGGGAATGCCTTTCTGCGTCGCGTATTTCACATCCACATTGTCAAAGCCTACGGTGTAATCAGCGATAATCTTTAATCTTGGATTGGCTTCAATGACTTCCCTATCAATTTTATCCGTAAGCAGGCACAATAACGCATCGCACCATCGCACTCCCTGCAACAGCTCTTTTCGGGGGATGGTGTGGTCTTTCGAATATACCCGCACCTCATAGTTCTTTTTGAGGCGGGCGATGGCATCTCCCGGAATATGACGGGTGATGAATACTTTAGGTTTCATTCAGGGTTAGAGAATTTTTGTCGTTATATAAAACTTATTGACTATGGCGCAGGAACCACTATTCCAGGAAAGGATATTTTCTGACCAGAGCCGTCTTTGACCACCACTTCCCGGATCCCAGCCACTGGCCGGCCTTGGCCGAATAGATGCCTAGTAGAAGAAGAATGTAGATGATGTGCTCATCAATAATTGGATTATGCTCTGGCGGCAAGGCGGCCAGCCACATCAGGAACAATAAAAGCGTCCCGCTATACGTGGCGATGCGCATTCCAATGCCTAGCAATAAAGCTATTCCCAGGCCTAGCAGCCCCAGCATGAACAGCCAATCAACTACCACGTTACCGGCCAGGCTTTGAAAGAAAGAGGCAAAAGGCCCGTGAGTAGCAAATTTCAGGAAGCCGGCAGTGGGGGAAGTTCCCAATAGCCACGATTTGTCAGGCGCAGTATCAAATCCTAAGCCAAACATCTTGTCAAAGAAAGCCCACAGGAAAATCAAGCCCAGGCTTATGCGCAGCAGAGCCCAGATGATATGTTGTTTAATGTACTTCATCTTTGGAAGGTGTAATCTTTGAAAGTATTTAAGCTTGTTTATGGTACGAGGGTGTGCAGAGACTAAATACATGCCCCCTCAAAACATTATTAAACTCAGGCGTGCTTCTCCTCGTGTATGGTCTTTGGGCGCTGGAAAGAAAAACTTAAGAATTATGCCCTGGATATATTTACTGAGAAAACCACGCCGCATTCCATTGCCTTGGGATTTGCCATCGGAACATTGATCAGCATCTTGCCTACCCCTGGATTTAATCTGTTGCTGGCCCTGCTGGTAAGTATTATCTCTAAAAAAGTAAACCGGGTGTCATTGTTTATTGGCGTGCTGTTCTGGAATCCACTTACTTCCCCAGTCATCTATTACCTTAGTTATAAATTAGGGGACTTGATTTTTGGTGCCACCCCCATTATTATGTATGATATTTCGTTCATGGAGCAGGTGTACCAGTTCACCCGCCGCTTTCTGGTAGGAAATATTATCATTGCAGTCGCTTTTACTATCATCTCCTATTTCCTGGTGCGCTGGGGGGCCACAGAGTATCAGGAAAAAAACCGGCTGCCATCAAAGCAAATACAACCCAGCGAAGGACGAAAGTAATTTAAATGCTCTTTTCTTTCTGGACATAAAAGAGGGTATGTATGAAAGAATTTGATTTGATTGTCATTGGTTCTGGTTCCGGCTTGAACGTAGCCTCGGCAGCAGCAGAGCAGGGGTTAAAAACTGCCATCATTGAAGAAGGTCCTTTAGGGGGAACGTGCTTGAATCGGGGCTGCATTCCGTCGAAGATGATCATTCATTCTGCCGATGTAGCTGAGACGATTCGTCAATCAGCATTGTTTGGCCTTAATGCCACTATTCGAAGTGTTAATTTTAGGAAAGTAACTCGTCGGGCCAGTCAGGTGGTCGATGCGGATGCCCATGCCATTGAAAGATCCATTCGCAGCAGTAAAAATCCGCTGCTGTTCAAAGCCAGAGCTAAATTCATTGGGAAATATACCGTGCAGGCTGGGAATGAAATTCTGCGAGGGAAAAAGATAGTGATTGCTGCCGGCGCCCGGCCAGTCATTCCTTCCATTCCGGGGTTAAATACGGTTCCTTACCTTACCAGCACGGAAGCATTGCGCCTCACCTCTTTGCCTCAATCCATGATTATCATTGGCGGCGGTTATATCGCAGCTGAATTAGGTAATTTTTACGGCAGTTTAGGATGTAAAATAACCATCATTCAACGAGGTCCTCTGCTGATTTCTCGGGAAGATACCGACGTTGCGGAACTGTTAACGACACTCTGGAAGAAAAAATATACTTTGTTGATGAACGCCACTACCCGGAATGTCGTCAGGAAAGGGAAAATGGTGATAGTCTCTGTAGAACAGGGAGGTAACGTCAGAAGCATATCGGCTGAAAAACTGTTACTAGCAACTGGCGTACGGCCCAACACAGATTTATTAGATGTCCAGAAAACGGGCGTCAAGCTTAACGAGCAGGGTTTTGTGGTGGTCAATAAGTATATGGAAACGAGCGTTAAGAATATCTGGGCCTTGGGTGATGTTGCAGGAGTCTATTTGTTCAAGCATAGCGCGAATTTGGAAGCCGACTATGTACTTCAGAATATTCTCTCTACACCTACAGCAGTTGATTATTACCCCATGCCCCATGCCATCTTTACGAATCCCCAGATTGCCGGCATCGGCATGACGGAGCAGGAAGTGCAGGAGAAGAAAATAGCATACGTGGTTGGTAAGTACCATTATAAAGATACGGGTATGGGTGCAGCCATCGAAGAGCGTGATGGGTTCGTGAAATTTATAGTGCACCGGAAAACACAAGAGATTTTAGGATGCCACATTATTGGCCCGGATGCATCCACGTTAATCCATGAAGTGGTGGTAGCTCTGAAAGCAGATCGAAAGAGGGCGTTGGAGATTCTACGGACGGCAGTGCATGTTCATCCTGCGTTGAGCGAAGTGGTGCAGCGGGCTGCCCTGAATGTTCCGGTTTAGAGGAAGACTTATTCTTTGCGCTGGTCAAGCAGAGTTAAGATGAAAGCAACCATTACCACGCTTGAATAAATGTAACTAAAAAATAAATCAGAACTTGAAATTCCATTGAGGAGATTATACATTATCCAGATAGCCGAAAGTATCAGTGCCACCATATCCAGAACAATAATTGACTTTCTAAACATCTAGAATACACCGAACAACTTGAGGATCAATAGTACCATTGCAGCTATGCCTATTATGCTTGCAACAATAGCAATGTAATCAATATAATCCATTTTTTTGTACGCCATGGCAGTCATAAGTCTCAAAAGATTTAATTCTATTTATATCTTTCCTAAGAAAAGTTTAAAATCTTGCTCTTATTTCTGGTAGCTTGATGGTCATCCGCAAGCAAGGCTCTACATGGATTTTGTACACTAAAGATGGAAAAAAGAAGTTAGGGACTTTTCGTACCTACAAAGCAGCTTTGAAACGGGAGCTCTTTTCTTTCCATCTCCTCGCCGCAGGCAGGACATTCTTTCACTCTCTCACCCCCGTATGAGTTTAAGTGCTTCTTTGACTATCTGCTCGGCACTCAGGCCAAATTTCTTCAGCAATTCGTTCGGCTCGCCCGATTCGCCAAAATGATCCCGCACCCCTACTCGTGCCATTTTCGTCGGGTGATGCTCACTTAAAAATTCTGCAACCGCACCGCCCAAAGCACCGTTAATCTGCGCTTCCTCTACGGTAATGATCCGCTGGCATTTTCTTGCAGCAGCCAGAATAGTTTCTCCATCCAATGGTTTGATGGTATGGCAGTTGATGACCGTAGCATAAATACCTCGCTGCTCCAATACGTCTGCTGCTACTAAGCTTTCATATGCTAACGGGCCAGCGGCAATGATGGCAATATCTTTCCCTTCTTTCCAGAGCTGGGCCTTGCCGATCACAAAGGGAGTTTTAATGGTCGTCATTTGTTCGGTCTTTTCCCGGGCAAAACGCATATAGGTTGGGCCCTGATATGCTGCCAGCGCCATCGTCGCCTTTTTGGTCTGCTCATAGTCTGCGGGAACGACCACGATCATATTAGGAAGCGACCGCATTAACGCAACG
>JACPCD010000042.1:1927-3563 GCA_016179955.1 Candidatus Woesearchaeota archaeon | reverse complement strand
GAAGACTTTGTTTTCTTTCTCTTAGGCGAGCGACCCGAGCCCGCAGGCGAAGCATGCCACCGGTGTATAGTTCCACCGGTGGTGGTCGCTCGCCTTGACTGTGCTCCGGTGCCGATAATCTTAACGCTTTCATGAAAAAAATGTCCGCAAGCTTGCTATGCTTAGACGCAATCACTAAAGAGAATAAAACATTAGCATCGATGACTAATTCCATTTACCGATATGCCTCAGGATGCTCTCGTACAAACCGCTCATGCATTGATTTGTTTACTTTCCTTCCTAATTCCATTTACCGATATGCCTCAGGATGCTCTCGTACAAACCGCTCATGCATTGATTTGTTTACTTTCCTTCCTAATTCCAAGGCATCTTTTTCGGTTAATTTAGACTTAGCTACGATTGCTTTAAAAAGCCGTAATTGGGTAAGTCTTTCGGTGATGGCTTCTCGCGCTACTTCAGACCAGTTAATAATGGCTGAATCTTCCATCTCTTTTTTTAAATCCTCTGCTATTTCTAAAGTGACAGTTGCCATACCTTTCTTAAAAACATCCGATTTATTTAAACCTTTCGCAGGCTAAACCATGAAATCTCTTTCAATTTCCATTCCTAAAATTATCGATTATGATCGTTAATTTATCTAAAAATCGCAGGTTATAATCTGCACTTTCCAGCCAATGCTTCCGGGAAGGAAAGTCCAGGATGATAGTAACTTGACGTGGCTGATGGTAGGCGGTTTCCGCCGGGGAATTTTCAGGGAGGAGTATGGAATACTACTTAATAGTAATAAATTAATAGAAAAGTTTATAAACAATAGCCCATTTTTACTACAAACGTGATATACTTCAGACACAACGGAGACACCCCATGAATTTACGATTGATTAAGAGAATAGCCAAACAAGGTCAAAATCGAGTATTAGTTATACCTAAAGATCTCCATGCCTATCTTCAGGCCGGAGATTTAGTAGAAATTCAGATTAAAAAAATGCCGACAGAGGAGGAACACCAATGAAAGCAGAAAAACCAGAAAGAATAGGGCCAGAAACACTACGCAAACATTTCATAGAAGCATTATATTCTACGTTAGATGGTGTGGTTTCTCCTACGCCCTACCTGGAAATTACGGAAGGCGATCGAGTGGATGTTAAATTCCTGCATGGGCATGGAGCATTACCAAAAGCGAATAGCACCGAAATATCCATCCTCGATGTTGATGTTGCGTCGTTATTTTTTGACGACTTTCATATTCTCTACGAAGGAATCACCGGCGTTGGAAAAACGTATACTTCCGATGCTCTTTTTCATACTTTGTTTGGTGCTGAGGGCCATAACACTATTCGCTTAGGCGGCGGATTACTGGGCATGTCTGCCCTGGAACCATTTACCACCACGGCGTTGGAGCAGGGCATTCCCAAAACCCATGTTGATGCTGCTAAATGCCAGCGGTATGGTGCATTATTCATCGATGAGATCAACCGGGGAGATGCTCAAGAAGTATTTCAGGTTGTCGATGGTGTCATTCATGTTAATGACGATACGGGACATTTGAGACTGCCCATTCCCGGCACCGATCGATACAAGAAAGTGGCCATCATTGCGGCCATGAATCCGCCGGATGCCCAGCATAGCAGTGCTCT
>JACPCD010000042.1:0-1884 GCA_016179955.1 Candidatus Woesearchaeota archaeon | reverse complement strand
CTTCGCACCGAAATAGAAGGCGAAGCGAGAGAATTTATGGACGTTGCCCTAGGGTACGTGGGCAAGAATCCGGAAGAAACAGTGGAACGAAACCGGGAATTGCTGAAATCAGCGGGTTATGAGCCTCGAATAGCAATTGCTCGCGGAAATGATCTTGACCGGGTTCTGCAAGCTCAGAAAACCATGAAGCATGGCTTTGTCCGCCGGGATTTACGAAAAATAAGCGACTTGGCGTTACTGCTTGGCTTCATCAAAAGTGTGAAAAGGGAAACATATGAGCCTGCTGTTTCCTTGTATGATATCGCTGCAAGTGTCGGTATCGTCCTAGAGAGCAAAAAAATAACTGGATCTCCAGAAGGACAACTGATGGGTCTTGTCAATGATGCTCTGAACGCCTATAGAAGTATCCATCAACAAAAAGAAGGGAACACTAGGGTGTATGTTGATGGATTTGGGATACGGCAGGCAGTATGGCAGGCTGCTGTACATGCCGGACAGGGTGGTGGCAACTTTGATGCTTATCGGGCAACGCTTCAGAAAGGGGTTAGAATTCTTAATACGCAAACGGCGGGAGTTGCCTCCGCAGCACTTAAATCACGTCTGGCAGCTGATATTGCTGTTTTGGATCATTTTAGCCGGGAGTATCAAGGAGAGCTGGAAAAAGCATTGGGAAGTGCTGATCCTTTTGCCGAATGGAAAGAAGTGTATGAGAAGCACAAGTCCAGAAGCAGTGTCTACGAACATCGCTTAAGCTCTATCGTCAAATAGAAAATGAAACACATTCCGCCTGAAAAACTGAGACAGTTGATGTCAAGAGGAGATGAGCAATCTGCAGATGTTCCACCGCAGCCTGATATCCCAGCATCTGCGCCAGGAGAATCATCCCCTGCAAAGGCGTATGAACTTATGGCCTCAACCCCTACTTATGCGCTGGGGGTTGCTGCTCTTCAAGAAGCATGCAGCGCAGATGTTTCTTCTCCCCACCCCCTGATCGAAATAGCCGGAAGCAGTGTGTATCGCCCCCTCGCCTTTCGAGAAAATATTGAGGCCCGGGTGAAAGAGTATAACACGCTGACCAATCCTGATGGCTCTTCCAAAACGGAAGAGCAGCGGCTTCCTGTATTCAATAAATGGTTAGATAGCTGCATGGGCATAGCCTACCAGCGAAAGACTACAAAGTTTAAACTCATTCCTCACTGCGAGCAGCTCATCACTATTGCTGATGATTTTAATGAAGCGTTTATTGCCGCACCGTATGATGCTCTACATGGCGTAGAATTAGATAGTCGTGCCCGCAGTGTGAAGTACAATGACTGGCTGACGCAAAATCAAGTAGTTAATCATCCCGCCTGGAAAGCAGCAGTCGATGATGATGCCTTGCTGAGGGAATACGCGGGGATTATATTTCCTCTGTTGCACCTCAAGTACCAACGTGATACGGGAATGGGTTTTTTCGTAATTCAGAATCCTGCTGAAGATCAACTGAGGGCCTTGTTTGTCATCAATCTATACAACAGCTCTAACGCCTATGGCTTCAACAACCTTAGCAGCGGCGGCTCTTTCCTCCGAGTAGCCCCGTCGTCGTCGTCGTCGCCGCCCGAAGGGCGCGCGCCAAAAAGTGGAGTAACTCGAGCACGTCACGCGACAAAATGAACTCACCATGCAACCGTTAACTACCTTACTTCGCGAAGCGGAACACCAATGGCGGCATCATGTTAGTCGTGACTATCCTTTGTGGAGCACTATGCCGGTAGAACAGACCGGAAAAAAACATCCCGGCCGGGATTGGCATTTCAGTACCGATTTGACAAAAATAATGGCGCTCATTTTTGATGACAGCAGTTTACAACGAAAGTTTAAAGATGTTGTTTCACACTATTGGGA
>JACPCD010000004.1 GCA_016179955.1 Candidatus Woesearchaeota archaeon | reverse complement strand
CCGGGATAGATTGTGTTACTATCGGCCATAAAATCCTTGCCGGAGTGGTGGTCTGTGATGCCTCTTCTTTTGCGCTCCTTGAGAAAAAGACATATCTTTTGGATAATCCCTTACCCTATCAGCCCGGATTTGAAGCCTATCGGGGGATGCCAGCCATGATCGAAGCCTATAATCAATTAGGGCAAGAGCCGGACATCATTATTGTACGTGGTGCGGGGATTGCCCATCCGCGGAAGCTAGGAATTGCTACTCACCTTGGATTAGCGTTGAACAAGCCAACAATAGGGGTGGCGGAGAACTTGCTTGCGGGACGGGTAGAGAAAGGAAAAATAATTCTGGATAATGGGGTGGTGGGGTTTGAGATTAAAACCAGAGAACATTCTAACCCCATCTACGTTTCACCGGGACATCTGATTGCTTTGGGCACAGTTCTTAACTTGATACCCAAAATGATATGCTATCCCCATAAGATGCCGGAGCCGCTGCATCTGGCGCATAAGATGCATCTGGCGCATAAGATGGCCCGGCAGAAAGTACAGGAAGAACAGAAGTTATGGGTGCGTCATAAGTCTGCCGGCGGGCTGTGACCAAGTGCTTCACGAAACGTGATATCATTCAAATCTTTTTCCGCTCAAGCTCATTGCCAGACGTAGTTTTGAAGAGTGAATGAAGATGAAACACTGCAAAGCAGACTAAGTTTAGGAGAATCAGGAGTAAATTGTCCGGAAGAAAGTATTTAAACTAACAGTAATTTTAGGGTTGAGAATGGTAGAAAAAGAGGCTCAAAAAGGACTGATTGTATTTCAAGATAGAAATATTAGAAGACTTTGGCATGATAATCAATGGTTTTATTCTGTTGTGGACATAGTTGCCGTATTAAGTGAAAGTGATAATCCTACCACTTATTGGAGAGTACTTAAGCATAGGGAACCCCAACTCGTTACAATTTGTAACGGTTTGAAAATGCCCGCTGAAGATGGTAAATTGCGATATACCGACTGTGTGAATACCAAAAACGCTTTTAGGCTGATTCAATCAATTCCCTCAAAGAAAGCAGAGCCGTTTAAGCAATGGCTAGCCGAGTTAGCTAAAGAGCGTATCGAAGAGATCGAGAATCCAGAACTTGCTCAAGATAGGGTAAAAGAATACTATGAGCTGAAGGGCTATCCTAAAGATTGGATTGACAAACGGTTAAGAGGCATCGCCATCAGACAAGATTTAACTGACGAATGGAAATCTCGTGGTGTTCAGGAAGAGAAAGATTTTGCCATTCTGACTAACGAAATCTCAAAGGCAACGTTTGGTAAAACTGTTAGAGAATATAAGCAGTTCAAAAGATTGAAGAAGCCAAGTCAAAATCTTAGAGACCATATGACCGATTGGGAATTGATTTTAACTATGGTTGGGGAGAAAGCCACGACGGATATTACGGTAGCGAAAGATGTTAAAGAATTTCCTCCATTGAAGAGAACCGCTAAAGAAGGGGAGATGTGGCTAAGAATACACGAAAGGAATTAGAGCAGAAAATAGGGAAATCCATTGTATCATCTGAAAATTATTTGCATTTAACGGAAGATAAGAAAAAAAAGAAGCTGATTGAAAACAATAAATAATTACGGTTTTGCCTATGCCGGGATAAGAAACAAGAGCCCTTCCCGGGACAACCTGTCATAAAGTCCTCTTTTTCTCCTTCGCAGTTGGCTTCTGCTCCAGCCAGCACATCTTTTTTCATAATATTCCATGGCGTCATTCCCGTATTTTCGGGGTATCCTGGGGACGCATTTTATCAGGTCTTGATCCCGAAGTGTTTTGTAGAGACTGCGATCTTTCTCTGCTAACGCTCCTCGGGTCATGCCTTTGTAATGTTGGTTATAATAGCCTAATGGATCCTGGCCAATATTTCTCCACCCTGGTTCCGCGGGAACTTTCTCTAATAAATTTTTATTCCATAGTGCATTATAGAGGCTGGGGTCTTTCTGTTTCAGTTTTCCCCGAGTCATACCAGTATAATGTTCCTGGTAATATCGTAACGGATTGTTGCCAAACCTTCTTTTTTTAACTGGAATTTTTTTTAATAGGTCATCTTCCCGCAGCCGTTTGTAGAAGCTTGGGTCTTCTCGGGCCAATTCCCCTCGCGTCATCCCCCGATAATGTTCTTGATAATAGCGTAGCGGATCACCAAAGTCCCGGTGCTCCTGGATGACTGGAACGTATGAGAGTAAATTCTTTCGCCGCAACAGGTCATAGAAGGTGGCGTCAATTGCGGCCAATTTTCCCCGAGATATGCCGGCATAATTCTGTTGATAGAATTCTAAAGGATCAGCAACTTTATCTGCTCTTGCTGACCAACGAACGGTGTCTTCCAGCGAGGTCATCTTCGTGGCAGCGCGGAGAGGAGATGTTTTCGCTTGAGCACTAGGGATAAGCTCACATTTGTCTTCCATAATTTCCGTTGGGTTATTCCCGGATAGTGTTCATGGCAATAGCCTAAAGGATCATTGCCATAGTGTTGTTTTCCCAAAGGCACTGGTATCCCCGCGCGAGCGGCGTATTTGTGGATGGTTAGAGGGGCATAACCTGTCTCTTGGGACAACTCCGTAATCCCCTTTACTCCGTTGGCAATAGCTCGTTGAATTTCAATGACTACAACCTGCTCAAAGGTTTCCCGTTCCTGAAGTTCCCGCACCTGGCGGGGGACATACGGTTGAGTGATATGCTGTTCCATGTCCGGATAAATCTGCCGCAGATTGGCGATAATCTTTCGGCTTATTTCTGGCTGATGCTTAAGATATTTGGCATAGGTTCGGTCATCCAACCCCAGAATTTCCTGAATCTCTTCATCCTTCATCAGCGGGCGGGCTTCATAGATTTCACTGGCTTTGCGATAGCTGAAATGTTGAATGGTATAATTGTTATTTTTTTTTGTGCGAGAAATCGCGGATGATTGAAACCAAAAAATATCGCCAGAGATACGCGTAAAGTATTCTAAATCAGTGCCGGTGAAATCAGTTTTTTGCAGTGCAGATCGTATGCGCACTTTTTCTGGGGCACTGCATAATTGTCTTTTCTGGGTGTGTATTTTTTTCAAGGTTGATATTCCTGCATGGGAAAATAAGTGAGATATGCATGTTGGTGCTAATCCTGTTTCTCTCGAAAAATCTCCTAAACTCATCGGTTCATTATGTTCCACGGCGTATTCATACCATTGGAACAATTTATCTAATTTCTCTAGGGAGATGTCATTCGGCCGGATTTGCTTTTTCTGCCAATAGACTCTCAGTGCAGTCTGCAAGGGCCAGTCATCTCTCGCCTCGTTGAACATCTTTGCCACCAGGGTATTGAGAAAAGTTTCTTGCGCTTTTTCCAGCGCACGTGCTTCTTGTTCTTTTTGTTGTAGTTCCCGTTGCCGGCGCAGATTACTGGTTTCTTTCCATTTTTCTATCTGTCCAGTTTTTTGGAGATATTGCTCGGCCCGCTGGCGATGAGCTGAGCCTATTGCTGACGCTATCGCTTCTAACTTTTCTCCGGCAAGCACAAAATCATCATAGAGAAGATCTTTTAGTTGGACTGGTTTTTCATCAACTGGTACCATTTGTTCGGCTGCTTCTCCCATTGAACTTTCTGAATGTCCCAACGTTCTGGTGAAATAGAAGAAAGTTAACCGCGTTGAAGACGTCGTTATTTGTGGATACAGCGTCGCGGGATCAATTTCCTCTGCTTTTCTTCCGCTGCCGGATAGATATATTGGAATATTTTCCAATGATCCGTCTTTTCGTAACCTCTGATACAGGGCGCGGTCTCGCAGTGCTAATCGTCCCCGGCTCAATCCCGCATAATGCTCATTATAGAACTCCAGCGGATCCGCATCTTTATCGTCCCGCGCTGCCCAGCGTATCCGTTCTTCCAAATCAGCCATACGTTGTGTTTAGAGGGGTGTATTTATATATTTTACTACTTACAGATAGTTCTATGGTCAATGACAGCAACCTTTATAAATCTAAACTAAAACCGAGAGTGATGGGTATGAGAGGAGTGTACGAGGGATAGGAATGACCAAAATTAATCGAATTGCTATTCATGGCTTTAAGAGCTTCGCCCATAAAACCGAAATCCCTTTCGATGGGAAATTTAACGTCATTCTGGGCCCTAATGGCAGCGGCAAGAGTAATGTGGGGGATGCCCTTTGTTTCGTTCTCGGACGTCTCTCCGCCAAAAGCATGCGGGCAGAAAAAGCAGTAAACCTTATTTTCAATGGCGCCAAGACGAAGAAACCAGCCAGTGCTGCATCAGTGGAAATCGCCTTTGACAACAGTTCCAAGATTTTTCCGGATCAAGCTCCAGAGGCAGTCATCAACCGTACCGTCACCCAAAACGGCAACAGCATTTACCGCATTAATGGCAAGAAACGAACTAGAACCGAAGTGCTGGATTTTTTAGGCGCAGCGAAGATCAATCCGGAAGGGTATAACATCATTCTCCAGGGCGACATCACCCGCTTTGTGGATATGCCTGCCATCGAGCGGCGGCAGATCATTGAAGAAATAAGTGACGTAACTGCCTATGAAGAAAAGAAGCACAAGGCCTTGTTAGAATTGCAGAAAGTGGAAGAGCAATTGAACAATGCCGAAATCATTCTCAAAGAGCGCAGCGTCTATCTCAAAGAGCTGAAGAAAGACCGGGACCAAGCGCTTAAGTTCAAGGAGTTAAAAGACCGCATTGATTCCAATAAAGCGACTGCGGTTCATTTCCAGATGCAGGAAAAAGAGCAGCAGAAAGCTAAACTGGATGCGGAAATATCTCAATTCCAGCAGAAAATAACCAAAGCAGAGCAGGATATTGAAAAAATCAAGCAGAACATCGCTGTCCAGAAGCAAAAATTAACTCAGATCAACCAGGACATCGAGAGGAGAGGTGAGAAAGAGCAGCTGCAGGTCCATCGCGGCATTGAAGACTTGAAAGTCTCTTTAGCGGAAAATAAGACCAGAATTTCGACGCTTAAAGATGAGATTAACAAGATTCAGCAGCGGAAAGACCAGTTCCAGCAGGAGCTTGAAGAATTAGCCGGAAAAACCTCGTCGTCCGGGCAGAAGGTAAAGGAGTTGCAGTTCAGCGTCAAGCGGAAACAGAAAGAACAGCAGGATATTGATGCGTCCATTGCCCAATTCAAAGGCAAGCATAAGATTGAATCCTCTCAGGAATTAGAGCAGGAAATGGATGCTAAAGACCGCCTGATTGAGCAAAAGCAGGAAAAAGTGAATGAACTCCGCCAGAAACAGCAGGAGATCCTTCGCGATAAAGACAAGGCTGAATTTCAGTTAGGCAGCATTGATGAGCGAATCAAGAAAGTCAAGGAAATTGAGCAGCAGAGCAAGAAACAGCTGCAAGAGCTGCAGCAGAAAAAAGGTGATTTTAAAGCTGCTACCCTCCGGCTGAACCAATGTCTTGATAAGGACAGCAGTTTTGCATCCCAACTGTCCAATGCCAAAAAGAAGATCGCGGAAGCGCAGGAAAAAGAAGTTCAGCTGAATGCCCGAACCCTTTCGTTGCAGGCAGGATTAGCCAGCAATCAGGCGCTTCAGTCCATTGCCCGACAGAAGATCAAAGGTGTGTATGGCACGATTGCAGAATTAGGGAACGCACAAGCCCAATACTCCCTGCCGTTGGAAACTACTGCTGGACCGAGAATGCAGCACCTGGTGGTGGACACGGATGCAACTGCGGCTGAGTGCATCAAGTTTTTGCAGAGCAGCAAGGGTGGTAGTGCCTCTTTCATTCCTCTCAATAAGATAAAATCAGCTGATATTTCTGTAGAGGACAAGAAGCTCCTAAAGCAGGATGGAGTGCATGATTTTGCGCTAAACTTGCTCTCATTCAAGCCCCAGTTCAGGAAAGCCTTTGAGTACGTCTTTGGCAACACCTTAGTGGTAGAGAACATTGACGTGGCCCGCAAAGTAGGCATCGGCAGGATCAAAATGGCCACTATGGACGGCAATCTGGCAGAGGGCAGCGGCGTGATGAAAGGTGGTTTCCTCGCCCGCAAGCAAGGGCTGGGATTCCGGGAAAAAGATTCCCTGGAAAAACTGGAAGTGCTGGAAAAAGAAACTGCTGCCTTGGAAGGAGTCCTCGCCAATGTACAGTTGCAGCGGGAAGCCAATGAACAGGAAATCTCAGTGCTGCGTACCCAGCGGGCAGAATTAGAAGCTGCTATCATCACCCTGGAAAAGACCTTGCATCTGGATGATGCAGACTTAAACGCGACTGCTTCCCTGAAGAAAGAGTTGACGGAGCATCTTGCCAGCGTTGAAAAAGAAGTAGCGGCAGTTCAGAACAATATCACCGCTATCAACAAGGAGTTAGCGGAACTGAAGTCTGCCAAACAATCCTTGCGTTCCCAAGTAAGCAATTTACGTGATCCACGATTACTGGCGCAACTGCACGCCTTTGAGGAATCGCGCCAGAGTTGTCGGGAAGATATCCTGCGCCTCGAAGCAGAGCTAAAGAATAGTGCCTTGCAGATGGAGCAGATGCTTACCCCAGAACAGGAAAAAATCAGGGAGATTTTAAAACAGCACGAGAAAGAGGAAGCCCAGTTTACCAAAGAAATCAAAGAATTAAGTTCCCGGGTGGCGCAGAAAGAAAAAGAGTTAGAGCGCCAAGAGCAGGGCAGCAAGGAGTTTTATGCTAAATACAAAGAATCCTTTGTGCAGCGGGAGCAGATTAATACCGCCATTACCAAGGCAGAGAACGAGATTGAATCCATCCGGGAGAAATCACGGGGGCAGGAGCGTGAGCTTAATGTAGTCTCGCTGAAAAATGCCGAGATTAAAGCCAAGCTGGCGGGGTTACAGGAAGAGTTTGGCCGGTATAAGAACGTGGAATTGTTTAAAGACCGAAGCCCAGAGCAGCTGCAGCAGGAGATCAACAAGTTTGAGTCTATGCTTACCCAGATGTCTGCCGTGAACATGAAAGCGTTAGAGGTGTATGAGCAGGTCGAGAAAGAGTATACCAAACTGGTTGATAAGCGGGAAGGTTTAGTCAAGGAAAAGACGGATGTATTAACTTTGATGAACGAGATTGAGACCAAGAAAAAAGACCATTTCATGAAAACCTTTACCACCGCTAATGAGCATTTCCAGCGGATTTTCGCCAGCCTCTTCAAGAAAGGAAAAGCGTATCTGCAGCTTGATAATCCTAATAATCCATTTGATGACGGCCTGAGCATCAAAGTGAAACTTACCGGCAATAGGTTCATGGACATCAAGTCCTTATCCGGGGGAGAGAAGACGCTGACGGCATTGTCGCTTATCTTTGCGATTCAGGAATACCAGCCGTCGTCATTTTACATCTTGGACGAGGTGGATGCAGCCTTGGATAAGCACAATTCCCAGACCCTGGCGCAGCTGATTAGGTCGTATGCAGAGCAGGCGCAGTATATTCTGATTTCGCACAATGATTCCATGATTTCGGAAGCGGACACCTTGTTTGGCGTCAGTATGAGCGAGGAAGGGGTAAGTAAAGTAACGAGTTTGAAGATATAATTCTAATGAGTACATATTAAGTTAGGGTTGCTGGCAAGAGTATTCAATACTCAATGAACCAAGAAAGAAGATACACTACCCCATATACTTAAAGCGGGGAACTTCTTCTCCATCTATAGTTACATATTCCTGAAAGATTGATATAGGTCTAACCCAGAGAGCTTTTGGACCAGATTCCTCGGAATCATAAAGCGCACGATATACCACTAATTCTTCCAAGGTTTCGCTGTGTCTTCCTACACCTATAACTTCATAGAACTTACCTTTGTAATGCTGATATTTCCCCGGTTTTATATCTTCCATAAACGTACCAACTCACAAGAACTTCTTGGCCTTCTCCATCAGCGGCAGTATGACCTGAACTTCTTCTTTGGTCATTCGCCCCATCTTCGCAAAGGTATATTCGCCAGCAGCACTCTTATTCTCCCGGGAGAGCTGCAGCTTGGCCGTTCCGCCATTGTACGAGAAGACTGCTACGGTAATCCGGCTGCGGTGAAATTCGACCGATTCCGAGAACAGTTCCTTATCCAAACTTTTATCAAATCCGGGCATATTGTAAATAGTATTGCCCGTATTTAAAAACTTATACATTTATTTTATCTCTCACTCAAAAAAATTACTTTATTCATGCGGCAGAATTTCCTTAACCCACCCTACAAATCGTTCTACCTCTTTCATTGCTGTCTGGGCCCCTTTCTCCGTGGTTAGTTTTTCCTCATACTCTACCTGGTTCTTGACCTGTAATAGATTGATAAGCTGGCGGCTCTTCTTTTGAATGACTTCCCGGTCCAGACTGAGTGTTTCAATGAGTTGAATCACATCTTCATGCCTCTCTCCTGCGTGCCGTACGCCTTTAAAAAAGATAGTCAAAGCATCAGCAGCTGAAATTCCACAATGGATGGCGCATAAAATACAGGAATTGAACCGCTGCTCCGAAAATTCCCGATTCATGGCCTCGGAATATTCTTGTGCTTTCTGCAAGTAGTTCTTATATAACCCCTTATTCATTTCTCGAGTTCTAATCATGTTTCCACCGTTTCTTAATTAAATCCTCCCCCTGCACCAGAGTATAATGCTGCATTAAATCCTTCGCGAAGGGCTTATTTCTCTTAGATATAAACTCTTTCTCCGTAAGAATAATAGGAAGAAGCAGAGCACCAAACTGCTCGCTAAATAAGGGGCGATAGGAATCCAAGCTTTTTAGTAACTTTTTTTTATTATTGGTGACGATGAGTAAATCCACATCACTGTTCATCTGTTCTGTTCCTTTCTGCACGCTCCCGAATAAGATCACCATTTTGGCCGGCCGGATAAATCTTTTGATTAGCTGTTGCAGTGTCGGCAATGTTTGCTCTTCGGCTACAAACAAGGCCTTAAGATGAGGATAAAGTACACTCTTCTGATTAATAGTGATGAGGCTGGCCGTGCCATGTTTTTCTTTTCCAATGAGGTTCATCCCCTCCAAGTCCCGCACTGCTCGCTGTACCGGCGAATGGACCACAAAAGCGAGCTTTGCCAATTCCCGCAAGGTAAAACTCTTGCTGGGATAGCGGCAGAGAACTCGCAGTACTTTCATCTTAACCTGACTGCCCAGTACTGGTTCCCAATAATGGTGGAGGAGCATCGTGGATTAAAAAAGGTCCAATTGGCCTAAAAAAGAGTCAAATCTATATAAGCTTTTCGCTGTCCTGATTTTAAGGGAAGTGTTGTGCCAACTTTTAATGATGATTATTGTCTAATCCAGGCATTTAACAAAAACTACACTAATCACTAACCTCAAGGTTATACTTTCCTTCGCAATGTATCATATTCCTCACGGGGCAAATCAATCTGCTTTAATATTTCTGTCAGCAAACCTTTTCCAAGCTCTTCATCTCCATGCACCGGAACAACTGTTTTTCTTCCATCGGGATGAACATACCGCGCATGGCTTCCCACTTGATGTACTTTTTCAAACCCCAGTTTTTCAACCAGCTTGCAGAGCCGCCTTCCAGAAATAGGAATTAATTTAGGCATTGGCTTTTATTTCTACTTGTTGAATCCCTACAAATTTCAAGGGAAGAAACTCTTCTTTCTCCGCTTCAATGCAAACCTGAATGGCTTCTTTTATTCTCTCCATCGCTTGCTCTATACTCTTACCTTGGGTATAGCATCC
>JACPCD010000003.1:470-10016 GCA_016179955.1 Candidatus Woesearchaeota archaeon | reverse complement strand
GCTTCCTGATAATGCTGCTCATACTCCGGACCGGTAACTTCCTTAATCTCCCGGTGGGTGATCATCTTGCTCAACCTATAAAAGCGATTCATGGTCTCCACATACTTCTTCTCCAATTGACCATGACGGACAAACACTCGATCCAGCATCTCTGCTACGTGATCTGGTGTTGGCGGAACTTCATTCCGGCGCATCAACGCAGCATGAGCAGCATCAATCACCGCCCAATACAAGTCTAACGTTGCCTGGATGAGGTGCCAGCGGGAATTTAACAGCGTTTTAGGCGCCCGGCCATAGTAGCGCCAGACACTTTCTTCACTTGGCCTAATACGTCCCTGCTTCAGCAGTTTCTGCAAAGGATCAAAGAAACCAATGTCAATTAACGCTACCCCGTCACGCAGGATGTTGACGACCACGGGATCGCCCGCTTTAGCATATTCCCAGAACGAAGTAAAGGTCATAGATGTGATATGCAGTTTCGTGGACGTTTCTCCAATGATGCGCTCCACGATGATGCGATACGCTTCCGTCAATGGTTCCGTAATCTGAAAATTAGTGTCATCGGTAACTACGAGCACGTCAATGTCGCTTTTGGCAGTAGTCTCCCGGCGAACGGCACTTCCGAACATGACCACTGACAGCAGGAAATCGCCCAATTCATTTTTCAGTTTCTGGGCAAATCTCTGCGCCAGTTTCATGTCATCCGTGGGATAATAATGAATGTTCTCGTTTTCTTTCTTCTGGATGCGAAATTCCATTCTTAAGATGCTTATTTCTTTTTCCCGGCAGTGGTACGGCTGATCTTGCTCAGGTCTTCAATGATGTCAGAGGCAATAAAAGCATATCCTTTCTTCCGTTTCAGCAGTTGGTCTCCTAGGTAGCCATTAATGTACGAGCCGGCAATGGCACTCTTGAATAAATCATCGGTCTTGGCTAAAAATCCAACAATTAATCCGGCTAAGACGTCACCCGTTCCGGCTTTAGTCATACCTTGGTTGCCGGTGCGGTTATAGGCTATTTTGTTGCGGGAAATGATGATGTCCGTAGCTCCTTTCACCAGCAGGACGTTGTTGTTCTGCAGGAAATAGCGCAAATTGCCCTGCAAAATTTCCGCTTTCTCCTTGGCATTGGATTCCCGCAATTTCGGCAGCAAAAATTCCTTGTTGCTGTTGATGAGCATCTGTTCCAATTCTGCTTCGTGCGGAGTGAGGATAGCGTTGTTAAAGTCCTTGAACGACAATGATTTTAAGGCGTCAGCATCGATCACTTTTAACTTTTGTGATTTGCGGATGAAGTAATGGCAGAACTTGTCTGCTTTTCGGGTAATGCCGTTGCCAATCAAAATGGCATCGTACTTTTCCGCTAACTTCACCATCTCCTTGGCATTCTTGATGCTGAAAGTACTTCCTTTGATTTTGTACGTAATTAAATCCGGGTTATAGCGGTTAATGGCCCAGGCAACCTTTTCTGGGGAGGCAATAGTAACCGAATCACACCCGGCGCGCAGAGCAGCCAAGCCCGCTAAGATGACTGCGCCTACATACTGGTCGGACCCGCCAATAATGAGGGCATAGCCGTTCTCCCCTTTATGGGAAGTCTTCTTCCGTTCCATCAATTTCTTGATTTGATTTATATTCATAGAGCCGGCGTGTTGTTCTTTTGTGGCTTTATATACCTTTGTAGTAACTTAATGATAGAAAAAATGATTTTTTGCTCCTATTTATAAATAGAGCATTTCAAAATTACGGTTTTTCTAGGATGAGGGGCACTTGGTTCACGGCCAAGGCGATTTTTTTGAGGCTTTCTATCGGACTCACCCACAGGAAAGTATTTTAAATAAAGGGACATCTGTACTGCTGGTGGCCCCATAGCTTACCCCGGAAAAATTTAAATTTTGGGGATTGGAGCGCTGCTCTTATATGGGCGCGTTGCAGACAATGTCTCAAGTGAAGCAGAGGTTCCGGGTTCAAAAGCCAGTTACACTAGGCGAGTCGTACTCAAGTGGGGTACAAGACCCCACGACATAGCCGGTTAGTCTAACTGGAAGAAAATCCCGGTGGGGCCACTTTTTTACTTCATGACGGTCTGTTCAATAAATTTGATTAATTTTTTTGGGTTGATAGTAAAGTAGGCCCACACCTGGTCTGATTCTTTTTGGCAGAGTTCCGGATATTGCCGTGGATCAACGGAATGCAATATGACTTTAAAGTCGCTTCGTTTTTGGACCTCTTAGTCGATGGTGCGCACGTCTTCAATGAGGGGGTGGATGATGGCCAACTGATAATTTCCCAACGCGTCTCCTTGCGAGGTTAACTCCGCTAGGGTCTGTACAGCTTTCACGGTATGGCCCCGTTGAGAAAGCGGTTTTTCATAGAGAGTAAGGCGCTGCACCAAGCCCGATTCATCGTCCAAGTTCCGGTCAAGGATGAGAATGTTCATGGGGTATATTCATTATAATAATCCGCCGCGTTTAAAAATGGTTCTCGAAATTCTACCTTCCACATTTTTGCCGTACAGAAAAAACATAGGTTCCACAGTCTTGAGGCAACATCTGCTCTAATACCCGCAAATCTTCCCGAATAGCAGCTTTTTCATATGAAGTTCCTAAGGTTACTACCACTGGCAGTTCTTGTCGTTTGTAATATATCTTTGCTTCCATCCCAAACAAAGATGTAGGGGCATGAGGTCTGCCGGGAGTCCGATCTTCCAATGTAAACTCACCCACTTCACCATCCCGCATTCTCTGCGAAAATAATTTGTCTGATAATTCCACCACATTTTGATCATAGGATGGGGCTCTGCTTCCATCCCGCACTTCAATGCTTTCCCGTAATTCGCTTCCGACCATGGTCAGCGACTGCACTAACTCATTTTTGACTTGCATAATGAGCATATGGAATGGTTGTATAAATTGTTTGTGGGGATATAATCTGCATTTTGGACGATAATAAAATGCGGCTGCCGGGATTTTCGTCTTCCCCGAAGGGCGGGGGTTGATAAGGGGCGAAGCCACTTATTGTCGAACCCGGGTCACAGCCTTTTTACGCACCATGAAGGTGGTGGATAAGAGCCGCTCAAGACTCTTTTGGCAAGGCCGTATCTTGACCACTGGACTACAGCCGCATAGCTCTCTCAAAACGAGGTTTATTAATAAAGTTTATTGAAATCACGCAGGTATTTGCTCTCGTAGCCAATCGCAATCACTACGCTTTAAACTACGCCACCTTGAAGATAAGGGGGTGCGCCACCCTATGCCATGCTGAATCTCATCGTGAGAACATTGGCCCGTGTGCACTTTCAGCATTTCCAGGAGGATGGTTCGTCTTTTGCGGAGTGTGGGGAAGAAACTTACAACTTATTTTCCGAAAAAAATAAAAAAAATAAAAAAAACTTATCGTCGTGCCAGGACAAATACCGAGCGCAAGGCTACGATAATGGTGGCGGGGACGAACAAGGTCAGAATGCCATTCAATATATTTGCCATATACGGAATGTTGACACTCTGGACTACCGTAGCACCCAAGAAGGACACCAACACCAAGACCGTTCCGCTGGTCATGAAGGTGGTTGTTTCGTTATGGGTGACATTTAACAGTCCCACTACAATACCTAACAGGAAGACTACCCATACCATGGTCGAAGCATAGGGTCCGGTTAAACCAAGTCCCAGCAATACCGCCAGAATCAGTCCAATCAGAAAAGCCCAACTTCCGAGCACAGCTGAATTGCCTCCACTGCTTTCTTTTCCTTTTGCCATTCTACTAATCACCTCTTTGTATATACAAAGCTTTAGGAGGAGGAAAACTTTTCCATTTAAAAGCCTTTTGTTTTCAGGGGGTGGTTTTTCGAGGCAAAAACTTAATAAACTGAGTCAGAAATTGCAAATCTACCCCGCTTAGTTTAGTGGCCAGAACGCTCGGCTGTAGAAACTCTTGGGAAAAATGCCCTTGGGCAGTATATGATCAGGAGTCAGCCGTGACCGAGATATCCCCGGTTCAAATCAGGGTGTTAAGCATCAGGTGAAAGTCCGGGAGCGGGGACTTTACGGAGAAGGGTGTTCTCTTCTCCGTTTCCATTTCTTTCGCAGGCCGACACAAAAGGCCCGGCAGGTGATCCGAATTAGTTCTGGCACAGGCACAGGAGTTGTTATTATTTTAGTCTTTCCCTCTTTGATCGCCTTGAATACCTCTTCTTCACGTGGGGCGGCATCGATTAAAGTATAAGTTCGGCCGATATCTTTTAACTTATGCACGTCCGAATTTCCCACCAGGGGCTTGTGGTATGCTTTTGCCAGCCGCATGGTTTTGCGGTTGGGGTTAAAGAAACTGGCGTAGAAAAATGAATACTCCCAGGCGTCAAATAAATCCGGATGTTGAATAATATTTTTTTTGTGGCAAGAGGAATAATAATGGAACGGATGGGCGGCGATGACCAGCATTTCCGGATGTTCCTTGCGGGCGCGGCGGAGATCGTCTAGCGTATTGATGGTCTGCGCCACTTCATGGTTAATGTTGTAAAGTAAGGTGTGTTTTCCGTCCACATCTTTCTCTGCCCCAAAGAGCAGGAGAATATTTTTCTTATCGGCGTATTCTTTTGCAGCCGGATCATCATATACATAATTATGGCAGGTGATGGCCAGGACATTAAAGTTAAGTTCTGCCGCCCGGTCAATTAGCTGAAAAGCTGAATAGTCTACAAATTTATAATCGAGTGGGTCAATATTGATGTGGGTATGGAGTTCCGCTTTGAGCATGATGGCAGGGGGAAAGTAATGGTTTTTAAGGTTTGTTAAAGAAAAAGAAAACACATAAAAAGAGCCCCCTATTTTAAGCACCATGATCATCGGCATCGTAGGAAAAGCGAACGTGGGGAAATCAACCTTTTTCAAAGCGTCCACGCTCGCAGACGTCGAGATTGCCAATTATCCCTTCGCTACCATCAAGCCCAATCATGGCGTGGGCTTGGTCAAGATAGTCTGTGTTGATAAGGACTTTCAGCGGCAATGCAATCCCCGACAGGGATACTGCAAAAAAGGATTCCGTTTCGTTCCCGTTGATTTAGTGGACGTCGCTGGCTTAGTTCCAGGAGCGCATGAGGGCAAAGGCATGGGCAACCAATTTCTGGATGATTTGCGGCAAGCGGATGCGTTGATTCACGTGATTGATGCTGCTGGAACGACCAACGAGAAAGGCGAGCCAGTGCAGCCCGGCAGTTACGATCCGGCTAATGACGTGCGGTTTTTGGAAGTGGAATTGGATATGTGGTACTTGGGCATTCTCAAAAAGGGCTGGGAAAAGTTTGCCCGCACCGTCCTGCAGGAAAAGAAAGAGGTGCATCGTGCCTTAGGCCAGCAGCTGTCCGGGCTTAAAGTGACGGACGACATGGTGGCCGAATCCATCAACGAACTTGGCCTGAACAAGGATATGCCCACGCAATGGACTAATGCACAATTGCAGGCGCTGGCGACGAGTTTGCGGAAAAAAACCAAGCCCATGATCATAGCGGCCAATAAGATTGATCTTCCCAGCGCGCAGAAGAATCTTCCGCGGCTGCAGCAGGAATTTTCCCATCATCAATTTATCGGCTGCTCGGCCGAGAGTGAACTGGCATTGAAGGAAGCAACCAAAGCCGGACTTATCGAGTATATTCCCGGCGAGAACACATTTAATATCCTTGATGATGGGCGGTTAAATCCGACGCAAAAAGCAGCGTTACAATTTATCCAACAGCATATTTTAAATCCCTTTGGCTCGACGGGGGTGCAGCAGGTTTTGGATATGGCAGTGTTCAAGCTTCTTCAATATATTGCCATCTTTCCCGGCGGAGTGACCAAATTGGAAGATAAAGATGGGCGGGTGCTTCCGGACTGTTTTTTGCTGCCGCCGAAAAGCACCGCCTTAGACTTTGCCTATCGGCTGCACACGGATTTCGGCAAGAATTTCATCTGCGCCAAGGATGTGAAGACTAAGAAAACGGTGGGGAAAGAGCATAAGCTCCAGCATCGGGACGTGATGGAGATTGTGGCCGGGAAGTGAATTTCTGTTCTGGTCGGTCAATTTCCCTATTGTCCTCAATTCGGTTCGCTTTATAACACTTATTTGTTGAAGCATAATTTCTGGATTCTTCCCTGAAGACTTTGTAGTACAATCCCAGTTCTTGCCTTGGAACTCTTGCTACCCATTGTTCAGAGCCCACTACTCTATCTTCAAAGAAGAGTTTTTTTCTAAAAGTTATAAATGCAATCGTGATGCGATTCAAAAACATGATCGCACACTATCTATTCCCCTATCGAAATCATTAAATACCCGCCTTCTCTGGAATAACCTATGGGATGGATGCTGCGCCTGCTACAGAAAACAGGAATAGTAACGATCGAAGAAACCGTTAAAAATATCCCCACCCATGAACTGGTGGCGTGGGTGGATGCGCAGTTTCAGGAACAATTATCACAGCCATCGCTGCAGGAAGAAGCTGCCCGATATATCCGGCAACTTCAGGATACTAAGCTGCTGCTGGAACGCCACTTGGAAACAGCCCGGAAAAAAAATGCCCGTTCTGAACTTCTGCCCTATGCTCACCAGTTCATCAGCCGCATCTCACTACCGGATCCCATAACGGTTCCTACGGTTCTTAAGGTGCATGCCGCGTTGGAGCTGGAGGTAGAGAAATTGTCGCTGGCACAGGAAGAGTTTCCAGATGAATTTTCGGCGGTGCAGAACTCTTTTCGGACCACTATCGTTTCAGAAAACAGCATCACCAATGGCATTAAGAGCAGCACTCCGGAATCGTCTCCGGGTTCTGTTGCGCTGGCGCCATTATTACTCGGCATTCAGGCGGTCCATGATGCATTCTCAGAACGTTTAGCCAAAAGTGGTTTACAGACCATGAAAACCGTCCTGCAGAAAGCGGCTGCCATCGAGCATTTTCATGACACACTGCTCCAGCTGGAGCAGGAAGTACAGCGACGAACCGAGCGGGTGAATTCTATCCATGCCAAGAAAGAAGAGAAAGATGCTGAATTACGGTTGCTGCAGCAGCATCCCCGCTATTTCCGTCTGGAAGCTATTGCCGACGAGCGGAAGCGCCTGCTCAACGAGTTGCAAGCAGCAGCGTCTTTAACGGAACGGTTCGCATTGAAAGAAAAGATAGATCAGCTGGAAAAGTCGGTGGGGGACAAGGATTTTATTGTCAAAATTGAGGAAGCTGGTTACCGGGCGGACCATTTCACCCAGCAGGATGAGAAGCTGCAGCAGGAATTGTATGAATTAAACGATGCCTTTGAAGAACTGAAAGCCAAGCGCACCCGGGAAATTGAATTGTTTGTTAATTTAGTGATGATGTCGATGGGGAAGAAAATTCAGGTTACGCTCTGAATATAGATTATCGTCTGAGATGTTTAAATTTCTTATAATTTTTTTCCAGCGCGTCAATGCCGGGCAAGGTTTTTCCGGATAAATAGGCTAAGGCGGCTCCTCCGCCCGTTGAAAGATGGGTCACGGCATGCGTCAGATGGAATTTTTCCAACGCGGCAGCGGTCTCGCCGCCGCCGGCAATGGACACCACGGTCAATTTTCCCACAAAACGGCCGATGTCTTTGGTAGCGCCGGCAAAGGGAGCCCACTCATAATAGCCTAACGGCCCGTTCCATACAACCGTCTGCGCTTTCCGCAAATAGCGTTTGAACAGTTCGATGGTTTCCGGTCCGAGGTCAAGCGCAAACGAAGCGGCGGGAATATGGTTGAAGGGCACGATGACCGTCTTCGCCCGGGATGAAAAGGTATCGGCAACGACAAAATCTAGGGGCAGAATTATTTTTCGGCTGGCTTTCCAACTCATGATTTCTTTTGCATGATGAAGAGAGGCTTGATCTATGGCGGACATTCCCGTGGGGATGCCCTGGGCTCTCAGGAATGGAAAGGCCAATGCTCCTCCTATTAATATATAGTCCGCCGTCTTCAATGCCTGCTGGAGTAAATTTATCTTATCCAATTTGGCTCCTCCCAAGAGCCAGACGGCGGGATGAGTAGGCTGTAATGCTTTCTGCAGGTAGCTTATTTCTTTTTCCACCAGAAACCCCGGCAGGGAGGGGCAAAATTGAGTGATGGCATGTACGGAGGCATGGGCGCGATGGCAATTGGCAAAGGCATCGTTGACATAAATATCCGCGAGGCTGGCTAAGGCATGGGCAAAGAGGGGGTTATTTTGTTCCTCTTCTTTATAGAACCGCAGGTCCTCCAGCAAAAAAATATCGTTGCTCTTGCCGCTGCGGATACGAGCTTGGACTTCTTTGCCAATGCAGTCATTCAGCTTGATGATCTTAATTTTTGGCAGCAATTGCTGAAGCACCGGTACCAGGCAGTCTGTCCTCAATTCCGGAACTATTTTCCCCTCTGGCCGGCCGAGATGAGTGGCGAGCACAATTCTACAGTTTTTCTGCAATAAGAAGGTAAGTGTCGGGAGGGAAGCCCGGATTTTAGCCGTATTGGTTATTTTTCCCTTGAGCACCGGTACATTATAGTCTACCCGCACCAGAATGGTCTTGTTTTCTACCGGGAAGGTGCGCAGGGAAAAAGTCTTCATCTCTGGTATGGGGAAAGTTCCGCTGATTTTAAATGTTTGGTTTGGCCGGGCTCCACAAATTGACATGATTTAATGGCCCCATTTGGCTTTATCTACCGTAAACAACAACTTTATCATTTTAAAGTGAAACTAAATGTTTATAAATAACTTAAGTTTATTCTTCTAGAACATAGTTCGGGATTAGGATTTCAGTTTGGTTTATTCATTCAAGAGGTGTGGTATATAGATGCAAAAAAAGAGATTTATTGGTGGGCTACTTTTTGTCTTTATAATTGCTTTATTGGCCTATCTCGTGTTAGCGGTGGGTGAAGCACCACAATTAGTAACCCCTGCAAACCAATCTAATTTTAGTAGTTCTTTTGAGGTTAACATCACCACTCTCTACAATTTTACTAACGTTACTCTCATCTTTTGGAACTATTCGAGTCCAACCCAAGCCCCAGTTACCACCTTTGTGGTTGAAAATACGTCGGTTGCCGTTAATGGAACCCGGTGGAATATCACCGTTACCTTAAGTGGTCTGTCGGATGGGATATATAATCTTAGTATCAATGGAACGAACGTCACGAGTGATAATAAGACAGTTATAAGTAATGAAAGTGCGCTCAAGGCTCAAGGCTTTATTAGAATCGACAAAACTAATCCGGCAGTGTTCGACTTCAATAATATCTCGAAACGTAACTTTACCACCGGCAATAGTATTGAGTTTAACGTGAGTGTCAATAATTTAAGTTTCAATCGAAATGGAACCGATTTTCATGTCGTTTACTTTCAGGTAAGCAATGGCACCGCTTTTAGCAGCACTTCATTCAACATTACCAATGCTACGGCCTCTAATGACACTTTATATAGTATGATGTTATCGGTGAGCAATATCCGCGATGGGAACCATACGGTAATGGTGTTTACGAATGACACAGCTGGAAATGTGAATAAAAGTGTAGCGATTAACACCAGCTTTATCGT
>JACPCD010000003.1:0-450 GCA_016179955.1 Candidatus Woesearchaeota archaeon | reverse complement strand
TACGGGCGCTACCATTCTCGAAGGTAATAATTATACTTTTGGTTTCAACTGCACTGATGGTGTGCGCTTGTTGGGCAGTAATAACATTTCCTTCAATGTGGACACCTCTACTCCGCAGGTGTTAGTGTTCCGCGACTTTTTCGGCATCAGCCGGCCTAATTTTACGACGGGTGGTATTATTAATTTAAGCGTGCAGCTTTCCAACGGCACCTACGGTGCTTCATCTGCGAAAGGAACTGATTTCCATGCAGTATACTTTCATATTACCAATGGCAGCGATGCCACCTATCGTGTTAACGTCACTAATGCGACCACCGGCAATGGCACGGAATATAATATCAGTCTTACGCAGAGCAATATCCGCGATGGGAACCATACGGTAATGGTGTTTACGAATGACACAGCTGGAAATGTGAATAAAAGTGTAGCGATTAACACCAGCTTTATCGT
>JACPCD010000002.1 GCA_016179955.1 Candidatus Woesearchaeota archaeon | reverse complement strand
GCCTTCCCTTTCGGCTTTTCTTCCCCCATAAACTGCCGCCATAGCCGCAATAGCATCTTTGGTCCTATCCATTAAGGTGGGAAATTGTTCATAAAAATTCTTTCTGACTTCCAACGAAGTATGCTTGGGAAGCGTCACCGCCATCGCCAACCAAAAAGCGCTTCTTGCTGATTTCATCTTCTCAGAAAAATCTTTCCAGGATTTATGTTTCTCAGCAAAATCACAATATTGGGTATAACCACACCAGTACAGGGAGCGAGTAATAACAATATCCGAAGCTAGCCATGGCTCGTTTATCAACGCCACATTATCCTGAGAATTAAAATAGTTTAAACCATCAAGAAAATCCATACATTGTTGTAATCCTTTTTCACGAACCCGTCTTTCTAAGTTTGGATAAACTATCCCTAAAATATTCAGCATAGGGCCAGTCCAATCATGGTTTGGACCCCCCGTCATGGCTTCATAGGCCCTAACTGGACTAGCATCTCTTGCGTGGTCAATAAATTCTGGTAGCCTTTGGATAGCTTCTTCAGGATTTTCCACTATTAATTTATAATAATCATTGGCAACATCGCCAGCTTTTTGGTACATAGTTCCAAGTTCATTCATCAACCTACCAACCACTCTTTCACGAAATGGTTTTTCAAAATCTAATAAATCCCCCATAGTAAACCCATTTAATTATTGAAGAACATCTATCAACTTTTTATTAAATTAGCTTACTGTTATATTAATCTTTTGCTTAGAATTACTTTATTCAATAATACCCTTTCACCACATTCCGGGCATATTCCTGAGAAGTTATCCTTCCATCCCGGGGAAAGAAATCCAGCGAACTGTTCATGCGGTAAATCTCCGAACCTCTCGTGGCCACCACATAATTATTAGTCCTTCCCGCAGCTACCGGACAGAAAACCGCCAGAGCCACGTCCCGGGGAAGACTATAATCTACCCGGCGGTTCCAACTCTTAACGAACTCAAAATATTTCTGTACCAAGTCTAATTGTTCCACTTGCGGCATGCGCCGGATCTTAGGCAGCGTCGTCCCTAATTGCCTGGCAGTCCGATTTGTAAACTGAATCAGCCCGGAAGCCCCATTATAATGATTCCGTACTTTGGGACCGAAGGTGCCCCCGGTTTCGGTGTGTATCACCGACAACAAACTCATGCAATGCATATCTAAATTCTCGCACAGCTGTTCTAATCGGAGAAAAAAACCGGCTTCGAACCGATGTTCCCGCTGCCCCTGTTGAAGCAGAGGATTATTATAATTTATCCGCTGATATTCTGGACGAGGATCCGCTGCGACGGAGGCAAGAACCTCTGGCGAAGATTCTGGCAGTGGCTCAAATACGGCTGCCGGTGCCTCTTTCAGCGCGCGAGAGCTGGAACTCGGCATATAATATCCGGCAAAGAGCAGGCTGCTCAGTACTGATATTCCGGCGAGAGAAGCTACTTGTTTTTTTATCTCTTTTTTCCGGGTGGCAATCTTATAATTCCGGTCCTTCCGCATTTGCAGATACATAGGCTTTGGATTAAGAGCCCCCATTTATAAATCTTTGGGTAGATAACTACTAAATAGTGATTATTAAATATTGCGTAAACTAATAGTTAACAACTATTAACTCTCTCCCTTGCTTCCGATTATTATTTTAACTGCAACATTTATATATCTTCGCCAGAGCTTAAACGTGATGAAACAAATTTACCTCGATGCAGCAGCCGCGACCCCTCTTGCGTCGGACGTGCTGAAGGCCATGCTGCCCTACTTTCAGAAGCATTACGCCAATCCCAGCAGCCTGCATAAAAAAGGTCAGCAGGCTCGGCAAGCGGTGGAAGACGCACGGAAAAAAGTGGCAGTGCTGCTGAACGCAACCCCGGAAGAAATAATTTTCACCTCCGGCGGAACGGAAAGCGTGAATCTGGCCCTGCAAGGAAAAGCGTTAGCAGTAAGAAAAGGACACATCATCACCTCACCAATAGAGCACCCCGCAGTGTTGGAAACCTGCCGTTTTCTGGAACGAAATGGATTTTTAGTAACCTATTTACCGGTCGACCGTTTCGGCATAGTTTCGCCTCATGATATAGAGAGTGCCATCCGCAAAGATACCATCCTTATTACTATTATGTATGCTAACAATGAAATAGGCACCATTCAGAACATTATAAAGATCGGAGAAATTGCCCGACAACATAAAATTACGTACCATACGGACGCCTGCCAGGCCGGAAGTTTAGAGTTAAATGTCCAAAAGCTTAAGGTTGATTTACTGTCTCTCAACGGCTCCAAGATACGGGGACCGAAAGGCACTGGCATCCTTTATCGACAGACAGGCATAGCGCTTCAGCCCTTGCTGTACGGCGGCAGACAAGAATTTGGCCTGCGAAGCGGCACTGAAAACGTCCCCGGGATAGTTGGATTTGCGAAAGCGTTGGAGATAACCCAGCGGCAGCGGACGAAAGAGAACCAGCGCCAGATCAAATTAAGGGACGATTTCATCCAGAAGATCCTGAAGACTATTCCCGGAGCAACGTTAAATGGCCATCCCACTCAAAGGTTGCCGAACAACATCAACCTTTCGTTTGGGGGTATAGAAGGTGAAACGGTCGTTCAGTGCCTGAGCCTGGAGCACATTTATGTTTCCAGTGGAAGTGCGTGCAGTTCTGGAACCATAGAAGTGAGTCCGGTTCTGAAGGCCATACACGCACTGAATCCACGAGGCAGTATTCGCGTCAGTTTGGGCGAAGATACAACGAAAGCGGACTTGGAAAGGGTGAGCATGGTTCTGCAGAAAATAATTGTGTCATTGCGGCAGGTAACGTAATTTTCAGAAGGTATTATGTTTGGTCTGTCGGCAAGGCCAATAAGTGAACCAAGTGCTCCATAAATCCTATTAAACGCAAATAAAACTGCGCCTAATAGGAGTTAAATTCAATCGCTCGGGCGCCTTCGGTTCGCTCCATTTCATTCCGCTCCCGAAAATTTTTGCTTTGCCACCTTCGTTAAATCTGAAAACGGAAACGAAAAATAACTCAATCGCTTCGCGACTAATTCTAACAATGATTTAACGGCTCATTTCATTCGCCAAAATTTTTTCTTACTGACGACTAGGGTGGGCTTTACTTTTTACCTTTCTTCCAAAGTGCTTCAAAATATTCTCTAAAATCTTTAGCAACATCTTTACTCTTTATTACAAACAAAAATGGTCTTTTTGAGTAAATAGAAATGACAATTTTATCATCAAAAATATTTATGGAAGTCATTTCGGAACCAACTTCAATATACCTAATTTTACAATATTTTGATTTTTCCAAATATGGAAACGCTCCTCTTATATTTTCATTGGACACAAATTTTGTTTTAAGTTTTAGTCTATCTCTCTTTGCTTGTAATCTGTTAAAAAATTCATCTATCTGTATTCCTGCCTTTCCACCTTTGGTAGCACCAATAACATAGGATGTTCCTTGTGTTTTTTCCATCCATTCAGTTTCTTCGTTAAAAACAGAAATTAATCCTTTCATCCCAACAAAAATTTCCGCTTCTTCATCTCCCTCTCTTAATTTTTGTTTAGCGATTAAGTTGGGGATTAGTTCATCAATTTTGGAAATTGTAACTTCAATATCTTTATGTTTTTCCTCTAAAATTTCTCTTAATCTTTCAGGACTAGCTGCTTTGAAATATTTAACACCACGAATAATAACATGGCTTGTCAAACCTTTTTCTTCTAATCTATGCAGTATATCATAAGATTTTGACATAGAAACGCCTGCTCTTTTCACAATTTCAGTTATCGCCGACTGACCTATCTCTAAGAGGGCCACATATACTTTGCTTTCTCCTTCAGTAAGCCCTACTTTTTCAAGTAATTCTTTGTTCACCATAATCCATATTTAGTTTAGTCTCTTTATAAAATTTTCTATATTTTCTCCCCTATAGGGGAAGATTACATTTTTATTATAGTTCATTTGCTAATAACTATTAAGTGGTCAATATGGAAAAGAAAGCTTCAATAGTTTTACTTAGCGGAGGATTAGACTCTTGTGTAGCTGCGACTATAAAAGCTGTAGAGGAAGATACGGAAGTTTACCTTTTATCTTTTGATTATGAATCACCTCCTTCTACAAGAGAAGAAGAAGCGAGACAAAATGTTTCAAGATGGCTACGAGAAACTTATCCAACTGTTAGACGACATGAAAAAATTAACATAACAGGTTATCTAAAATTACGAACAACGGAAAGAACTGATTCAATTCCGCAGGGCTATCCTTTTACAAGAGATGAAGCATTTATGTTATTAGGTGCTTCTTGGTTGGAAAGATTACTTATCGAAAAAAAACATTATGGGAATGGAGAAGTAGTGATAGCTACGACCAAGGAAGATACTCTTAATTTTGAGGATATTCACCCAGAAGTTTATGTTCATCTAAATGGAATATTGGACACAAAATACTCAAACAAAATAGGTAAGAGAATGAGAATTTCTACCCCTTTAATTGATTTAATGAAAGACGAGGTAGTTAGAAGAGGTATTAAGATTGGTGCGCCATTAGAATATACTTGGTCTTGTTATTTTGGTGAAGAGTTGCCTTGTAAAAGATGTGACCAATGTAATTGGAGAGCCGAAGCATTTGCAAAAGTCGACGTAGTTGATCCCCTCTATAAACGAGTGAGTGGAAAATGACATTAATTGATAAGATTATGGGGAATAGAACATCCTGGGAAAATAGAACACCCTGTTTTGTTTTGGATAGAATGATAATTGAAGATAAACTTAGAGAATTTGAAGATAATTTCGATGGAGAGATTGCCTATTCTCTTAAAACAAACCCCCATCAAGAAATCATAAGATTAATTCATAATAGAGGTAATAACTTTATGGTTTGTTCAATAGAAGAATTACAACAACTTCAGCAAATGATAGAAGATGTTTCAAGAGTGATTTATCTTTCTCCAACTTTAAATGAAGAAGAGCTAAAAGAAGTTTCACAATTAAGTGTTAAAAGATTAAGTCTTGACTCACCTTCTCAAGTTGAAATGGTGGTTTCTCATGCTCAAAACTTAGAAGAGGTATTTTTAAGAGTGTCAACAAGTCACAAAATCCAACAAGAAAATTTTCTTTATAAGAAAAATTCTTATCTTGGTATTCCTATTGATGAAGCATTGGCATATTTAGAAACTTTGTCTCAAAATAAAATAAGACTGGGTATTCATAATCATTTATGTTCTCAAAATACTGACTTACAAAGTTGGAGAGAAAATTTAGATGTTCTAAACGAATTTATTAAATCAGCAAAACAAAAATCGTTATCACTAAACTCCATTAATTTAGGAGGGGGATTTCCTATTTCTTATAACGGAGACGTTCCACGTCTTGAAGAAATAGCTGAGATTGTATCAAAATATCAAAGTAAAATCAGAGATTTTTATCCAAACATTTGTTTTGTATTCGAGCCAGGAAGATACATAGTTGGCGAATCTACTGTTTTAATTACAAGAGTAAATCAAAAGAAAAGATTTTACCATAGGGATATTTTGATTGTTGATGCTTCAACATACAATTCCTTTATGGATACTATACTCGTTGGTCTAGATTTATCTTGTCAAGTTCTTCCTAATGAAGAAAACAGTAGCAGACCTAAAGAACATTATATTATTAGAGGCAGAAGTCCTTGTTCTTTAGATATTTTTCGTAAAGATGCTATTCTGCCTAAAACCGAAGTTAATGATTATGTTGTATTCCTAAATGTTGGAGCTTATAATTTTGCCAGTGATTTTGTAAGTCTAAAAAAACCAGAAATAATACTAATCTAAAAAGCCCGCCCCGTTGCTTCGCAACAGATAATCTGCCTTCGGCCGTTATCTTATAGCAGTAAGAAAAAACTATGGTGGCAAAAAATTTTTGGCGGACTCGCAACTCGAAATTTTTGCCTTCGGTATCGTTGCACTAAAATTTCGTCTTCACTTTGTTCAGAGAGCATAACAGCGATCGCATACGTTCATGGCCTGCCGGCAGACTTAATACATACCATTTTCAGTAAACTATATTAACCATAAACACTTTCCTTCCTTTATGAAGCCTCTTCGATCCATCGTCAAGGTGGTAGTTTTAATGCTTTTTCTCCTGTTAATGTCCCCTGTAGCGCTCAGTGCCGGCGGTGGTGGCGGCGGAAGTTCCAGGTCAACTCCAGTTGTAACCTGTACGGAAGATACCTGGAGTTGTAGTCAATGGAGTCCGTGTACGAAAGAGAGCCGGCAATCACGAACCTGCACCTTGACCAATGACTGCGCTACTGCCAACACACCTAAACCAGTGGAAAGCGGCAGCTGTACCTACGTATCAGCATTAGTGGCATCCCTGAAATGCACCAACCTCGGAACACTACGGAAACGAGTGGAATGCCGCCTGGGATTAAGCGATGCTGAACTTAATCAGGAACTAAAGATTCAGTACCTTCCGGAAGAATGTCGAACGATTACTGATCCCGATACGAAAGACGCGTGCATCAAGCTTTATGCAGCCTTCCGGAAGAATGTCGAACGATTACTGATCCCGATACGAAAGACGCGTGCATCAAGCTTTATGCAGACTCCCAGCCCTGCTGGAAAATGCCCCAAGGTAATAACCGGATGATGTGCCTCAAGAGCTTATTGCACGTGAGCAATATTGCTGAGCAAAAACAGGCCTGCGGACAACGGGAAAGCTGCCGAGATGACTTGAAAGAGAAAGTGTATGCCTTGATTAAATTCAGGTTTTATGATTTAGAGGAGCGGGTCGAAGAGTTGTATGAAGACGGAACTATCACCAAGAGCCAGGCGACGGAGATGATTGCCACACTGGAAGAGCAGAAAATAAAGTTTAATGCGGCAACCAGCAAACAACAGCGCCGTGACATCATCCTGGAAACGAAATCATCATGGCAGGAATTTGCCCATAGCATTCCGGTGAGGTAAAATGAAGAACGCAACATTCACTCTTTTAATGATCATCGCAGTAGTTACCGCTTTGATGGGAGCGGGATGCACGTTGAGAACCATGCCCGAATCTCAAGACAGCCAAACTACTAGCACGGTGCCTGCTCCCAGCGCTTCACCAGCAGCGCCGATTTAGATACTGCGCTGGAGGAATTGGAGATGGTGGAATAGGGACTTTTGATCAATTTTTTGTGTGGTTAAAAATATATTGACGTACTAAAAAGTATACTAATAGCCACAAAACACACTAGAAACTCCCAAAACCAGCCCTTTTCCGACCACCCATACAAAAAACTTAAAAACTCCTGTAAAATCATTCTCTCCATGAACCTGAAACTGCACAAAGGCGAGGTTAAAAACATCAATACGAACGTTCTTTCTCTGGGCCTGTTTGAACATGAGAAAAATAACCCTTTCCTGCAGCAGTGCGGCAAGGAAATCAATGCAGAAGTTCAGACCGCCATCAAAAACAAGGAATTTTCAGCTGATTTTGGCGAGATCAAAACCATTACCCCGCTGGGAAAGGTTGCTGCGAGACGACTCTTCATCGTCGGCCTGGGAAAACGGAGTGAATTCAATCTCGAAAAACTTCGGCGCATTTCCGCTAATATCTTAAAAGCGGCCAAAAACGCCGGCGCCAAGCATTATACGTCCGTTCTGCATCACGCCGGAACCTTTCCCAAAGATCAGGCGGCTTTTGCAGCTGCCGAAGGAGTGTTGCTCGCGGATTATGGGTTCAACCGGTATATAACGGAAGAGAAAGAAAAACTGAAGTCTATTGATTCTGTAGTCTTTCTAGAGCGGGACGTATCCCCGCAACTGCAAAAAGCAGTGGAGAAAGCAGTGATGATTAGTTCCATCACCAATTATGTCCGTGATTTAGTCAATTTACCCGCGAATGTGGTCAACCCAGAATATCTAGCAGAGGAAGCGCTGAAATTAAAGAAATACATGAAAGTAACCGTATTTGACATGACGCAGCTGAAAAAAATGGGGTGTGGTGGTATCGTAGCCGTAGGCCAAGGAAGCGCCAATGAGCCGAAGTTGATCGTTCTCGATTACAATCCTCATGCCAAAAAATCATTAGCTATCGTTGGGAAAGGGGTTACGTTTGATTCCGGCGGCCTGAGTTTAAAACCCGGTAAGTACATGGAAACCATGAAACAAGACATGGCCGGAGGAGCAGTCGTGTTAGGGGTCTTAAAAGCAGCGGCAGAGATGAAACTGAACGTTCATTTAATGGGGGTTATTCCTACGGTCGAGAATATGCCCGGTGGAAAATCCTATCGTCCAGACGATATTATCACCTTCTTTAATGGCAAGACGGCGGAGATAGGCAATACTGACGCTGAAGGCAGAGTTATTCTTGCGGATGGGTTAAGTTATGCGGAATCATTAAAGCCGCAGCGTATTATTGACTTAGCAACGTTAACCGGGGCATGTGTAGTGGCGTTAGGATACTGGGCTACGGGCTGAGTACATGGAAAACATGAAAAGCGACATTGCGGACGTTCGCAACGTGGGCAAAGGGTATGATGCTGGAACGATTGAAGGCGCGGTTTTCCTGAGCCATTTCGTGAAAGACACGCCGTGGGTGCATTTAGACATTGCAGGTACTGCGTTCTGGAGCGAGCCGAAGTTCTATCATCCGAAAGGCGCTACCGGCGCAGGTGTCCGATTGCTGCTGAAGTATATTGAGAGTTTGTGATTTTTCAGATGGGGGTCTACGCAGTTATTGTGTAGACACCCTTCCCTTCTGGTATTGCTGGATCAAAAATTTAAGAGTGGGCTTAATATCATGCTGATGATCATAGACCTGAAGGCACCAATAATACCTGCCCCTATCGTGAAGCCGTACATTGAGTGGTGGATATCCGTGTCGTAGAAGGATGTAATTTAACAATAAACGACCTACCCTCCCGTTGCCATCCTGGAAAGGGTGAATCTTCTCAAACTCATTATGCACCACTGCCGCCAGCAACAGTGGAGGATATTTCATCCGGTGCTGCTCATACCAGCGGCAAAGAGTGCTCAGGAGAGCTTCCACTTTTTGAGCGGGAGCCCCTTGATGAATGATGTTTCCCCGGCCATCTTTAATTACTACCTCTACCTTTCGGAGAGCACCGGCAAAGTTCTTTGTTCCCTGAAAGCACAGCAGGTGAATTTTCTTAATGAAAATAGTGGTCAACTTTTCTTTGCTTTTCTGGATGTACGTAACTGCTCTGGAAACATTGATGGATTCCTGTTCATCGGTGCTTTTTGGAGGTATTCTCTGATGTAACAGGGCCCTGACATCCGTGCGTGGAACCGTTGATCCTTCAATGGCATTGGTGTTATAGGTAAACTCTTCAATGAACTTCTCCCACGCTTGGGGGTGTAAATGATGAATTTTAATCTTCTGGTCATATTTTTTAAATTCCTGAATTTCTGCCGGCGTAAGTTCAAATTCCAGGATATTTCGTTCTTTGAGCTGTTCAACGATATATCGCTCCGCTTTCTCCCGTACTGCTGATAATTCCGCTTCTCCAAGATCAGAGCCGAGGTAGCAGGAGATCCTTTTTATCCGCTTACCGACTCGGTACGAATGAACGAGATAAAACTTGGTCCGGTTTCCAATTTTTCGTGTTTCGAGGAACATAGTATGGAAGGGGTGTCTACATTTATAAATCTTTTCTTTTTTGTAGACACCTCTTTGGTATTGTCCACATTTCTTAATTTGCTGTTATATTTATGGACAATATCAACCCTACACCCTACCGAAAGAGAAAAAAAGTAGCGAGGGGAGGATTTGAATTCGGCAGCCACAAGCCGGAACTTAATGGCTTCCTCCGATCTATGGGTCTCTCAACGTGAGGGTTGATAAGGGCAGACTGCCCTTATTTATGAGCCCATCGGGTACTCCTAGCTTCCCTACCTCGCTATGGAAAGAGAAAACAACGGCTTCTTTAAAAAGATTTGGTTTGTGAACGTTGTTCTTGTTCTGTAACTACCTGTTAAAACACAGAACTAGCTATCAAACTTTGCCGTATGTGCATAGCGCCAAACGGGCCAGAGAGCACAGGACTACTCGTAAGACAAGCCGTGCCCTGCCCTTGCAGTGTTACAGCAAGCTGCTGCGCTGTGCATCGCCAGGCAGGGTGCGAACGAGCTATGCACATACACTTTGCCGAAAGTTATTTATAGTGGGCGACAATTTAACAAATTGAGATATAAACATGGGTCAAAAATTTACGGTTATTGTGGAACAAGGAGAAGACGGTTATCTAATCTCCGACGTAGTTGAACTTCCAGGATGCCACACCCAAGCTAAAACATACGATGAACTGATGGAGAGGACCAAAGAAGCAATTTCTTTGTATTTGGAAGTGGAGGGCCTTCCTGAAGTAAAAAGTAAATTCTTAAGTTTGCAGCAAGTGGAAGTAGAGGCATCGTAAAAATGTCCGGTAAGTTGCCCCTGATGAAGGCAAAGGAAGTTGCTAAGGTTCTTGAAAAACTTGGTTTTGAATTTAAGAGGCAAAAAGGAAGCCATATGTTTTTTGGCCATGCTGATGGAAGAACCACAGTTATTCCAAACCATCCCACGGAGCACGTTGATCGTGGATTGCTGAACAAGATCATCAAACAGGACCTGCAAATGAATAGAGAAGAATTTTTGAAATATGTTAAGTAGGAACATTTTTTAGTTGAAATCACCATTTCTCACGCAGAACCGAATTGGACATGCTAAAAGAGATCAAACCCATTCAAACCTCCTTCATCTTCCCCAGCACAAACTCTTTCAATTCAGGAGGCCAGTTCTCTTCAATATCTTTCGTATGCTCCTTGGCCCCTTCCCACATATCCTTGCGCATGGAGCCAAACTCAATCAACTTCACTAATTCTTCTTTCACGTACACCGGCACATGCTTTAGATTCCATACCTGCATCTTTAGTTTCTCCTTAAACGCATCTTTTCCCTGCTCCTGCTTCTTTTTCATGTCGTCCCAGAATGTTCCATACGAAAATTCTTCCTGCTTCGCTTTCAATATCTCTTTCCCTTCGTTCAGTGAAATCTTAGCCATCACCACCTGATGCATCCGCCGCAGGAATTCCTGCTTATCCTCAATGCGGATAATATCGCTATATCCTTCCATGATCAGCCCGAAGGCAAAAGGACTGGGAACAGTCGTCGCCATTTCTTCGACTCTGGTCATACCAGCTTTAATCTGGTCAATAACCCATTGCGCATGGGGATAATCCATGACATCATCAAGCACCTCCCGCCGTGCTTCTTTCAGAATCGGGAAATCATTACTGATGCGCTTGACGGCATTAAACAAAATTTTGCTGCCTACCTGCATCCGGCCGGCATTCTTGCGGTGGCCCATGTAATCTCGCAGGATCATCAACGAACGAGCTGCGCAATGACGAAAACGCCGGGACAAGGCTTCGCTGTGCTCGATCGCCTGGGTGAGAATCGAATGAAATTCTCCGGAACTGAGCAAATCAAAGGCGCTCACCGCATTAAAAGACTTTTCAGCCGAAACATAAAATCCATTGTCCGTAATGCCGATCTCCACGTCACGGTGCTGGGATTTCCCGATGACGTAGGCAAGTCCACGAGCGAGACAATCGTTCACTCGCCGGCCAAACAAGGTGTGGAAAATCACGTACGTCCGGCCCCGGTCTACATATTTCTCGATCACAATACGCCGATCCGAGGGAATCTTGCTGTACTTATACTGCTGGTCAAAGTAATGATAAATGCTCTGGGCTGCATTCTCATCCACATACAGATAGTGATTGATGAATTGCACTATTTCCCCTTCCGGCAGTTTGGAAGCAAATTTTTCGTCCATCAACCGGCGGAAACGGTTGATCTCCATCGCCAGGTCAAAAGACAATGGCAGCATCTCCGAGAACCAGCTGGGCACCGTCGGCGGCCGGTTGACCGAGGTGCTTACTTGCGCGGTCATCCCCCGGGAAAACTTGAACATATAGACATTTCCCCCCAGAACAAACACGTCTCCCGGACGCAGTCGTTCCAAGAATCCTTCATCAATCATGCCCACTGCTTGCTCGCCTACTTTTACCGTAACATAGGATTCTTCGGGAATCGTTCCAATGTTAGTCATGTAAATGATCCGGGCCATCTTTCCTTTCTTACCAATCATTCCTGTTTCTTCATCATACCAGATGCGGGCATAGACATGGCGCTCTTCCAGGCTGACGTACTGCCCGGAAAGGTACTTAATCACCTCAAAGAAATCTTTCCAATCAAGGGTATGATAACAATAACTGTTGCTGATCAGCTGGAACATGTCTTTAATATTCATTATTTCATTGATGGCCATGCCATAGATATGCTGGGCCAGCACATCCAGCGCTTTCCGGGGAATATGAATCCGGTCAATAATGCGTTCTTTCGCTGCTTTGAGCAGCAGTGAACATTCCACCAGATCATCCCGGTCCATGACAATGATCCGTGCTTTCACCTGAGCATGGAGTTGATGGCCTGCTCTCCCTGCCCTTTGCAAAAAACGTGCCACTGATTTAGGACTGCCTAAACACAAGACTAAATCAATATACCCAATATCAATCCCTAATTCCAGGGAGGTGGAAGAAACGACCACTCTCATATTTCCTTCCCGAAGATCCTGCTCGGTCTTGAATCTTGCTTGTTTGCTTAAACTTCCGTGATGGGCCGAGATTTTATCGTGGTAAAACGAGGGGAACATCTCTTTCAGCGTATGCACCACCCGTTCCGTAGCACTGCGGGTGTTGGTAAAGATTAACGTGGTCTTGTGCTGCTGGACCAGCTCATGGATCAATTCATACATCTTCTGGTGTTTCAACATGTAATCGGTCTCGACTAAACTCCGCACGGGGCTCAAGACTTGCACATCCAACGATTTCAGGAACTGGACATCGACCACAGAACAATCCCGTTCCTGCTCTCCCGCATACCCTACAAGATAGCGTGCAATCTCATCCAGGGGCGCAATGGTGGCACTTAAACCCACCCGGGTCAGCCCGGGAGAAATGCGTTGCAGCCGTTCCATGCTCAGACTGAGATGCACCCCTCTTTTGTTCTCCGCTAAGGCATGAATCTCATCCACCATGAGCCATTGCACCTTGGTCAGTTTCTCTTTGAATTTGGGCGAGTTCAGCATGATGGCTAAACTTTCCGGTGTGGTAATAAGAATGTGAGGCGAGTTTTTCAGCATCTTCGCTTTCTCCGTTGCGGTCGTATCGCCGGTGCGCACGCCGATGCGAATGCCGAGCTTCTTGCCCTCCAGCTCTTCCATCTCCCGCAGCGGAGTAACTAGATTAAAATGGATGTCATAGTTCAACGCTTTCAGCGGCGAGATGTAGACGCAGTACACCGTGTCTTCCAAAATACCTTTCTTGGCCGAATCTACCAGCTCATTTAAAATAGCCAGGAATCCGGTAAGTGTCTTCGTAGCACCGGTAGGAGCAGAGATCAAGATATTTTTCCGGGAATGGATTTCCATCACCCCATATTTCTGGGGCAGGGAAAATTCCTTGAATTTGGAGAAGAACCATTTATTGATCAGGGGATGTAAAATAGCTTTCAGCTGGGTTTCCGTGTACGGTTGCTCTAAGTAAGTAATCATAGGGGCAGGTAGGGCTTCCCGTGATTTATAATAGTTGTGGAGAGCTTGACCTTTCTATTATCTCTGGTGACGCCCTTACATAGGCTAATTTTCTTTCGGCGAGAGAATCCAACGGACTTTTCACTCTCAACATCCGGAGGGCTGCGCAATGCACATAAATCATGGTCGTTTCAACCTTGCTATGCCCCAGCAATGGCTGTAATTCCAACGGCGAATATCCATTTTGGATGAAGTGAGTAGCAAAAGAATGCCGCAGCATATGGGGATGAATGTGCTGCCGTAGATTTCCAGTGCGTCGCGCCTGGTTTAAGATTGCCCGGATGCTTTGGTCCGAATAGGACTGCTGCGGCCGGCTCTTCCATGAGCTAAAGAGCCAGTCTTCATCCGCAAGGTTCTGCTGCTTGATATACTCCATCAGTTCCTCATGGAGAATTTCCGGAATGATGAACAGGCGGTCTTTCTTGCCTTTGCCCTGCCGCACCCAGCCATAACCAGCCAAAAAGAAGAAATCTTTGACTTTCAGATGAACGAGCTCGCTGACCCGCATCCCAGTTCCATACAACAAAGTGATCATGAGCTTATGCTTAGGATTGGTAATCTGCGCCAGCAGTTGAATTACATCTTCTTTCTCCAGGAAATGAGGCAATCGTCGAGGTACTTTCTGGATAGGAAGGTTGATGGTCAATCGGCGATGTAAGACTTCTTGGTAGAAGAACTTTAGAGCATTTATCTGGACATTGAGAGTATTTCCGGGCACATTTTGTTCAATCATCTTATCCATGAACTCCAGAATATCCTGCTTGCGGAGCTCATACGGATTTTTACGGCAGATACGGAAGAACTTTTCCACGCAGTGGGAATAGGTTGCCAGCGTATTTTTGCTCAGGCCTCGCCGCAGGCCGGTCTTCGTGATTTGGGTGGTGAGATCCATGTTCATTTGTTCGTTGTTTTTTATTTTCCTGCGAAAGGTTAAAATAGCTGTTTGAGTTTAAGGTCGCCAGCGAGGGGATTTGAACCCCTAAGTCCGAGTAAGACTAAGGTTGTCTTACCTCCCTCCACACTTTGATAGTGGGGGGACTTAAGACCTCCGCCATAACCTGGTTAGGCGACGCTGGCATCGTGATTATCATTTCTTACGTTGGTATGTAACCCTTTCATGACGGGGACTTTCACCCCGCCACGTGGGAAGAATCGGTCTTCCCCGGGTAGCAGCTCATGGCTTTGCTCATTTGTCCGTCATTGAGTCCGACAGCACATGGCAACGTTGGTTTTCTCTCGGACTAGGATATCGTGGGCGAAGTTTTGCTTATCTCCTCAATCGACTTCAGGGCATTATCTATTGCACCAATTTTTTGATCATACACTTTTTCTTTCTCAGAGAGCCGTTCTTGGGTATTCTCGAATTCTTGGACAGCTTTTTCCACTTCTCTTTCCTTGTTCCGGCATTCCCGTTTAACATCCTCTTCAATGTCTTTATTCCAGTTCAGCAGGTCTTTTTTAATTTCTTCCACTTTCTGCTGCTTATGCCGAAGCTCTTCTTTAAGATCGGACTTTTTCGTCATTATCTCCAGCTTTGTTTGCGTAAGACGCTCTACAATACTGTATCTCGATTGGCTTTCTCCCATAGGAATCACCTCTTGTTGTTTTCTTTTCTTATTTGCGATGCCAACTGTTGAACTTCCTTCACGTGACCTCCAGTGAGGAGATCTATAAATTCCTCAAAGGAGATGCCCTCCGATTTTCCTTCTTTTTTCATTTTTCTATCGAAAGTATTAAATATCGGCAGCGCTGGGATTTGAACCCAGAAGTCCTGAAAGACAAGAGTTGTCTTACGTCCCATCAGATAATGGTGGGATTTTAAGACTCTCGCAATAACCATTATGCGACGCTGCCTATTATTTCTAATTATTGAGAAGTGCTTAACTTCTTTATATAACCTACCCGAGGTTGTCCAGTGGGTAAGTGGCCTAGTCTGGAGAAGCTATAACCCATAAATTTATAGGAATTAAGCTGTAATGCCACTCGACAAACAGCCAGAAAAAGGCGGGAGTGGCTCAAAGAGAATTGCCAGCAACCACTCTATCCCTTCTTTGATGCCCATAGGCTTCTCCGATACTGTCCTCGACCGTTCTGTTGGTTTTTGATGCAGGTTATTCTGTTCCTTTTTTGTTTTAGTGGTGGACTTGAGAACCATATTGTTGCTTTTGCTTTCCGGCAGAAACCCACATAAGTTCATCGTCGCCTAATTTAAATGGAAAAAAACAAAAAAGGTGAAAACCATGCAAAATGAAAAACCATACGAACAGGTCATACGGACAAATCAGGAGATTCTGGACAATCTTTGCCGGGACATGCGGATCATTGCTGCCTACGGCAATATCTCTCCTGCCTTGAAGAAAAGGCTCTATTCAGCTGAATATTGGGCGAAGTACTTCATGGGAATTAATAACGGTTTAATCCAGCAGTATTGGGGTGAAAAGCGCTAATTTCCGAGGTTAGGGGGTCTAGCCTCGGGGGGATTATTTGGTGCTTATGGGAGTGGTAATAGGCATTATAGCTTAAAAATAGGGGTTTTATAGGGCAAATGAGGATAAAGGGAGTTAACTTCAATATTTTCATTGTCTTTAGAAATGGCACTGGGCAGACCTACGTAAAATCTTAAGTGTTAATCAACGAAAAATAAAAACATACCTCTGGCGCCTATGAAAGAACTAAATTTGGAGGGGGTCGCTTTTGTTAACTATTATATTGGCCATATCAACTTTCCATTTTCATTATACAAAGGAACGCCAACGAACTTAGCAAATTCAAGTACGTATGGCAAATCTCGCGAGGTTTCCTTACATAAAATACCCATTATTTTACCAGCACCAACATTCCCAATAAAGAGTGCTTCGCAAATAAAGAAATCTAAATGTTTGGGGAAGAGATGTGCGGTATCATCAATGACCAAGCCAAGCATAGAACTGTAGCTTCTAAACAGACTTACTGAAAAATCCATTTCTGCTGCAAAAATAAAAGAATCAATTATTGTTCCTTTTTCAATACCCAAAAGTCCCCCATGATATGTCCCTACCTGATAACGCTCTTCATCTGTAGCTTTTCCGAGAAGACATCGAATATTTTCTTCTGCAAACCTGCTCATGTTTAATTTTGGATTGTCATGTAATGCTTGGCGAATATCATCTTCAGATATTTTTCCCTCTTTTAATGCCTGCACTTTGCCATATTTAGCAAGAGATAAATACAACCGGTAGTATGAATAAGGGTCAAAAACAGAAATATTTCCTAATCCTTGATACCTCCCTCTAAATCCTGCTTTATAACCCTTTCGATCCAGTGTAAGTTCCTCATAAGAGAGTATTCCTTTTCCAAAGACATAAGCTAACCTTTCTATAGGCACAAAATGATAGCACCCCCGTTCATGAAAGCTTAATCTAGGCTTGGCCAAGGCCTCTGCTCTCGCTTTTTGCTTCAGCTCAGATTTCAAATCCTGCTTTGTATTTTCGATAATTTCTTCTGCAACTAATATTTTTCCGATTAAATCTTTTATTCTCTTGATTTTAACAGATTTCGGAATCACGCTAGTAGAAAAAATCTCTCTAAATAAGTCAGCCGTAAATGTATTTTTTACTTTATTAATCAGTTCATAACAGTGCTTAGATAGGTCTGCTTTTTGCAACAAATCTAATTCGTAACCACCATATTTTTGCAGCTCAGAAATAATAGTCAGAAGACTCTTTTCCAAACTTTCCATTTCACCTTTTCCTACCAGAAGATATTCTTCTAGAAGTTCTAATTTATTCTTAAGTTCAGTTAATAATCCAAATAATAATCGTAATTCTTTAAATACTGGATTTTCAAATAACATGAAAATGATTAATTTTGGTTGATTTATATAATTAACTGCTCAACTTTTAGTAATAACCCAATATCCTCCTTTCTTCGAGCTTCCTTTAAACTCAATTTTTCCCTCTTCTTTAAGCTGCTTAATCCAGCGCTCAATGGTTCTCCGTGGAACACCAAGAGCCTTCTGGAGGTGAATAACCCTGCCCGCTGGGTGCTTCTTAATATATTCATAAAGATCATTTACTCCGCCATTTACACCGCCAGATACTCCGCCACTTACTCCGACAGCTTCAGAGACGCCCTTCCTCTTAAACGTAACCACAAATTGCCTTCCAACTTCTTCAAAATTGGTGTCGGGTTCTTTGGATAAAATCAAACCGATACCTCTCCCCCATTTCTCAATAAAGTGGACTTGGTGAAACATTTCCGCCAAAAGTTCATTTCTGCGTTCAGAAACTTCTTTGGTTTTTATTTTCTCGACCGTTAATCCACCATACAATAAACCGGGACTTCTTATTTCCAGTTTGTTCTTGAAGATAGCAATGTTCACAGAGTCATAAAGATAGTAATCCCTATGGCAGAACGCATTAATAACCGCTTCTCGAAAAGCTTCTTTATCAATTTCAGG
>JACPCD010000001.1 GCA_016179955.1 Candidatus Woesearchaeota archaeon | reverse complement strand
CTTAATTCACAAACTCTATCCCCAGCTCGTTCTCGATCGTGGCCCTTTTCTTTCCAAAATAAGAATTGCCCTGCCCGAAAATCTGTTCCGACTTAACGCCAGTAATAATAAGCATCGTCCGGACGGTCCGATCTAAATCTTTGTAAATCTGCGCCCCCCAGATAATCTTGGCCTTGGGATCGAGACGTTCTCCGACCGTTTCCACAATCTTCCGGGATTCATCTAACGTCAGATTTTCCCCGCCAGAAATATTAATCAAGGCGCCCGTGGCGTTAGAAATGTCCACGTCAATCAACGGATTATCCAGCGCTTTCTGAACTGACTCTTCTGCCCGGTTATCAGAATCAGACTCGCCCATGCCAATCAATGCAACACCACCTTCGCTCATGATGGTCTTGACATCGGCAAAATCAAGGTTTACTAAACCAGTCTTCGTGACGAGTTCCGCGATGCCCTTCACTGCATTGGTCAAAATTTCATCTGCTACTTTAAAGGCCGTCTGCAACGGCAGCTGCGGCGCCAGTTCCAATAATTTTTCATTGGGAATAACAATTAACGTATTGATGCTCTGCTCTAACTTTTCCAGCCCAATCATGGCATTCTCAAAACGGTGCGAGCCTTCCATTGAAAAGGGCATGGTAACAATAGCGACGCTCAGCAGCCCCATCTTTTTGGCGAGTTGGGCGATATAGGGAATGCTTCCGGTTCCCGTACCGCCACCCAGACCGCAGGTAAGAAAGATCATGTCAGCCCCTTCCATGGCTTTCTTCAGCTCATGCTCGCTTTCCTTGGCTGATTCTTCGCCAATCCGGGGATTGGAACCAGCGCCTAAGCCACGGGTAAGTTCTTTCCCAATCAACACCTTGCGATCGGCAGTCGTATATAACAGATCTTGGGCGTCCGTGTTCACGGCAATAGTCTGGATTCCTTTAATTCCCACTTCAGAAATGCGATTAAGGGTATTGTTCCCGGCGCCACCGCAGCCCACCACTTTAATCCTAGTTTTCTGGCTGGCAATCAGCTTTTGCAGTTCATCATCAGAGGTAAAGTTCACTCGTTCCGGAGAAAGCTCTTCCGTACGGATGTCATTATGGGATACTCTGGACACGGTTTGATATGCTGCATACCCGCTGTTGGTGCCAAATGATTCTGCCATACAATATCCTCGCTCTTTTTCAATAATATTAGAAGGGGGTCTGGTTTATAAAGATTATTGCACTCCAACAGTACCGATGGACGGGGGATTTACCGGTTCTTTTGTTTTGAATTCCACCGCGTTCAATTTCACCAACTCCTGAAGTTTTTTGCCCAGCAGGGACGTTATCTCCGCCGGCAGGGCTAACGGCAGTTCGATGGTTGCCTTTCCATCCTGAATGGTGATGGGCAGCTTGTCCGTGGGAATACCAAACGCCGTCTGCAGGAACGCTTTGAGCTGCTCTTGCTGGTCCGTCACTTTGCGGTTGATGGTAAATGTATAACTCACTTCTTTTCCCGCCAGGGGATGATTGAAATTTACGATGACCCGGCCGCCGGACACTTGGGCTACGGTGCCAATTTCCCCATCAACATCAATCTGCAGCCCGGGATGAGGCTCCATCTTATGCTCCCGGAAGGTGCTTGCGGGGACTATCTTCATCTTCTTGATATCCCGCTTGCCAAAGGCCTGCTCCGGAGGAAGGGTAACGGTATATTCTTTCGCAAGTTCTTTTCCAATCAACTGCTGGTCTAAGCCGGGAAGAATCTGGCGCTCACCGATGCAGATAATAATGGGGCCAAAGGTTCGTTTTTCCCCCAGGTGATGTTCTTTAGCTATTTTTTCAGAGGTGGTGTCAAAGATGGTGCCATCCGGCAGTTTCCCGGTATAATCCACGTCTACGAAATCGTGCTGCTGTATGGTTTCAGCCATAGGGAGATATTTTTAGTGTTTATTTATAAGTTTATGGATGTTTTTTGACGTAAGAAATGTAACACTTTCTGCGTCGCTTCCTCTGCCGTCATGGAGGTGGTGTCCATCACCAAATCATACTGCGACTCATCGGCCAAGTTCAGGTGGTAATATTGTTCATATCGTTGTGTATCATTCTCCTGCCGCTGGCGCAGTTCCCGTTTCATTTCCTCGAAGGAATTAATAGTTCCTTCATTCCGCGCCTGCTTTCGATGGTGATCCTGCAACTCATCCCAGATCCGACGGGCCCCTTCTTCAAAATCAACTTTGATGTAAATCTTAACTGAATCTGGCAGGAAATGAAATTGCGTACGGCCTTCCACGATGATTGTTTTTCCCGATAGTGCTGCTTCCCGCGCCTGATGGGCAGCCTGCTGGTCTACGTCCACGTCCGTTTCCGGATGAGTCAAGGCATACTGGTTAAGCTCTTCCAGTGTCATTCCTTTCTCCCGGGCCAGTTCCCGGCGGATTCCCCCCACGTAAATGCGCTCTGCCTGCAATAGTTTCACTAAATTGCTGGCAATAGTGCTTTTCCCGCTGCCCGGGGTTCCAGAAATGGTAATTATCATCGTAATAGTCTTATTCTTCCATTTAATAAACTTTACCGTATGGCATCGTACCGGCCATTGAGCTTCCCTAATTTTTGTTTCACCCAATGTTTAATCCAGAACGACGCTGCCTTTGCGATTCCCCATTGCTCATAGCGGCGCATAGATGTTATCGTCTGCGTGTCCAGGCATTTATACTTGCCCCGGTTTCGAAGTTGCCGGATAAGGTAATGATGCTCCTGCACTTTTTTTGCCGGGTCGTATCCTCCGATAGCCTGGAAATCCTCTTTCCGGCAGATTAACGCGCCGCTGCACCCATTATATAAGCCGGTGGAATTGTAAAAATTCTTTAACGCGAGAAGGCTGCGGTAGCGGAAGAGAGGTTGGTCTGGCCGGCTTTCGGTCGTGGCGACCGCATGGTGGGACGTGAACTGATCCTGAATAGTCTGCAAACTGTCGGCAGCGAGCTGGGTATCTGCATCCAGGAAGAGCAAGAGCTGACCATTGGCGTTTAACGCCCCGGCGTTTCGGGCGACGCTTACGTTAGGCTGCGGCAGGGAAAGGTAACGTATTTTTTGCCCATCCGAATGTTTCTTAAGTATTTCTTCGGTCTGGTCGGTGCAGCCATTCGCGACCACGATAACTTCATAATCAGTATACTTTTGCTGCTGGAGTGACTGCAGGGTCTTGAGGATGTATTTTTCTTCGTTGTGGGCTGGGATAATGATGGAGATCGCAGGCATTGCATATACGGAGAAAGGGGTGGTTTTAAATGATTATGATGGTGGAAAATAGAGGTTGGAATAGTCTTCTCACAACGTCAAATAATTGCAGGCCCACAGCATCCCTCGATCGCAATAATAAAACGGGCTGTGATACGGCTTTCCCGACGGGAAAAAAACTTCCAAATAATTCCCTTCCCGCTCAATCCATTCCGTGTACTGCCGATGATACTCTTGAGCTAACTCTTTATCTAACTGCTGCACCAACTTGATGTACAACGGTCCCATATGGGTCCAAAGGCTATCTGCTTCATAGCCCCGCAAAAAGAACTCTTCCCGGACAAACCTTATGTTCCACTGGCCATTGGTGTACTTGAGGGGAAACGGCTGATCTAATCCTGCTCCCTGGATTTCTTTCAAGGCTGACTGCATCATTTCTTTGTCTGAAATAATTCCCAGCACAAACGGGAAAATATTGGCGTCGCCGGCAACATACTCCTGTTTGCTTAAGTCATCATAAAAGAACGTTTCATCCCAGAAATGGCGCTTGATTAAATTAGGGTAATCATATTCGGCAAACGGATTATACAGTTTCATCGCTTTGATATCTTTTGCCAGCAACGCCACCATACAATTATCATAGCAGGAACTTTTGCGGATGGCTAAATCTTTAATGGATGAAACAGAGAGTTCCGGCTTGACTAATCCTGTATGAGGATTGATGAAATGCTCGTAAAACTTCCTGATTTCCTTATTGAGAAAATCTTTATGGGCATAATACGGAAACTTGGCAAGGTTGAGGCTATGAATAAACCAGGGCAGGGAATCAACAGCGGGGACGGGAAAATCAAATGGCGTTCCTCCCGGGGTAATGGTGGTTGTAATGGTACGATGTTCTTTAAACCGGTTCAGCGCATAGCGCAAGGTTTGCTGCACTTCTTTGGTGTATTTCAGTGTGAGCAAGGATTTGGTGCACCAGCCGAAGTCTCTGGTCCAGAATTGCGGAAAATTTGTCGTTGACGTTTGGAAAAAGCGGCCATTCCAGCAGTCTTTCACGACGGCCTGGCAGATGTCGGTGGCTTTGCCAGCATATTTTTTAGGATGAATGCGAGTTTTGAGAGAAGTGTAAAAAATTCTGCTGCCTTCGGTGAGGTAGAGAAGCGGCATAAGCATAGTGGCTTTAAAGAAGCAGTACTATAAATAATTATGGATGGGGTGTCTTTTCTGGGGGAGACAAACTGTATGATATAAATCAGCTAATCAGGGGGGGTTCAAGTATAAATTTTCAATGGCCTGCCTACTTTAAATATCTAAGGAATTCATCTCTCGTAATCCCTAAATCCTTCTTGATTATCTTATTGAGAAGCCCGGGACCAAGCTCTTCTCCCGCATGGTGAGGAATTGTTGTTCGTCTTCCGTCGGGATGTCTGTAAACCATATGACTTCCAGTCGTGTGGCTGTAAAGAAACCCTAATTTCTCGGCTACTTTTGCTACTTCTTTTCCAGTTAATCTCGGCAATTTTGCCAAGAATTACACCGTAACTGTTTGAACCCCTACAAATTCCTGAACTACGTCCGGAGTATATCCCTCGTCTAAATACGCTTGAATCGCTTCTTTCGTCCTTTCAATAAGTTGATCCATGGTCTTGGCCTGGGTATGACATCCTGGAAGTTCAACTACCTCAGAAACCAACCATCCTTCTTCATCTTTCTCAATAAGTACCGTATATTTTTTCGCCATCTTCTGTGAGAAGGCTATCGAGTATAAATAACTTTCGACAGGATTTTGATCAAGCCGTTTTCGTTTCCACCGGTGGCAAAAAATTTAATTCCAGGTAGCGCGCCACATAATCCAACAGAGATTTAACCCGAGGAATGGACTGGTGGGAGGTGAATCCTGATGGTTCAAAACGAAGGCCTTTCCATTCTTCGACCAGCGCCTGCAAAGGGACGCCGTGTTGTAAAGCTATCGCAGCAGTATCGCAAACACCATCGCATAAACCATACACGGAGCTGTCTTCCTTTGCAAATCGTATAGATAAGTTTGCCACTTTCGCCCTTTCAGCAGCCCAAACGGTGAGATAGCCTTCATGTCCATCAATTGAAAATTTATGGGTGACGGGACTATATACCGGATCCTGCGGGTTCATAATTCTGGTGGCGGGATGAGGTTGGGCAAGTAACTTTGGTTCAGGAAGAGACTCCGAGCCTTTCACCCATCGGGCCAAATAATCCAGCGGGGATTTCACAGTGGGATAGTCCATATTTTCGGTAAATCCAGAAGGCTCAAATCGTTTTCCTTCCCATTGAGACACAATTTCATCCAGGGGAATGCCATACTGTAAAGCCAGCGACGTCGTAAGAGAGAGCCCATCAAACAATCCATTAACAATACTACCTTCTTTTGCCCCTTTCACGTCCAGCATTGCCGGATGGCCTTCTTGATACTTACTGATGATGGCATAATATTCATGGCCTCCAATGGAAAATTTATGGCTTATGGCATCTGCTGTAGCAGGGGGAAGAATTCGTTGAGGTGTTGGAGTTGCTTCCATGATGAACATTACCATCCGTTAATTTATATTCTTTATGGTGATTTAGGATATACTGGTTATATTTGAAGAATTTATCTTTTCCGAATGAATCGATAAACCTGCCAGAGCAACTGCAGCTGATGCCGTTTCTTGATAAAACGATGATCTGCTCCCCTAATGATAGCTAATCTTTTTGGCTTATGAGCCAAGTGGTATAACCCATATGCTTCTTTGACCGGAACCGCTTCATCTTTGCTTCCGTGAACAATAAGAAGAGGGCCATGATATTTTTTCATTGCCTTAGGAAGGTCCAAAGTAAAAAATTCATCATAAAATGCTTTCTTTAATCTTTTTTTGTGATACCACTTATCAGGATTCTGGTAGGTAATGTACCCTTTGGTCCAAAAGTCATGCACTTGCTGATCGGTGAAATCATACTGTACTGCATGTTTCAGGTCACTCACACCCCCCATCAGAATGAGTTTGTTTATTCTCTGGTCTTGATGGGCATACAGAGCGGCATCAATTGCTCCGGTGGAATGCCCGATTAAAACTAATTTTTTAAATGGAAAATTATTTTCGAGGAAATCTATTGCGCATTTGACCTCTTTCACTTCCTGGCTCATCAGCTTGTTTTCAAACTTTCCTTCAGACGTATTTGTCCCGGAGAATTCAAAGCGAAAACAGAGATATCCCAACTTCGAAAAGAGGTTAAAGACCCGCACGGCAGTTCCAAACATGTTTCCGGGAAATCCATGCAGAAAAATGATGGCAGTCTCATGTTTTTTATGCTTATGAACAAAACCATGCAATAATAATCCCTTATCATTCTTGAACTTGACTGGTATTTGCATGAAGATATGATTTATGGCGAGTTAATAAATATTTTGATAAGAAAAAGCGGACCCGGTGGGATTTTCAGTCCATCCCCGCAGGGCTGGGGTTGATAAGGGGCAAAGCCACTTATGTTTGAACCCACGAAAACAACCTTTCGTCTCCTCGGTTAACTCTCTTGATCCCATGATGGGATTACTCCGAAGCTCGTCATTGGAGTAGGAGGGTTGTGCCCTATCCAGGCTAGGCGACAGGTCCGCAGAGCTGGTTTGCTTCTCTGCTTTAATAAATTTTTGAATGAAACTTTGATTGTTAGGTATAGCCGTCATGGAGAAAGCATCAGAACAGGATATATAGCTCGATATAATTATCCAACAGTATCCATTAAATTTTTTACTGAAAGAAGAAGCCCCACCGGGGATATTTAGAGTAAAGGCTTAGAGCATCTTGAGGCTCTGCAGTTGACCCCAGGCAATATACGGAATACCTAACTCATTAGCGAAGCGACATCGTCTTTCCTCATCGAAACCGCCGTAGTAGACATTAAGGATAGCTCCGTTAAATCTTTTTTCATCTGCTTTTCCAACTAAATTATCTAAATCATGGAGTAGATCATCAAAAGTCCGATAACCAATAGAATCTAGCCGACCACTGTCGTATACCGCGTGAAAGTTAAACCCTAACATTTTTCGCTCTTGACCAACTGGTACTACCTCTTGGTATCGCGGCACGACTTCAATCTCAATATAATTACCTCTTAGTTTAATATCTTCCGAAGAAACAACTTCATATCGTTGCATTTCAGGGGCACAGATGCTCGGGGGAGTATGAACATTTGACTTTACTTTTCCCTTGCAATTAGAAAATATGCTTGCTGCTGCCAACGATACAACGAGACTCGCTAATCCTTTTTTCATAATATTAAAAAACGCAAGGGGGTATATAAACTTTCTGGAATTATTATTTTCTCAATCCCAGTGAAGCAGTACGCTATTTTCTAGGGTATAACACCACAGATAATACAAACATTTATATATACCAGTAGTTTACATATCAAAACCAACAGTTTATATGAAAGAAATAACCCCGGCGGAAATGAAAGCAGTGCTTACCTTAGTGAAAAGCCCCGAAGCGATATATAATGCTAACAGCCTCTCGAAAGTTGTAGGGATTACCTCTATGGGCACTCTGAAAATACTTAAACGATTAGATTTGGAAAATATTTTAAAATCCAGAAAAATAGGCAAAGCGGTCACTTATAAAGTAAATGTGGAAGACTCTTATGCCCGCAAATATATTTCCCTCATTTTAGTACGTGAAGCGCAATACGCCAATCCACAAGTTAAAAGATGGGTTCAAGAATTGAAAAAAATAAAAAATACTGATGTAATGATTCTCTTTGGCTCAGTTTTAGAAAAATCAAGTCCTAACGATATTGATGTTCTTTTAATAACGGATAAAAAGCGATTCCCAAAACTTCAACAAGAAATAAAAGAACTTAACGAAATAAATATTAAAAAAATTCACCCCATGTACCAAACATATGATGATATCATCAAAAACATTAAAAAGAGAGATAAGCCGCTTCTCAATGCCATAAAAGGCATAGTAATAATGGGGGAAGAAAAATTCTTGGAGATTTACAATGAGTCACGCCAAGAATAAAGTGGACTGGTGCTTGAACAAAGCTACGAAAGAACTTCAAGAGGGAAAGCAGCATCGCGGATTAGTTAAGATTGATGCTGATTCGGAAAAAGCAAGAGAACATCTCGCCAAAGCAGATCATAATTTAAAAGTAACTCTCTATCTCCAAAGAGGAGGTTATACTGATTGGTGCTCCAGTAGCTTATTCTATGTTATTTATCATTGCTTTCTTGCCATCCTGGCAAAGTTTGGCTATGAAACCAGGAATCAAGAATGCACTTTTGCTCTTATTGCCAGCCTTATTGAAGACCAGAGAATAACCGTCACCCAAGAAGATTTAGGGAAAGTGAGCACTCTCAACATAACAGAAACACAGGAATCTCCAGAAACGGCTGTAAGCATCAGAGAAAATTATCAATACAGTACGAAAGTATCGTTAGAAAATAAAGAGTATCAGGAATTACTCCAATTAGCAAAACGTATCCTCGATAAAACAAAAGAAATGTTGGAGATGTAAGTGGGCACTTTTACTGATGTTAAACTCTAAGAATATGGGCACCTGAACTGGAAAAAATTGCTCAGTTTCACGAGCAGCAGTCTATTTTCTCTGACCAGACAAGATGACAGATAATTCTTGGTGATAAGTTCTTCCTTCAGCTTCTTCTCCCATTGGAACTTTCGCAGTGCAGCAATTACGCACTAAACTTGAACTGGGATCATAAAATTTAAATCCGGTTCTAATGGCCAGGTCTGCATACAAGGCTTCAACCTGAGGCTGAATCTCCGGTTTTGGCGCTGCGACAAATTTAGGAACCTGTTCGCCTCCAAGTTGCTGATCACCAGTATAAGCCACTAAAATATCGAGACCAATCATTGAATCCCCTCGGCCAATGCTACCAAGGTGTATCGTTGGATGTATCTCTGCCAAGTATGGCACCTCTTCCAACGCCCGGATGAGACCATAAAATCTTTCTTTCTCAATGCCATATTGCATTAAGAAATCTTCTAAGAAAGTTACGGCAATCTGTTCGGAGGTGCGGGTCATTTTAATGTTTTGAATAATGTTATTTTTTCTGACGATACAAAATTACATGTAATTCGGTGCGTTTCGTACTTCCGGCAGCCGGCTCTCCCATCGAAACTCTCGCCGTGCAACATTCGTAGCTTAAATCAGGAAGTGGAGCATTAAACATAAATCCCGTTTTGGCTGCTAAATCTGCATATAACTCTTCAACCTGCTGCTGAATCTCTGGTCTTGCCACTGCTTCAAATGTAGACTTTCGTGCACATCCAATCCGTTTGTCGCCCGTATAGGTTGCGGAGATGTGTAAACCAATCTCTCCCCGAAACCCCCTATAAATGTCTTCTAAGTGCATCTGTGGACGCACCTTTGCAAGGTAGGGTACTTGTCCCAATGAGTTGAGAAGACCATAAAATTTTTCTTTTTCAATATGTTGTTTGGTTAAGATATCGTCTAAAAAACGGATAGCGATTTGTTCTTCGAGCTGAGTCATTTTAACGTTTTTGACGTTCGGATTAATAAATATTCCTATACTACAGCAATGATATAATGTATTTATCGTAACAACACTTCTAATGGAAATACCTAGAATTTTAATTATTTTTTAACGACTCTCTGAAACCGCTTTAAGGCACTCAGCACCTCATCCGCATGCCCCGGCACCTGCACATTATTCCAGGCCTGAACAATCTTCCCGGTAGGATCAATC
>JACPCD010000008.1 GCA_016179955.1 Candidatus Woesearchaeota archaeon | reverse complement strand
TCCACCATACACAACTCCAAGAAAGAGACTCACTCTTTGCTTTAAGTTTACGGTCGGTGTTTGTTTTTGCTGAAAAAGACCGGCTCTTTTATAAACTTTACCCATTAATTTTATAAGTTGCATTCATATTCAATGCGGGAAGAGAAAACTCTTCCGGGAGTGGATTGCGCGATGACGGTAGTGAACACCCACTGACGCCAGGATGATGAGCGGTAGTAACTTCCTAGCGCACACTGATCTCCCCTCATCTCTTAGAATTCAGCTTAAAAGTCCAATTGGAGGTACGGTTTAATAATCACCTATTGTTTACTTTGGGGTTGTTCTCTTTTATTTGTTTTTAATCTTCTTTACAATTTCCAGTTTTCTTTCAAAAGAACTAATCTCATCTTCAGAAAGCAACTCATATCTCCTACCAACACCTATCAATTCTTCCAATCCCGAGGGATAGGTTTCGCTTCTATATCTCTCAACCCACCTATTTAATGCAGACTTTAACTTCCCTTTTGCAGGACTTAGTCCTAGATATCGGACTGCATATTCTACTCTCTTTATCACGCACCTATATCCCAGCTCTATCTCTTTCAAAATAGACTTCCTTCGCAAATAAGTAATGCGAGGATCATCCTGAATATCCGTAAAGCAGATCATAACCGGCCGCCCTTCAGAAATTTCATTTAAAACATTCCTTTCATCTGCAAGATAATCTTCCAAGACTTTAATGACAATATCTTTAGGAAATTCAATTCCAATAATTCTGCTCAGTGAATTGACTATCATGTATGGCCTATGGGTAGTGTATTCATTGGGTTTAAGTTCATTCACCATCCTCATCGCACGAGTGACTATTTCTTGAGCAGTGATATTCTCTTTCTCCATGAATCTCTGTAGTTTTGTCTCCAAATCATCAATGTAAAGCAAGTGCCCGAGAGCATTGTCAATAGGACTTCTCTCTCCCCAATCCCTTTCTTGTCTGTTTAGTCCAAAGATATTGTTTAAGTAATGGCTAACGACTTCCCCACGAGGGATCCCTGTATGGGCAGCCAACGCAGAATATTCTGTTTCCTTCAGACCGAAAACAAAATCCCCGGTTTCATCCAACCAACTGTCGCGTTTCGTGCGTTCCCGCATTTTGGTAAAAAAGTCAATCCTCTCTTTTTCAGCAAGCTCGTACTCGCGAAGAATAGTATCAATGGCCTCTATCTTTTCTTGATAGGGGGGACATAGAGTAGAGCAATAGGTATTTTTAACTCCCCTTCTCACTGCCTCTTTATCGTAAGAAATACTGTTTTCATCGAACTTTCTCTTTGTTCCAAAGACTTCCCAATTATCGTGCTTAAAAGGGTCAAATGCCTGCGGCCCTCTTCCATAATGGAATCCTTCTCCAATCAATAGTTCATTAGCATGCTCTCTCGCTAAATCATCCCGGCCAGCAAGTTGATAAGCCCGTATTCGTTCCTCACCATAAAGATTCTTTGCTAATGCAAGCAGTTCTTCTTGTTCTTTAATTTGTGGTGCAGCCATTTTAATTTATTTGTTGAGGATAGAGGGGGATATTACTCTCTCGTGGTGTTGGTTCCCAGAGAACGATCACTTCTTTGTTTGTTTCTCTTCTAAGATGCTCTGCCAATTCATCTAATCTTTCTTTTTCAGTTTTCTTGTTGAATCTTGGAGAAACTGTTTTAGGAATATCAATATCATAAATAAAGAGTCTTGTAAATCTCATTTTTCTAAGATTTTGAGTAAACTCTGCATTGAAAAAAGAATCATAATTAGAGACATCACCGCTAGTTACAGCCACTGACAATTCATAATTATCTAAAGTTAAAAGATTTTCAACCACTTCTTTATAAGTTGCCCCAATGGGAACATTAATTCTCCTGAAAGTTTTCTCATCCCCTGCATCGAGTTTGAAGAATCTTCTATCTACTTTGTAAATTGCATTTCTCATATTTTCTTGATTAACTGTTGTAGCATTTGTGAATATAGCAGTTGGTTTCCCTGCTAAAATTCTGTTTCTTTCTAACAATAAATGATTAACAATATTTTCAAGCCAAGGGTATAAAGTTGGCTCTCCATTTCCAGCGATGGTGATATAATCAATGGAGGTATTTTCTCTATTATGGCTTTGCAAGCCCATGGTGATACAGTCTTTAACTTGTTCTGGAGTCCAGCCATACTCTTCAAACTCTTGCGCGGTAACGTTTCCCTTGGAAGGAACACCGACTCTGCAATATCCACAGCTAAAATTGCATACTTTTAGCTCTAATGGGGTCAGGTTAATACCTAACGACCGTCCTAATCTTCTGGATTTTACAGGCCCATAAACAACTGCTTCCCATTCCATTTTAATCACTTTCAAGAAGTATGGCCTGCAGTATATAATATTTATCTCCCACCTAGTGAGGTGTAATTAGAAAAGTTTAAAAACAATAGGCCATGTTAAAGCAAATTATGAATGAAAAACTACTTGAAGAAATTGGGCTAACCAGAGGAGAAATTGTTGTATATACCACCCTCTTAAAAATCGGTGAAACCACCACCGGCAAAATCGTTGAAGAAGCCCAAATTTCCAGCGGTAAGATTTACGAGATTTTGGAGAAGCTCATTAAGAAAGGTCTTGCCAGTTACATTCTCAAAGATAAAACCAAATACTTCAGCGCAGCTTCTCCTAATCGCATTGTGGATTATGTGCATGAACGTGAAGAAGACTTAAAGCAAAAAAAAGAAGAATTAAAGAAAGAACTGCCGGCCCTCATAGATTTACAAAAAGCAAAAGTCAAACAAGAAACCAGATTATTTAGAGGAATACGAGGATTCCAAACGGCCATTTTTGAAGCATTGGACGCAGTAGGTCAAGAGAATGAAATTTTGGGCATGGGCATAATTACTACAAAAGGAATTTCCTATGATGTAATCTGGGAAAAATGGCATATTCAAAGAATTAAACGAAAAATCAAGTGCAGGATGATCTTTTCTGATAAAAAATCAGAGTATTACAAACACTTTCTAAAAATGTCCCACACTAAAATAAAAGTACTAACGGGAGTTACCCCGGCAGCTGTTGATGTGATGGGGGACAGAGTACTCATTCTAACCCACGGAAAAGAACCATCCGTACTTTCCATAGTAAATCCAGAAATTGCTCAATCCTTCACGTCATTTTTTAACAGTTTATGGAATATTGCTAAGTAAATATTATTCTTTTTAATTGATTCTAATTATTAAATTTGCTAATTTTAACCTATTAAATAGTTCAATTTAATCTTTTTGTATGTTTATAATTATCAATAAAGATAATCTAAAATAATCAAAAAGTTTATAAATGCCACCATTATCATCACGATATGAAAGCCATTAACTTTATTAAAACAGTACAGAACCTGCAAAAAACTCTCTTCACCGTTGAAGATGTTTCCCGCTTGATACATAAGCCTGTAAATTACACCCGCACCTATCTTCATCGTTTGAAATCACGGGGCTATATTACTGCAATAGAAAAAAACAAATATACTCTTTCCCAAGACCCTTTAGAAGTAGGCTCCAATCTGGTTTTTCCGGCTTACATTTCCTTTATCAGTGCTTACTACTTTTATGGCTTAACGACGCAAATACCAGTAATAGTTCAGGTAGTTACTCTTAAATCCAGAAAACCACTTTCATTTCAGGACATGAAAATAAAATTCATCAAATTTCCCCCCAAGAAAATTTTTGGCTATTCCAAGCAAAAATTCCGGGAGAAATGTCTTTTTATCGCCACCAAAGAGAAAGCCATCGTTGATTCATTGTATCTTCCGGAGCAATGCCCAATTAGCGAAACTTTTGAGGCACTTCATGACCAAGAGATAGATATTTTAAAATTAATTGAATTTGCCCTGCAAATGGATTCTATTGTTATTTTAAAGCGCTTAGGCTATTTGCTCGAAAAGCAGGATAGGGATATTTATCCTAAAGTTAAAAGCAAATTAAATGCTCGCTATGATTTATTAAATCCCTTGCTAAAACGCTCAAAAGATAATTCCGCTAAATGGAAATTAAATATAAATGAAAAATTGGGGTGAAAATATGCTGTTAAGAACCGAACTACAGAAATATTGCGTCTTAATGGGGTTTAATTTAGGACAGGTAGAAATCGATTATCTGCAACATTTATTTTTATTGCTCCTTTCCAAAAAATCTTCTATTAATCTTATTTTTAAAGGTGGCACGGCTCTTCAAAAAATATACGGGCTGCACCGCTTTAGCATTGATTTGGATTTTACTCAGAAAGGAACGGACGAATTAAGAGAAATAATGGAAAGAATAAGTAAAGAAATAAGTGATTTTGGCTACCCCACCGAGATTGAAGAAATTAAAACAATTGGAAAAACATTTATTTTTAAGATTAATGGCCCACTTCATGCTGAAAGTCCTGCAAGTCAGGCTCGGCTGCGCATTGAGATCAGCCAAAGAGAATCCCTGCTCCAGGAGCCATCGTTTAAAGAAGTTAATCCAATTTATTCAGATCTTCAACCTTATACCTTACTGGTCATGGCAGAAGAAGAGATATTTGCAGAAAAAATCAGAGCAATCATAAGCAGAAATAAGCCCCGAGACGTTTTTGACCTGCACTTTTTGCTTGCGAAGGGAATTAAATTTAATTTGCAATTTGTCAATAGAAAATTAGGCTATTATCAGGAAAAATTTGACCGGAAAATATTTTTAGAGAAAGTAAAAGAAAAGAGAGCATCTTGGACATCTGAATTAAAAAGGTATAGCCAGACTGTTCCGGAATTTGCAAAAGTATTAGCAGTGATAGAAGAAAAAACCCCGTGAACTTCACCGCCACGCCTTAATTGAACCATAGTAAGTGACCTAAATATTTATACAAATAGTCACTTACCATATTCGGAGGACCTAATGTATTTGCATAATTATTTATGTCCTCCGTTATAATGCAGGATTGAAACTTTTACTCACCCAAAGAATTTTCCGTCTTCGCTGTCTTCGTCTTCCATCCGCACTTTCTCAATAGCCTGCAGGAAATCATCATTGGTTACAAATTCCCGCTCCTGACGGATGGCAAAGTACCCGGCTTCAGTGCAGGCTGCCCGGATTTCTGCGCCACTGAAATTTTCCATGGATTGAACCAGATCTTTCATCTGCACTTTCTGCAGGTTCATGTTTTGTGTATGCACTCTCATAATCTCCAGCCGGCCTTCCACGTCAGGCAAGCCTACCTCAATCAGGCGGTCCAGCCGGCCGGGACGGATGATGGCTTGATCCAATATATCAATACGGTTTGTAGCGCCAATAACCTTCACATTGCCCAGATGCTCAAATCCATCTAATTCGGCAAGGAGCTGCATAAAGGTGCGGTTGACTTCCCGCTCTCCCGAGGTTCCGGTGTCCATGCGCGTCGCGGCTAAGGCATCAATTTCGTCGATAAAGACAATAGCAGGAGCTCGTTTCCGGGCCAGGGCAAAGATATCTTTTACCAACTTGGCTCCTTCGCCGATGAATTTCTGCACCAATTCCGAACCGACGACTTCAATAAAAGTGGCGTTGGTGCTGTTGGCAACCGCTTTGGCTAAGAGCGTTTTTCCCGTGCCGGGAGGTCCGAATAATAATAACCCTTTCGGCGGGGTGATGCCCACTTTTTCAAATAACTGGGGTTTTAGTAAGGGCAGTTCGATAATCTCTTTTATTTCCCGAATCTCGTCTTTCAAGCCCCCGATATGCTTCCAGTTTTCAGCAGGCTTTTGCATAATCACGAATTTTTCAACTTCCAGGCTATCGCTGAGGCTTGCCTTGCTGACGATATTCAGTGATTTTTGGTCAACCAAGGCACTGTCGCCGCTGTGCAGATCTTTTACGTCATTGGCAATGTAGCAGTAGAACTTGTTGCCGTTAGGGAGTTTGATGATGGCTTTATCTCCCTGGACGTTGACAACATCTGCAACGAGCAAGGCGGGTTTTTTGATATTGCTTAGTTCTTTATTGGCATTGTTGAACAGTTCTCGGAGCATGCCGCTCTCTTCTTCCAGCCGGGTTAAGGTGCTGCGGATGGCCCGATTTTCGTCTTCCAATTCGTTGACGGCCTGCGTTAAGGCTTTAGCGTCCATTTCCGGGCCGGGGTCGATGGTTTGAGAATAGGTAAAGTCTTCTTTCGTCGATTCTTCTTTGGCCATAAGCTCTGTTAAATAAAGCTCCTTTTTAAAACTTGTGAGGGAAATGGTGGTACGTTCTGTATTCATTACCCCGATAAAGCATTTAGTATCCCATTCCAGAACATCTTTATTTTTTCTCCGAGAGTTTTTCCCTTTCCGGCAATTTCCACGGTCTGCGGTTCAGAATATTCTCTCCCTTCTGCATCGTGCCAGCTCGTTTTTATGATTAGTTCATTGAGTTTGCCCAGCCGGGGCATCTCCAAGTTAAAGCCTGCACTCTCATTCCCCAGCAGCTCCTCGACCTGCCAGATGCTCTCCGTACCCATTCCACGTATAATCAGGGTCACATTGCGGGGAATGCTAAACGACTTCTTTTGCACTTCTACCGTAAGGTGGATTGTTTCCCCATAATTAACTTTCGGCGGGTATTCCACCACTGCCTTAATTGCCGGCGGATCTAATACCTGATATTCCACCACATTTTTTCTCTCGATAAACTCGTTTTCTGCGCTCACAATGATCCTTTTCCTTCCGGCATCATCGCTGGGCAAGGTGATCGAGCTTGTTTTTTGCTGGTTGATGGACAGATCAACCATTTCACATACCTTTCCCAGGCAGAAATTAATATCTTTAAGATTAGTGTTGCCGTTATTCTTGAGCGTGCACTCCAATTTCTGCACGGTATTTACTTTTACGTCCGTGGGCGTAGTACACTGCAATGAAATCTTGCGGGAATAGGTCTTATCATCCTGATCTGCTGTCACTCGCTGTATCTCCTCCAGCGAATAGCTTGTTTCGCCGCGCTGGGCAGTGAATGAATCCGTCGCCGAATGATTCTTCTCAGAATAAATAATGGTGGGAAAGGTATAGGCATAATCCTGCTCCAAATTAACAGGAATTTTCAATACCCAGTACGTTTCCTTCACCTGCTTGGGCGTCATCAGGATTGTCCGCTGATTCTGCCCGATAATGGATATTTCCGGCGGAACCGCCAGCTGTAAAGTCGTTGCCGCATAAAATGACGCGGAATTCTTGACGATCCCTTTGACACGATTATAGCTGCCAAAGTCCATCAGGGGAGCCAGTATTTCTTGTTCCAGTTCAATCTGCTCCGGCTGCGAGTTTCCCCGGCCCATGACGTTTACGGTGAGATTTAAGTTCTTGGCGAGCAAGTTAACATCATTGGCAAGCCATTCGTATTTAGTGCCCGGCTCTTGGGGATCAAAGCTGTCCCGTAATTTAATGTGGGTTACGTCTACATACCCATATTCGCCAAAGGCAATGTCAAAGCTGACCCAGCCGGTGCCGGGAAAATACACTTCCGCCCAGCCATGGGGCTGCCAGGGATAGGAAAATAATTTTGAATTGGTATAACTAATCCCGGACACGAAGCGGGCCGGAATACCGAGTGAGCGGGCCATGGCCACAAACAACGACGTCATCTCGTCACAGACGCCTTCCCTATGTTCCAGCACCCAGCTGGCTTTCTGCGATGTTTCGGCGGTTAACGTCGTTAAATCATACTCCACATTCTCGCTGACCCAATTAGCGAGCTTGAAGGTAACTTTAAACAAGTCATCTTCGCCTTCGGCGAGTTCTGCTGCCTTGGCTCTCACTGTGGGGTTGTCGGAGTCTATGGTTACCGTCGGCTGGAGATATTCCTCGTATCCTCGGATGGAGGGCAATGGGAAGGGCACTTTTTCCCGGACCGCGGTACGGGCATCATTGGTTTGGATGATGGCAGAATAGGAAAAAGATTTTTTTCCCAGTTTGCGGTCATCCCAGAGAAATTCAATACTGTTATTTTTTATCTGCCCGAGAGTGTTCATTTCGGTTATCTGCTGCCGGAAATCATCCTGGGGATACAGCAAGAGGCGCGCGGTCACGTGCTGCAGCCGGGGATCGGTTCCCTGGGGCACTAACGCGAATTCGCCGTTGATGTTTAACTGGAGCTGCAGGCGGTCGTACGAATAGATGTTCTCGGTCGCCATCACGCTGGGCATGACCAGGAAAAAAAAGAGGATTATGGGGGCATATCTCATGGAGGAGATTAAATATAATGTTCCATATAAATGTTACGGCGAGGGAAAATTACTTTTTGCTATCTTTTTTTACCGGGATAGGATATATTTCACTATCACAAACCATAAATAGGAGTGCACTATCTCCTCTTCATAATGATCGCCTATGATTTTTATCAGCAGCCCCTATGGTTTCTGTTCGGCCTCTTCGTCGTCCTGCTGTGGACGGTGCTCTGGGAAGGATTGGGGTTATGGTATGCTGCCCGGAATCACCAGAAAGGGTGGTTTATTGCCATCCTGCTCTTTAATACCTTGGGCTTATTGCCTCTCATTTACCTGATTTGGTTCAAGCCCTCCGCGGAGCGTTCGAGCGGAACAGTGGTAGAGGTCAAGCCGGCCCGGAAAAAGGGCAGCAGGAAAAAGTAATCCGCTTTAATAAATCCAGAGCAATAAGTAAATGGGTAAACTCAATGTTTACGCAAATAACCTATTAACTTATCAGCCGCAGAAATAATCGCTTCTTTTGGTAGGTTATTTATTGTATTTAAAGTTTCTAATGCTCCATGTAACTCTGCCGCAGCATAATATTCCACAACATCTTTTCTTCTTTGGGGGTAACTTCCGGAATTAGCATAAGCTTTTATTGCAAGATTCATAAAAGAATGTTTGAACAATCTCCAAAAAACATCCCGAACTTTTGCATCAGACCAAAATGAGGCATTTGCCAATCTATGTTCCATTCTTCTTGTAACTCTTTCCAATCCATTTTCGTATAATGCTCTTGTAACTTCTTTTAAAGGTAATTTAACTTCCGAGATTAAATCAACACCATAAAGCGTTTTACTTCTAAACTTATGAGAAAAATCATAACTATGATTCAATGGGCCAATGAACTCTTCTTTTGGCAATGGTGTAAATAAATAACTATCATCAAAATCATAATTTTGAAGATGTTCTCTTAATTCTGAAGCAAGTCTTTCGGGATAACTTTCAAAAACAAGAAGAATGTCGTGATCACTTCTTCTTTCAATCCATGTATCTCCAACCGCTATTGAACCTACAGCAATCATGGATAAATAATCACTGTATTTAAAAGATATCCATTGATTAAGTTGTTCTAAATTCTCATTCATACAAAACCCAGGATAAAGATACAATATAAATATTATGCTTCAAATTGAGTTTGCTCTCTTATTAATATTTCATGCTCACCGTTTTGACTCTTCAATCTCCACTTTCCCTTTCTTCAGCGTCAGCAGGTATTCTTTCCGGTCGCTGAATCTGGCGAACTTGGTTACGATGTCCGGCAGCAAAATCCTTTCCCCCCGGAATTGCAGCGCCGTAATAATTTGGTGCGTCATCTGCTCGTCCGGCATGATCTCTTTCATCACCGTTTTGGTTTCCTCTCTTTTCGTTCCGTCCAGCACCCGTTGCGTGTGGTAGTGGAGATAACGGGCTATCTCATTGGCAATGTCAATCGTGGACACGGCACTTAACCCCTGCAGTCCAGGAGAGATATTCGCTTCAATGACCAAAGGACCAGTGGGGCCTTCCAAAATATCCACCCCGCAGATATCTACTCCTAACGCCTTGGCAGTATCTAACGCCACGTTGATGGAAGCCCGGCTTAACTGTACGGATTCACCGACACCGCCGGCGTGAAGGTTGGCTCTCTTTTCTTCGGTCTGGGCTTTCCGTTTCATGGCCGCCACCACTTTTTCTCCCACTACTAAGGCCCGGATGTCCGTGCCGTCAGTCTCAACATATTCCTGGATAATAAAAGGCTGCTTCAGTACCCCTAACGCGTCGAGCAGCGAGGACGCGGAGTTAAACGAATCGGCAAACATGACGCCCTTTCCTTGGGTTCCTTCCGGAAACTTCATGACGATAGGGTAATGCACCTTCTTGAGTAATTCTTTTGCTCCGTTGACATCCGGCAGTACGTACGTTTTGGGCATTGGTAGGTGATGCTGCTGTAACGCTAAGTGAGTCAGCAGCTTATTGTGAACTGTCGTAAACGCATTTGCCGGGAGGGGCATGTAGGGAACTTTCCCTTCCAGAAAGGTGGCAATGGAACGTAACAGGTTAGCATAGCGAAAGGAGCCTTTCAGGTAAACACAATCATATTTCTCCAGCTCTTTTCCATGATAGAATACACCACCTTCTTTTCCCAAGTCTACTTCAATGCCTTTCAAGTGGAGCATATCAACTTGATCAAAATACTTTTTCATGGCTTCCGCCACCATCTTGGAGCTGGTACTTTCCAGAGAAATGATTGCTGCTTTCATCGCGGCGCCTCTTTGTTGGGGTCAATCAGAAAATTTCCTTGCTTCAGGATGTTCTGCCCGATAAGCATAGGGTATGTCATATGGCCGCGGTCAACTAAGCTGAACTCCGCATCAATCACTTCTCCATCCATCTTGACCCGGGCCTTGATGATGGGCCTTTTTTTGACTCCGGAGGCGGATCTGATAATTTTGGATCTGGTGACGGGACCAAGCTCCAGCTCTGCTGCCAGATGGGTGTCGATGGAAGAAGAGGTCGCACCGGTATCAATACGAGCTAGCACTTTAATCCGCTCTCCGGAAGCTCCGATGAGAGTGATTTTTTCCGTTAGCCCCAGAATGGTTTTCTTGGATATCACATCCCCTTGGTTTGTTTTTTGTTTTATAAGGTTTTTGGAAACATTTTTAAAGCGCCTGTTGCTTCGTGAGCAGTATGCCCTGGTGGTGTAGTCCGGTCTCTGCAGTACACGCCGCAGAGGGACAAACTATCATCCAGCACTTTCGGCAACTTTTACGAGTTGAGAGAAATGCTGGGACCCGGGTTCAAACGCCAGTTACACTAGGCAAGTCGTATTCAAGTGGGGCGCTCATTTCATTCGACCCCACGACCTGCAAAATAGTGTAACGGTATGACAATCCCGGCCAGGGCACTTTTTTTAAACATAGATTTTTCTTTTTTTAACAGCCACCACCAAAGTATGAGTGCTTTAATGTTGTTGGTGGATGTAGAATATGGCCAGGTTTTAAAAGTGGCTTTATCTTAAGTTTGCATTGTAGCCTTTTCGGTTGAAGAATTGAGGTCACTTCCTGCCGATATGCTTCTATCTTGGTATCGGCTTCCTCTGCTGTTGTTGCCGGGACGTATAACAATCTCCGTATTTCAGATTCCGTCGACCCAAAAATTCCATAGAGCCCCTCGGTCCATTGGACTATTGTTGATTGTTCCAAAGCACTTTGCAACAACTGGTCAATTCCTTCATAGGAAGGTCGACGCTCCCCTGTAAGAGTTTCCCGTAGTCTACATTTTAAGGTTGGTTTTGTTTTCCTAACAGCAGTTGGTAATATTGGAATGCCCACATCATCGCTAAAGGAGGAGGTAGATCTCTTTTGATAGCGTTCTCCCGATGAGGTCAGCAACTCGTACACAAAACAGAGTTGACTTTCAACTGTAACGGTTTCCCGTTCTTTTTTCGTGGAAATAAATTCTAGCGATTCCGGCGTTGGCGAATTGAGATAGGGCTGGGCGAGCGTGCCTGCCATTTTTTGTATTAAGGAGAGCATCAATTGTTTTTAAGTGGCACCATTATTTAATATTTATGGTAATACATACGTAAAATGGAGCGACTAACAGAGGTTAGGTACACGGGAAATAAACATATACACTATATTCAATATATGCTTCTAACGAAACATTTATATAGTACCTGCCCCCAAACCTCTATTATGACTATTGAAAACAGTTGTCGAACGGAACTTAAGGGAATAACGGCCGCTCAACGAGAAGGACTCGTAGCGAAGCTCCAGACATCAGGCTATCATGTGGATGAGTTTGGCAATGTCAAGCCGAAAGAACTGCCCCAAGATTATCCGTATATATCAGTGGATGGCGATGGATGGACTACTTCGGCGCGTGTCCCCCTTACCTTGGGATATGTTGGATCCACTTTTGCTCTATTGAATAATATCGATCAGCCGGACTTGCATCCTTACCATGCCCATCTGCGGCGATTGTATGCGCAGGCCTGATTTTTTCTCTGACCTTCTGAGTGTAATATTTTTTAAAGAGACCATACTTTAACAGCTCTATGGTCGCCACCATACCCGTTGAACAGGCACTTACTCTTTCCAACGCCGTTTTTGTCGATACGCGAACGCCCAAGGAATTTGAAGAAGATCATTTGCCGAATGCCATTAACATCCCCCTTCTTTCCAATGAGGAACGGGCTATTGTCGGTACGCTCTACAAGCAGGTCTCTCAGGAGAAAGCAATCGAGAAAGGGCTGGAATTCTTTTCCACAAAACTTCCGGAGTTTATGCGTCGTGTGCAGCCCTATAAAAATAATTCCATCATCGTCTACTGCTGGAGGGGAGGAATGCGCTCTAAAACTGTCGCTTCTCTGTTGGATTCTTTAGGCTATACGGTATTTCAGTTGCTGGGCGGATATAAACAATACCGCCGCTATGTGCGGGAAACTTTAGATGCCTTTACCTTAAAACCAACGTTAATAGTTCTGTGGGGATTGACCTGTTCGGGAAAGACCGCTTTGCTGCAGAAATTTCCCAATGCTTTAGATTTGGAAGGCCTGGCACAGCATCGAGGGAGCTTGTATGGTGGTATTGGCTTAATCCCGCGGTCGCAGAAGCAGTTTGAGAATTTGCTGCTCCAGCAGCTACTGCAGCTTAACCATTTACCATACGTCTTGGTGGAAGGGGAAAGCCGGAAAATAGGGGATGTCCAGATACCACTCTTTTTGTATAAAAAAATGAAGAATGGCGTGCAGGTGCTGGTGCAGAGAAGTATGGAGCAGCGGGCAGCAGCAGCGGTGAAAGAGTATTTTACCTCGCCGGAGAATATTCAAAGGATAATTTCTATCACCAAGAGTTTGCGAAAAGTCGTCAGCACTACGCATCGGCAGCAGATCGTTCGCTGTTTTGAGCAGGGACAGTATATTGAAGGGATGAAACTGCTGCTGGAGTTTTATTACGACCCACTGTATCGCCATACGCTTCAAAAGATGCAATATGTCTTTGAAATAAATTCTGATAATGAACCTATGGCAGTTAAGGAATTGAAGGAAAAATTACGAGGTTTATCTCAGGCGTAATCTTTTTCACGTCGAAAAGTATATAACCTCTGGAATAACTATCTTCACCATGGGCACGAAGCAGCAATTACTGCAGTTTTGGGAGTCACTGAAAGTAGAACCACAATTGCTGGATGCGTTTAATGCCATCCCCCGGGAACACTTTGTGCCCCCTACCTTACGCGCGCATGCCTATGATGACCATCCGTTGCCCACCTCAAGGAAACAATCCCTTTCACAGCCGTCCACCGTCATGGTTATGCTTAAAGCCTTAGAACTGGCGCCGGGACAGTCGGTCTTTGAAGTAGGATCTGGCGTGGGGTATCAGGCCGCATTAATTTCCAAAATCATCGGACCAACCGGAAAATTGATTACCGTTGATGTTATTCCCGAACTAGTGCACGCTAGCAGGAAAAATCTGCTGGAATTGGGACTGCACCATGTTACGGTGCTGGAAGCAGACGGGGGAGAAGGTTTTCCAGCGCAGGCACCCTTTGACCGCATCATCATCACTGCGGCTTGCCCTACCATTCCGCAGCCATTACTTGACCAGCTGAAAGATGGGGGCATCGTCTTAGCGCCAGTAGGCGATATGGCAAGCCAGATCATGGTGAAGGGGACGAAGGTAAAAGGGCGATTAGAGCTGGAGTTCTTAGGCCAGTTTGTCTTTGTGCCCCTGCGGGGAATGTTTGGGTTTAAAGAGATAGATATTCCTTAAAAATAACTTTCCAATTCTCTCAAAATAATTTTCTTCATTCCTTCCTAAAAATCAAACAATAATGGTGATGAACATTCGGCACAAAGCTGTAACGATAACCATACGGGTAAAGAGTCTTATGGTCCTGGCACCAGAGCCTTTCTCCCCGAAACTGAAAATGTTTGCTTAATTCCTTGCCCACATCCCAGGCTAGCGTGCGATAATTCCCTTGGTCCATGTAATTCTGGAGGATTACGACGGCGTATTTTTTTGATTTTAGTTTTGGTTTTATGGCCACCAGTATGTTGACTAATCGTTGCAGGAATTCTTCATAGCTTTTCGCATTGCCCAAATCCTCGGGATCGTCACTATACTGCACGTCTAGTCCTTTCTTCGCACGATCTTTGGACACTAAGCCGCTCTTGGTGAGCATCGGCCCATAGGGAGGTGAGGTGATCAGAAAGTCAATCTCCGGTAGATCATACCTGGATATATCAGCAGCATTCCCCTGAATGATCCGTTGGGATGCCGGAACTCTGGTGCGGGCAATCTCGGCATATTTTGGCTGCAGCTCGATGCCGATGCCTTGACGGCCGCTCTGTTGACAAGCAACTAACGTGCTGCCGGTTCCCAGGAAAGGATCCAGAACGACTTCCCCTTTCTTGGTGAAAAAGCGGATGAATTCTTCAATGAGGTCTTCCGGATATTTTGCGGGATGCAATATCTCATTCTTTTTCCGGGGCGGTGGGCGGTGGATAAACCAGGTTTTGGTGAACTTCAGCCATTCGGCGGGAGTAAGATCATTGAGCCGGTTTTCTTTCGATGAATTGCCCATTCGTTCTGGAGAAGGTCTTTATTATATAAAATTATAGCTGGAGAAAGAGCATTATAAGACTACTATCAACAAGAAAATGTAAAAAATAAAAAAAACAAAGAATTTATCGTCGTTTCTTGCCTTTTCGGCCTCGGGCCATCTTGGCACGGGCAACATTGCCTTTGCCATCAATGAAGTACAGGTATCCTTTCTGCTTCTTCACGCCAGCCTTGGCGACCACTTCTATTTTTGCCTTGCCTTTCTTGCGTCCGGCTCGGCTCATCTTGGCACGGGCTACATTTCCTCGCTTGTCGACGAAATAGAGGTATCCCGCAGCTTTTCTCACGCCTACTTTTGCTACCACTTCAGCCATAGTGTTTACCCTCCTCTTTTGTATAGTAGAAAACTTGATGTTTTCCGTCTAGGAAAAAAGTTTAGGTATATTTAAATGTTTCCTTTTTTCCGACGATTATTGCCAGGAGGATTATGTTTGATGGTGAACGCTGGCAGCTGGCCGAGTATTTTTTCTGCCTGCAGCGCGTCCGTAAGATTAATCACGCCCCGGCGGAATTTCTCCTGGTCGTCAAAGCCGATGCGCGGGCATGCTGTATTTATCCATACGTCTATAAAATTAAAATTTTCCAGCTGGTCAAAGGAGATAGTGTTGTCAATGAAATAATAAAATTTTTTATCGGCATATTTCTGCTCTACTGCGAAACTGGGCTTCAGTTGTTCCTGGCCGGGCTTGATGGTAATGATGATGCCAATGTTTTTGGAGGACAGAAATCTCATCAGTGCCGCTTTGTATTTTAAGAGGATTGCCTGAATCTCGTCCAGACCGAGTACCTGCAGATCATGGCGCAGCGGATCGTCACAGACTACTTCTTTGAATACCGGTACGTCTTTTTGCGCATACACTAACGCTAAAGGATGAAATTTTCCGTCGCCAACATATAGAAAACAATCAATGTTTTGGTCAAGATGCAGGGATTGGTGATAGCTGTCACATCCCAACAATTGTCCCGGCATATGGGCACGGTCAGTTTTGGTGGTGATGACGCTTATTTTGGCCTGTTCCAGTTGTTTCCTGACGGCCGACAGCTGATGACAGAACTGCACCGAGGCATACAAAGCTATCTTTTTAAATTTCTTTTTCTGCAGGTAGCGGAGAGTCTCTTGGCATAACTCTACTTTTCCAGTGTACGGTGCATCGAGGAAGAGGACGTCCATATAATCAGCTAAAACCACATTTTATTTAAATGTTTATTGGAAATTGCATCGGGTTTAAAACCCCACTTTTCAGAGTGCAATTTTCAATCCAAGGAAATGCCGAGTATTTCCTGGACGAAAAATGCAAATAGCATTTTCCTGTCCCGAAAATCGCACGATTAAATACCTCTGGTTTTAGCGGGAGGATTAGTGCGATTTTCGTTATTTGAATTTTTGGAAGAATTCCTCACGGCTCATTTGTATTTCATCGAGTATTCCTTTCAAAAGACCTCTCTTAATATCTTTGTTTGAATGTATTGGTACGACGGTTGTTCTTCCATCGCGATGGCGGTAGAATCTATGGCTGCCTTTCTGTCGAATGAGCTCAAAACCTTCTTTCTCGAGGAATTTGCATACTTCTTTCGAAGAAAGTAAGGCAGCTTCATTAGACAGTTATCTCTTGGATGCCCACAAATGTAATCTGCTCTTCGGCAATGCTTTTTTCTTCGGCTTGGACTTCCAAGCAGAGTTCGATGGCTTCTTTGATATTCTGCATCAGTTCATCTAAACTATCTCCCTGGCTAAGGCAGCCGCGCAATTCGGGAACTCTGCCAACGTAACCGCCATCTTCATCCTGTTCAATAATCACATGGAATCTTCGTTTCATGGGTTCATAAAGCGCGGTGTTCTTTATTAATCTTCTGCCGTTTTAACTGCTTTTTGAAATACTTCTTTATACTTATGGAGATATTCGTCAATTCTTCTCCGCCGGTATTGCATAATAAACCGAGGATGGTCCAAAGAATAAATCTTCTTAAAAAATCCCCCTTCTTCATTCAGTTCGCAGAATATTTTGTAATTTTTGCCGGAACCGAATACAATTGCCGCTTCGGGGCGTGCTCCCCAAGAAATTTGAGATGTCAGGGTTTGAAGCAGGAATGGTTTAAGGCATGACAGTAATTCTGCATCATCATAAAAATTATAATTATTACCTTCTTTCGTAAAGCCCAAGGGGCAGACGGCGGTAAGGAAAAAATCTAGGTAGAATTTCGTTGTTCCACCCCATTCCTCAATGAATTTATAGACAAAATCAGAGGACAGTTCCCGGCGCGGGGTGAACTCGTTGGGAATTCCGCAGAATTCTTTGAGGGCTACCGGATCGGTGAACGTAACCCCAGTTATCCCAGCCCCAAATCGTCCGGGATTGATGCCAAAGACAAAAATTCGGGCATGATTATCGGAAAAGAATTTGTCCAAGAACAATTTAGAATATTCTCTGGTCTTAGAATCTTGGTAGGGATTCATGGCGGTAATCCCCGGCGGCAATGTTTTGGGAAGCTCCAACTGAGCGTAAAAGTTAAATGCTTTTTTTCCAAAGGTGGTTGCGCTCATCTCACCAACCCTCCGTCTTGTGGAAAAAGTTGTGCCCCCAGGCGATGAATAGGTCAATGCCCAGTCGGTTCAGCCCGATAGGGATGTCACAGGCGCCAAAGTTGCTGCCTAACCAGATGAGGACTCTGGCGTTCGTTTCAGAGGTTATTTTTTGCTCAATCTCCTGCGCATACGGCTTCATGCCATCCGGCAGCTGGATGCAGACCATTACTGCTTTCTTTTCCTTGATTTTAGCGATGGCTTTTTCAATTTCAATGTCGTACAGTGGCATGATTATCCCGTAATCTTTTTATACTCTCAATTTATATACTTTGCTATGGACGCTTTTCACCGCCGATTTATCCGCCGTTTTCAAGAGTATCGGAGCAAACACTTGGATTCCTCGGCTCGGATTTTACGTTGGGCCGGGATTTCTGCCAATATGCTTACGCTGTGCTCTCTTATTGCCGGGCTGCTTGCTGTCTACTGGCTGTTCTCAAATCACATTCTTTTTGTGCTGTTTGCGTTGCTCCATGTACTGTTTGATGGTTTGGATGGGGTGGTGGCCCGAATTTCCGGAGCGAGTCATTTCGGAAAATATTTTGATCAGGGAAGCGATAGTTTAGTGACAATATTAGTGCTCTTTAAAGTAGGATGGTATTTGCAGGACACCTATGCCTATATCATTGCCGGTCTGTTTTTCCTGGCGGTGGCAATTTACTTTTTGTCAAGAACTCAGGCCCCCATTATTTTTATGCGGACTGTTGCCTTGCTGATATTAATTGTCGTTGCCTATCCCTCATTTCCTTTCCAGCAAGAAATCCTGACGATTGGTTATTTAGCAGCAGGAATTGTAGCAGTCTTTTCATTGGCGCGGCAATTGCAGTGGGGAATGATGAGAATAAAATAAGACCAGAATTTAATGGTACTATCGTTCCTTTACTATCCCCGTCATGGTATTAATAATCTTCGAGGGATGCGATGATTTCTCCCCTTCGTAAATCATGAACGCTACGCCCTTTTCAATATCTTTATCCAGAGTTTCCAAGGTGGTCATGAACTGCTGCCCGGTCTTATTAGCAGAGGTGGTTACGATCGGCACGCCAATTTTTTCTACGACTTTACTAAACCAATGATCCGGTAACCGAACTCCCAGCGTGCTGCCATGAAGCATAACGTCTGGCGCAACTGCTTTTTTATTTTTTAATTGCAGAATAATCGTATACGGCCCGGGCAGTTTCTGCAAGGCCTGTGCTGCTTCCGATGTAACTTCACAATTTTCCTGCACCCATTTCAGGGAAGGCACCCAGATGGATAACGGCTGGTGGAATTGTCCCTTGAGCGCACGCACTTTCTGAACGCTGGCTTGATTCACTGCATTACACCCTATGCCATAAATCGTATCAGAGGGATGGATGAAAAGTGCGCCTTTCGCAATCGACACCGTAATCTCATCATACCGTCGCCGCAATTCAATCTGCGTTAGCACTTCCATTGCCGGCAGAACGCCGGGGGGCATTTATATAATTTATGCCCCGGAGGTGTTTACAGGTGTGATGGGACTTCTAGTCCATATTCATCCAGATACGTCTGCTTGAATTCAGGCTGCTCGTATTTGTACTGTAAGTACATTATTCGCTCAGAAATATTCATTCTATCCACCTCCCACTAAATTGAAAATCAAATGATTCTTCCCGGGGCAGGACGGTTCGTAAAGTCAAGTCCCTAATTTGCTGTTCAAACAAATTCTTTATAGTCGTGGCGGCAAGGTCAACCATGGTATTCACCTCTTTTTTTTACCGAAATGTTTATATAGCGGCAGCGCTGGGATTTGAACCCAGAAGTCTCTTGGCAAGACAAAGGTTGTCTTACCTCCCCCTATTTTGGTGATAGGGGGATTTAAGACCTTCGCAATCACCAGATTATGCGACGCTGCCCACATCTCTTAACTACATTATTGCTTTAGCTTGTTTATATACCCTACCCGAGGTTGTCCAGTGGGTGAGTGGGTTTATATAGCCCCGGCTAATACCTTTAAATTTTAAAGAATTAAGCTATGTAGCACTGGACAAAATGAAGTTAAATGGTGGGGAGTGGGTCTTCATCTACCATCACCATTTCCTCGCCCAAGGTGTTCCACAAATAATATAAATTAATGAATGGCAGTTCCATTATGTTTCAGCCACGCGATAAGGAAAAATTAGAATTTCTCTGTAGTGGTTGGCTTACTCTTGAAATGTTGAGGTGGAGTCGTGATTCTGATTTAACGGGAGAAAAATATATTGGACTGCTGCATCGTTATCAATCATCATTGGAAAAAGAGTTATCTTCATATAATGTCTCGATTGAAATAGTACGTGGGGCCGTTAATCATGTTTATGCTTCTTTAATTGATTTGTCAAAAGGATCTCAGGGTACGGATAAAGTAGCGTATGAATGGGACCAACAAAAAATAAAAGGCATTCTTGATCAGACCGAAAGAGAACTATTTGGATGAGAATTTATTGGTGTCGATCCAACCCTTCATCGCTTATTTTTCCAAGATGATATCCCGCAGTGTAGGCCATAATAATTGAACAAATACCGGCAATAACTGATTTTCCTGGTTCTCCACTATACGTATAGTCTGCTGCCTTATACAGTGCCAGACCATTGAGCAATACACCTGATACTACGAACAACGCCCGGGGGTTAATTTGTGTTACAATACTTTCAAGCTTTGGCATTTTTATTTTCCTACTAATATCCCATTAATGCTTCCTTCCTGCCCCGGTCTCGAGGTTACCCGAACCTTGCCCAGCTTCGTTTCGACGATGGCTCCTTCGGTAATGATATTCCGCCGCACCAGGTTGGGATTAGCGGCGTTTTCAATGACCTTCAGAATTTCCGTCTTGGTACTTTTACCTTTTGGATCCGTCACATTGATGAGGTTGCCGGAAAGAATCCGTTTCTTGCGGTTGCCGCCCAATGTACGGCTGGTGCGCACCAATGCTTCCGGACGTACTTGCGTATTGGTGGGAAAGCCCGCTAACTCATATTTTCGTTTGGTCCGAAATTGCCGATACCGGCCGCCGGACACTTTCTTTTGCGAGCGATGCTGGGAGCGAGCCATTTTTACGTTGAGAGGCGATTGCTTTTTAAAGGTTTCTCTTTCAGGGTATGATGCGCATAGCCATTCTTTTTGCGGATCATTTCTTTAATCCGGTGCTTGCCGTTCCAATCTAACGCTTCTTCCAGCACTTCGCCAATGGTCTGCACCGGAATGATCTTGACTTGTTTCAGTTTCTCCGCATCCACGACGATGTCCTGCAGGTTCGCTTTGGGTACGATAACGGTCTTGATGCCGGCATCAATGGCCGCTTCCACCTTGGACGAAACGCCGCCCACGGGCAGCACTTCACCACGGACGGACAATGAGCCGGTCATGGCCACGTCTTGTTTGACCGGAATCTCTTTCAGCGCTGAAATAATAGAGGTGGCGACGGCAATCGAGGCAGAATCTCCTTCCACCCCTTCATACGTCTGCAGGAATTGCACAAAAATATCTCTGGTTTCTTTAATATCCTCGCCAAAATATTTCATGATGATGGCTGACACATTTTTTATTGCTTCTTTGGCAATGTCGCCTAATTTTCCGGTGGCAATGATCTCTGACTTCTTGCCTCCCGGGGTAACTTCAGATTCAATGGGCAGCAAGATGCCCGAATATGCCGAGCCGCTGCCGATAACTGCTAACCCATTCACCCGGCCAATTCTTTTGCCGGTGGTGATGATGACTTCATACTCCTTCTTCCTGCCAATAAATTCATCGGCAATCTGCTGTTCCAGGGGGCGGGCCAATAACTTAGCTTCTTTCACGTGCCGGGCAAGCACAACTGCTTGTTTTTCTTCCCCGGCTAAATCACCTGCTGCCCGCACTAATCCGCCTAATCCCCGCAGATGCAGGGTAAGATGTCCTTTCCGGTTCGCCCGGCGTCGGGCTTCTTCAATAATGACCTTGGTCGCTTCCACACTGAAATGCGGAATCTTTCCCTGTTCCTTTTTGATTTCCTGGGCGATGAAGCGCGCAATCTTAAAGCGGTTCTCTGTGGTGTCGGACATGGTTTCATTCATGTAGACTTCGTATCCATAGCCCCGAATGCGGGAGCGCAAGGCCGGGTGCATATTCTTTATGGTTTCCACATTGCCGGCAGCAATCAGGACAAAGTCAGATGGCACTGGTTCGGTTCTCACCATCGCGCCGGCAGATCGTTCGGATTGGCCGGTGATGGGAAATTTCTTTTCCTGCAATGCCGATAACATTTCTTGCTGCGTGCGGGGATGTAACGTTGCTATCTCGTCAATAAACAGTACCCCACCATTGGCTTTATGAATCATGCCCGCGACTACTCGTTGGTTAGCGGGCGTTCCTAATCCTCCAGAGTTTTTACAAAGAATCCCATTTACAATGACATTGCCAGAACTTGTGGTAACATTATACAATTTACCAGTGTAGGAAAATCGCTCCACTTTTGTGACAGTCTGTTTGGTTAATTTCATGATGAGGCCGCCCCTTTTTCTGGGCCAAAATGGTTCAGCAGCAAGTACAGCGATTCAGGAGTTAAATTCAATACTTTCATCGCCCTCTCTGCGCCGTAGCCGCGCTCCAGCAACTCGTAATATTTATTTTTCTTGAGCACGGCCCATTGTCCCAAAGCATTATAAATCCTCTCAACTTTATATTTACAATAATTAATTTTTACGTTCATGAGGAATAAAAGGACATTATCTATTTTCTTTTCTATGAGTAGCCTGAAAACCAGCGACCCTTCGGTGGGGGATTTTCCTTCGTAGATAGAAGTAGTGGCAACACGGTTTCTTTTGAGATAGTCCGCCAATTCCCGTAAGAAATATACTCTGTTCTCTTTAAAGTGCGGCCAGCTTGTAATGCCTACTTCAAGGCAGGTGAGATAATTACCCTGCTTATGAATGATGGGAGTCCCTAATTCTCCCCCTAAGTAAGAGCCATAAAACTCGTCTTCAAAATATTTTTTAAGTTTAATCCATCCAGGGACTGTCAATTCCTTTTCGGATTTCTTTCCAATTGGAGCGCCTAAGGCTTTAAAAAATCGAATAACATTTCTATTGGTATTTTGATAACACCAAGAATGTCCCTCTATTCCACCTTCAATGGTCCTTTTATTTTTGTCAACTTCATCCCCAAATATTCTTGCGAGATCTTCTCCAAATTCTTCGGTGGCTTCCAACTCAGAACTGGAAAGGAATATACCATTAAGATTTGCGAAAATCCCGCCATCTCCAAAACTTGCTCCGAGAACTTTGGCAATAAGAGGCAGATGCGGATTGTCTACTTTCAATGGCAATAATCCTTTTTTGTTCAGCAAAGTAGCTGTCTGAATTGGAACAGGAATATGCTTACGTTCATGCCACCAGCGGGTTTTACCGATAGGCTGATCCATAGCCTTGGCAATTCTTTTATATCCCCAAGTGGGATGTTGTTTCTGTAGGTCCTGAAACTGGTAGTACAGCGCACATTGTTTTTGCTGATGCTGGTCATACGTATTAATTATGTCCTGCACATCGATAATAACATCATCCTGCTGGGAAACTACTTCATCACCTTCTTGGATATCCTTCGCTTCGACATAAGCAAGTTTTCCATTTTTCCACATTGCTATTCGATGTTCAGGAGTAATGGTAAGTTCTTTCTTTTCGGAAGTGGTTAGTTTTATCATTTCACCATCATGATCATATCTGTTGGATGATAAAACTTCAACTGGAGAAACAGAACCATGAGCTTCTCCTAACACATACAGTTCGTTCGAGGGAAGAAAAATTGCTTCATAGCTCTTCTCTTTTTTGTGGATAATCCTGTCTTTATGTCTGCTCATTAATGAATCTATTTCTTCATTAATTTTTTTACTTTCAATTTTATTTTTCCGGATAACTTGTAAATCCTGCCCACTCAAAAAAGTTTGAAAAGGATCATGCAGCACGTCGCCGAGCAGCGCCCCTGCATGCGCCCCAGTAGCGTCGTAAAACGGTGCCTGCTTCTGCGCGTAATTGTCCACGATCACTTTGGGGATGAAATTGCTCCCGGCCCGAAAGACGCGGGGCCCCACGCTGAGCATGATGGCAAACGCTGCCAAGAACAGCATGCCGCCAAGGAAAAAGGCGGTGAACATCAAGTCCGAATGATATTTTGAGCGGATCCACCAGGGCGCTACCAAAGTAAAGATCGCGACCAGGAACAGCAGCAGGTTATTGTTCTTAAACACCTGCTGGGTGTCAATGGTGTATTTTCGGACTTCTTCCCGTCCCGCTCCTGCGGGCAATTCTTTAATTAAAGGATTATTCTCGTCATTGGGATTGGGCAGGGCCACAATATCTTTCAGCTGGGATTTGGGAAGAAGTTGCGCTAAAGCTATGCCCAGCATGGATTTTCCGGTGCCGGGCTCTCCTATGAGCAGGACGTGCCGGCGCTGTAACGCTGCTTTTTTGATGATGCGGACGGCATGATCCTGGCCGATGACTTGGTCTACGATGGTTTCTGGAACTTTGATGTTTTCAGTTGATTTCATACTTTTGGTTGATTTCATGCGTTTAATAGCCGCTCAAGAACACCCCGCCTTTTGTCTTCAGTTTGAGTGACGGCAGTTTAAAAAGGTTGCGGAAGAAAAGGTTGTAAGGGCCGCTCCGGTTATGATTTTTCCGGGGTCATTTTTTTGTTTAAAAGTTTTACGTAAATCTCATCAAAATGCTTTTCCTGTGTCGTCTCCACTTTTCCCTGATTTTCCAGGTGCAGTAGGGGGATGAAGGTGTATACTTTCTCCCGCCGGCCGGCATTCGTCGGGAGCAAGGTAGAAAAGGTTAACCGGCTGTTCTTCTCCTGCTGGGAATAATACACAATTTTATGATATAGGTCGCGGATGGTTCCAAGAATGTCTATTTTCTTCTCGGGCAGGACAAACTTCGTCGGCCGCTGCCGCGCTAGAATCTTGCGTTTCGTTTCCATCGCTTTCTGTAACGCTTCGATAAGGTCGTGGATGGACACTTTTCTGCTTCTTGGTTGAGGATTGCGGGGAATGAGCTGGAATTTCTCTTTATTCCTTCGGTCATCTACACCATTGAACAGCTCTTCCTCGTCAATGGCCTCTTCGGTGGAATTGATTAACGCATCCAGATTGGAAATGTCATGCTCAATCAGGTAAGCGGACTTTATTTTGAGCAGGAAAGCTGCTGCCAGCAGTATTTTTCCAGAGATGCGGAAATCGTGCTCCTGCATCTCCTTGATGATTTGAATATATTTCTTGGACAACAGCGTAATGTCAATGTCCCAGGGATCCATCTGTTCGCTGTTCACTAAGTCGTACAAGATAGTTTTCCAAGTGACGTCTTCCTGCTCCAGCAGGAGGTCAAAGATTTGCTGCTGCATAGGTTTGTAAGACAGGGGGAGTTATTAAAAGTTTTGTTTTTCATTTCTCTTTATTGTTGGGGGGAATACAAAACTTTAAAAAGAAGTTATCTAAGTAAGAATAATATGCTTCAAAAATTAGTGATGTTCATTTTACTGGTGCTGGCAGCGAGCATCGCGTGGGCCGATACGGGAGCAACTCTCCTCGCCGATCCCGAGCAAGGCTTGGCACCATTGACGGTTTCTTTTACTATAGATTCAGCCGATACCCCTGCTGCCTATAGCTGGGATTTTGACACTGATGGAACTGTTGATAGCACCGAGGCCCAACTGACACATACGTATTCTACCGCAGGAACGTACCTCGCCACCGTTGAAGTAACTTTTACCAATGGTACCGTTACGCTCCACCAAAATATTATCGTTGAATCACTGGCCGTCACCATTTCTGCTGAACCGCTCTCCGGGAAAGCGCCGTTAACGGTTCAGTTTACAGCCGATACCAGCAGTGAAGTTCCCTTGAACTATGCCTGGGATTTCAATAATGACAGTACTGTCGACAGCATCGCCCAGAATCCCCGCCATACATTTGATAATCCCGGGGATTATGCCGTGGTGTTCACTGCAGACGACGGACATGGCCGAAATGTTACCAAAGCATTGAATATTGAAGTTGCTTCTGACCAGCCGAGCATTAACATTACCTCGTATTTCCCCCGCACCTTAGCCCAAGGCGAACAAGACATTACGTTCCTGATCCGCAATCAGGGACGAGAAGCATTGCAAGACGTTAAAGCTAAAGTTATTGGGCCAGGACTGCAGCATATCAGTTCCACGGCCATTGAGGAATTAGGATCCGGCGACGAAGATTCCATTACCGTACGGATAAAAATATTGCAGGAAGGAACGTTACGCGGCACGGTCAAAATTGCCGGAACGAATTATCCCGTCGAGTTTACTGTTGCTCAGACCGTGAAATACAATCCGGACGAATTACAGCAATTATTAAATCAGCTGAAAGCCAAGCTGCAGGAGCAGGAAGCCATCTATGCGGACAAGAAAGCCAAGGGGTTCGGGGTAACGGAAGTGTACGACAGCTTCAAGTCCATCAAAGAGCAGTTGCGAAGCGCGGAAGAGAAAATATTGACCGGCAAATTAGCCGAGGCGAAAGTTTCTTTGGATTTGGTGGGCACTGCGCTGGAAGAGACCAAAGTAAATTTACAATTAGCCAAGAAGCAGGAGCAAACATTGATGATGTGGCTCAAGGATAATGCTTTAGCGATTACAGCCATTGTTGCCGCGATTGGGACGCTGAGCGGAATTATGATTAAACTGACGCATCATGCCAAAAAAGTAGGGGAGAACGTGAAACAGAAAATCATGGTCAAGAGGACGATTACGTCTTCCACGCATCCTGCTCCGGGCACGCAGGTAATCAAGGAAGTGGTGGAGACGAGCGATGCCCCTCCGGAAGAGAAGAAAGAAGAGGAAGGGAAGAAGGATGCTAAGGGTTAAATTCTTTTTTCTACAATTTGAAAAGGTAGTTTCTCTCTAGAATAGAGTTCTGCTTTCTCATCAATACTTAATTGTTTCCCACCAATCCATATATCATGTTCTGAAATTCCAAATGTCGCATTAATTATTGCACCAAGATGAAGACCTAAAGTAAGATATGTTCCATCAGTTACACCGCCAAAATAACCAATAAACCTTCCTCGTTGGTCTCTAGTTGGAATCCTTGAACCATCCTCGGCAACATAAAAGCGATCTCTATTTGGAGCAAATGGTTTGTCTTTTAATTCTCTCGCTCTGTCATAACCAAATTTTTCCACGGCCCAAACGAGTGGCTGGCCAGCTAAAAGACGATCAATATTTTGTTCAAGTATTTCGTATGCTTCTGTCTCATTAAGTTCACCAACCCTATGTTCCTTGAGATAACAGAGAAAATCCCGTGTCCTTATCCACTGCTCTCTTACAGTTCCACCCCATGATTTCTCGTCAAATTCTGTAAGGTTTCTATCAAAATATTCAGCCCGTGAACCAGGAAACTCTTTCCAGGGTGGTGTTACAAAAGCTTTTACCATAATATCTAGAAATAAGTGGAACTTTATAAACTTTTCTATTAACTACTCTCAAATACTAATAACTTCTTGGAGTTCTCGGCTTTCCTTTGAACCAAGCACTAGACTGACCTTAATACGTATAGCAATTAAATGAAAATGGGCCTGCCCGGATTCGAACCGGGGATTTACTCCGGACTTCGCAGTGTGCTCGCGCTGCCGGTACAACCCGGCGATGCGTCTGCTTGTAAGGGAGTTGTCATAGCCGCTAGACCACAGGCCCACCCGAAAAGTAAAATTGGCTATATTTTATAAATGTTCATACCGGAAAAGAAATTAATTCTTTTTTACGTGACTGCTCTCTGCCTTTACCACTTCTGTTCTCCTAATTGGGCTGCCAGAAATTCTATGCTGCCCATAGTGGCACTAATCATTGGGCCATGTCCATCGCAGCCATAGACTGGTTTTTCATGTTCCATAATCTGCCTATCATTAAGGAGAGAGTATTGGTCAATCAAATCTGCTCTTCCGCATCGTTTAAATGTTCTGCGTATGGAATATAATTAAGTTTTCCACCGGTCTTGAGCGAACCGCAGTGAGCGTGACCGGTGGCGTAGTTTAATATTTTAGCTCTACTTTCTTTTCCAAGAAGTTAACCTAAAGCAAAAAATACCCTCTGAGCCCTGTTCGTACAGGGCTGAGGGTCAAACACAACCCGTGGATAGCTATGATTAACTTCTAATTAAATCTTTTGTATAGCTTTAGCTATAGTCTCAAAAATTAAAACAAAGGTGATTCTTATGAAAACAAATCCAACTAGATATAGCTCTGCAGTAGGCGAAGTGTGGATAATGGTCACACTTAAAACCAAGTACTGCCATAATGTATTTGACAAGCATTCCATCCGTGAGTACACGGATGCAGTGCTGACCGAAGCACTGACACATTACGAGATAATGTGGAGAAAGAAAACATTTGATAGTAACCATGTACATATTAATCTGTGTATGGGTATTTACAGCAAGCCTGAGATTGCAAAGAAACTTAAGGGCTTTACTGCACCAAAAATTCTGAAAGAATTTTGGTGGCTGAAAAGCTGGCTTTTCAGAGGCGGAGGGTTCTGGAACCCCGCCACCGATGGGAGGAGTGGAGATATGAACTTTTACGACCGCTACCTCGACCAGCAGAAGTATGCTCCAACTGCCCAGAAGACTTTATTTGCTTTCTCCTAGGCAAGCGACCCGAGCCCGCAGGCGAAGCATGCCACCGGTGTATAGTTCCACCGGTGGTGGTCGCTCGCCTTGACTAATAAAGAGTCTTTCTCCGCATTAACGTCTCCTGCCAGATGATATCCCGTAAATACTTTTTCGGCCTGTTCGACTGCTAAAGGGCCAGCTCCAACTTCGGTGAAGAGATGAGCGAAATACATTCGTTTCTCCAGATCGGCAGGGTTTTGTTTGAGATATTCCTTAACTTTTCCCATTTGTCGTACAAACAAAGAGAAATATTCCATCGAGGCGTGATTCCGTTCATACATGGGCCTTAATGTTCTGGCAAGTTCATCATCAATTAATTCTACAGGTTCAATAGTGGGTGCTGGTGCACTGGCCGGCGTCGGAGTAGGAATTGTTGGTGTGCTGCCCGGGATAGGGGATTTAGTTCTTCCGAATATTCTCTCCAGTAAGGTCATTGTCATTTTATCTTCCTCATACGCTCTGTATTCTAGGGTAGTGATGAGTTTTTAATCTTTATGGATTTGGAGTTCAATTTAACAGGAAAAATTCTTAAACTGCCCCTATACCTAATTTCACATGGACATCTACGAACCAGCGGAAGATTCCTACTTGCTGCAGAAGGCAGTCCGTGACTATGCTACGGGCAGAGTATTGGACCTGGGTACGGGTTCAGGCATCCAGGCATTTACTGCTATTCGTATTCCTGAGGTAAAAGAAGTCGTCGCTCTCGACATTAATCCTGATGCAATCAAAGCACTGCAGCAGAAAATAACTCATGAAAAGCTCCGTAAACTGAAGGTGCTGCAAAGTGATCTCTTTGAGCAGGCCTACGGAAAATTCAATACTATCATCTTTAATCCCCCCTACTTGCCCCAAGATAAGGGGATTGATGACAATTCTATTTACGGCGGCCGGAAAGGCTGGGAGATATCGGAACGGTTTTTTCAGGAGGCATCCCATTTCCTCTTCCCCGATGGCATCATCCTGTTTCTGTTTTCTACGCATACCAATAAGAAGAAGATTGAAGAGATTCTCGCCCATCACTTGCTCGAGTTTGAAGAGGTCGGCCGGGAAAAAGTTGCTTTTGAAACGTTATATGTTTACCGCATCACTAAAAGCGTGGTGTTGCGGGAGCTGGAAAAAAAAGGCATTGGACAGATTCATTACCTTGCCCAGGGAAAAAGAGGCCTGGTTTTTCAGGGGTCTTTCGACCGCAGCACGCCGATAAAAACTCATTTTCCTTCCCGGAAAGAAACGTTGCTGGTAGCTATTAAAATTCCCCAGGAGGGAAGCAAAGCTGTTGATGCTATCCGCCAGGAAGCAGTGTGGCTGGCGCTGGTCAATCAACAGGGCATCGGGCCGAGGCTCCTATTTACCGGAGATAATTTCATGGTTTCAGAGTTTATTGAGGGCGAATTCTTTGTGGAGTGGCTGGAACACCATTCACCCGCCGAGGTACGGAAGGCAGTGGTTGCGATTCTGCGACAGTGCCATCGGTTAGACCAGCTCCACATAACAAAAGAAGAAATGCATCACCCGTTGAAACATATCATCATGACGCAGCATAATCAACCGGTGCTGATTGACTTTGAGCGCTGCCGTACGACGGAGAAGCCGCAGAACGTTACCCAGTTTGTGGAGTTCTTGTGCCGGCTACAGGACGCATTACAAAAACGGGGTCTTTCCCTTTCGGTTTCCGAGATCCGGAGCATGGCGAAAGAATATAAACAAAAATATAATCAGGAAATCATCGAAATCATTATAAAATCGCTTTCTTCCGGATAAAGCATGCCTACTATTTCCTTGTGCATGATCGTGAAGAATGAAGAAGAGTTCTTAGAGCGCTGTTTGCAATCCGTCCAGGGATTAGTTCATGAGATCATCATTATTGATACGGGCAGTACTGACCTCACCAAAGAGATTGCCCGGCGATTTACGGATAAAGTCTATGATTTTGCCTGGGTGGATGACTTTTCGGCTGCCCGCAATGAAAGTTTGAAACACGCCACCGGCGACTGGATTTTAGTGCTGGATGCGGATGAAACCATAGCGACCAAGGATCACTCCACCATACGGGAACTGCTTCTCCAACAATCTCAACCACCTGTTAACGGCTATGTCTTAATTCAGCGGAATTATATCAAAGATGTACGGGACGTGCAGTACGTTACTGCCTCGGGAATGAAAGTCACCGGGACCACGGAGCACGAATCTGGGTTTATCGCCCCTCATGACGATGTCTATGCTGAAAGTAAAGGGACTGCTGGCTGGTTTCCTACTCCGATAGTGCGGTTGTTTCGAAATACCCGAAAAGCCCGGTTTCGTGGCTTGGTTCATGAGGATGTTTCTCATTCATTAGGCGGGAAGATTGTTTCCACTACTATTCCCATTCATCATGTTGGCAAGCTTAATCCCCAGAGCTGGAAGAAAAAGTGGGAACTCTATGAGCAACTGGCTGAAAAGAAAGCAGCGCAGGAGCAGGATTACTATTCCTATTATGAATTGGGACGGCAGTACCTGGAAAACCGCAAGATAGACCTGGCGAAGCAGATGTTTGAGAAATCCATTGCTTTCAATAATTCATTCTGGGTTTCGTGGTTTAACCTGGGGAGCATTCATCTGTTACAGAATAATCTTCTGGCTGCTCGCGACTGCCTGCTGAAAGCGAAAGAGCTGGATCCAAATGCGGTTGCCATCTACAGCAATTTAGGCGTGGTGTACATCAAGTTGAAACAGTTTTCGGCGGCTCTTGAAATGTTCACCGCCAGTCTGAATCTCAACTCCCGGCAGCCGAATGTTTTTCGGAACATGGCCCGGTGTTATGAAGAGATGGGTGACGCAGCAAGAGCACGGCTGGCGTGGGAGAAGGCCAAGGAACTGGAATCAGCTCTTCCCTGAAATTCTCTGAGAAATACTATTAATATATAGAACCAGTAATATATAGAACCAGTAACTTTATCTCCATCATCCCGAAACCTTACTTATTTACTGCTTCCATAAAACTCGACTTTTCCCCCTTCCCGGATGCCCTGCTTCAGTTCGATGGGCCGCCAGGTGTCTTGGACTAACGCTGCTTCTAACCAGGACGCCAGTTCTTGGGGATTCCCTATTGTGGCTGAAAGAGCAATCAGCTGGGGCTGAAGCAGCATCTTCAGCAAGGTAAGTATAATCTCTACCGTTGGCCCCCGGCCAGGATCATTGAGCAAATGAATCTCATCCATAACCACTACTTTGACGGTTCCCAGCCAGGATACCCGATGCCGGAGCAAAGAGTCGAGTTTCTCCGTGGTCAGGATAAGAACGTCATATTTGGCCAGATAGTCAGATTCGCTATCTACTTCGCCGGTTGATAGGATCACTTTATACGGGGAATGCTCCAAGAGCTGCTGGTATTCCTTATGCTTCTCACTGGCTAAGGCTTTCAGGGGAACGATGTACAATGCTTTTCCTCCCTGCGCTAAAGCAGTTGCTATAGCCATAGTGGCAATAAGCGTCTTTCCAGAGGCGGTAGGGGCGCAGACCAGGAGCGAGCTTCCCTGAAGCAGCCCGGCCGAGACTGCTTTCTGCTGGATGGGAGTAAGATGGGTGAATTGAGCGTAGAACTCTTTAACGTAGGAAGGAAGTGGCAGGGACGCCAAGGCGTTGGTGGGAGCCATATCCTTTTTGAAACCCTCAATTTTATAAGCTTTTAGTCCTTCTTTCCCTAGAAATGGGCGTCTGGAACCCAAAATATAGAACCAAGTTCCATAACTAGGTGTTTTGTCATTTGCAAATGATGAGGTCATAAAATGCCAAAATTTTTAACTTATGGGCCGTATAAACAATCTCTTGAAATTGTGGGGGGTAATTTTTGCGAAAGACTTATAAAGCGGTTAGAATGAGTAGGCGTAAGTCTTACCAGAGCTTTGTCTCTACAATCGAAAAAAGAGGTCGGGGTTTCAGGCTTCTTATTCGGAATTTTTAGGGACAAGCAAACGGAAAAGATTTGATATTTAAACACGGAGGTGTGTTTGAGATGAAAATAAAAAGAATGGTAAAACGCCTGTTTGCAGTAGGCGCAGGAGTAACGATGCTCGGTGCAACTGCGATGGGAGCGATGGCGGCTGATTTAGGCACGTATCCCACCATGTTCGTCAAAGACGGCACGTTTAATGGCTTCTTTGTCGTTGGTGAGAATGCAGCGGCAGTCGACAACTTAGCGATGACGGACATTGCGGCGGCGATGAAGTATAATAAGCCAACCGATACAACAATGACAACTGTTGAAGGCGACAATTGGCAGGTTGGTACTGTGTCCAAGAAATTAGAAATGGCTAATACTAACTCTACTGCAGTGGGAGAGCAGGTGTATGACATTGAGCAATTTATTGGAAAAGCAGAATTGGCCGCGTTGGCTGATGGGACGTATTCCACGTCAGGAACAAGTTCGGGTTATGTCCAATATCTTTACTTTGACGTTAAGAATAACGCTGAAAACGAGATTGTTAAATTTGTCGAGAACGACAATGACATAACAGGTGATTTCTTTTATGTTAAGAGTAGTACGAACATTGGAGAATATGTATTGGAGTTTTCTTCAGCGCCCGAAAGTACCATCCAGAATACTGCGGGTTCGGCAAATACTGCCGGCGAAGTCCTGGACGACTTTGAGAACACCCAAGTAACGATGCTGGGGAAAGTTTATGATATTGTCCTCGCTCGGAGACCTGGTGGCGGTACGAACAGCGGCGATGCCGAAGACACCATCAAGTTAACCATGATGGGTGGTTCAGTCCGTGGCAGTCTTTTAGAAGGGGATAGCACCACATTGGAAACGGGCGGAAAGTCCTACGAAGTAACTCTTACCTTCGTCGACGAAACCTATGCCAAGTTTTTGGTCAATGGCGAGCAGACCGATAAATTACAGGTAGGAGACACCTATAAATTATCGGATGGGATTGAGGTAGGTCTGGCCGAGCGGTTGTACCAAAGCTATGCTGGCGGGGTCCATAGTGCCGACTTTTTCCTTGGTGCCAGTAAGATAGAACTCAAGGATACTGATGTGGCTTCGGCTGCAGCGGGAGCATCAACGTTGAAAGTTGGTTCCGAAACCATCAGCGGTGCCGATGTCAACATTGAAGGTACGGATGACAACACCACCTTTACTTTAAGTAAGATTCGCATCAACATGACTGCGCAGGATGATTATTACGTTCCTGTTGGCGGTAAGTTAAGCGCGTCCATTGTTGAGCAAGGTGATGACAAAGAATTGCTCTTTACCAACAACTGGGACTTTGAATACTTAGGGTTGACGGATGAGGAAACTCACGACATTAGTTTGATTGCGTCCACTGATCGGCGGTTTAAGTTACGGTTTTGGGATGGCGATAACAACCAAGTTGACTTGCCGTTAGTGTATGCCAATACCAGTACTGAATTGTTAATGTCTGAAGAGGCAACGGAAAAAGAAGTCATCTTAAATGAGGCCTTGAACATCTCCAAGAACGACTATTTTGTGGTTTCTGCAGGGACTGCGGCGCAGGGAACAGCAAAAACGTTTGCCCTCCAGTATAAAGGAGCCGATAAGAACTCTGCCACTAGTCCAAAAATCAAGTTTAAGAATCTTGGTTCAGGAGAGACGCTGGAGTACGCCGTCGATTCAGGGACTAGCAGTACCGTTGCCACCATTAAATTAGGTGGGTACTCGTTTGCAGTGAAGAATATCACTACTTCGAGCAAAGACAGTAGTGACTTTGTCATCAATGTAGACCTGAATGGTGACGGGACCTTAGCCGATGATGCGGTCACAAGCGCTGAAGTTGACATTGTCGATTACTACGGTATGCAGATTGACTTTGGTAATACCCTGTACCGGCACACAAATGGGGTTCAATTAAATAACCCATTAGGCAATGCCACTTTTGTAAAGCAGATCCAGATGAACTGGACCGATCCTGACACCAATAGCTATGACGACCAAGCTCCGCCGATAATTTACATCAATGTGTCAGCTACAACGACCAATGAAGTAACGATTGGTGTGTTCCAGACGGATAGTACCAGCAATCCGTCGCTGACGCCCGAAGGCGAAGAAAACATTGGCTATGGATACACAACGATGGGTGCCAAGTGGACTTACACCACACCCAGCGGCTCGCCGAACGAGTTTAAGTATGAGTATCCTGAAAACCAGCGATTGCCACAAGTCTATGTGACCAGCGGTGCAGTTAGCTCTTCCACCTCCAGTGGCGGGGACTTAGTTGCAGTTGAGGTCATCGACGCAACCAAACTGGACAGCGAAATCGCATCTGCCAGCGCCCAAAACTTAATCGTGGTGGGTGGACCATGTGTTAATACCGTGGCGGCAGAATTGTTAGGTAATCCGGCAGACTGTACGCAAGGATTTACACCGGGCAAAGCACGGGTCAAACTGTTTGAGAATGCCAATGGCAATATGGCCATGTTAGTGGCAGGATACAGCGGTGCGGATACGCGCTTAGCAGGTAAAGTAATTGCGCATAGAGCCAAAGAAATGTCTGGTGGTGAAGTGGAAGTGTCTGGTACAACCTACACGGATGCAACCATTGGAGCGCCGGCAGTTGTCGCAGTAGAAGCTGCTTCGGAAGAACCAGCCGCGACTGAATAAGCCTAACGGCTTTATTTTTTTCTTTTTTTTTCTTTTTCTCTTGTTTCTCAATGTTTGCTTTTTTTCACGCTTATTTCCTCTACAAAAGGAAGTTTTATAAATTACTAAGAACTTATTCTTACCCAAAGGGTGATGAGGCATCAAATACAAGGAATATCTTCCACTGGCTCTTTTTGTCCTGCTTCTCGTCTTTTCGCTCCTGCTGATCAAGCCCTTCTTTCTAGCCTTGTTTCTGGGTGCGGTATTGGCGTATATTACCTACCCTCTCTATGCTTGGACCTCTCCCAAAGTGAAGTATAAAAGCCTAGGGGCATTCCTAGTGTGCCTGCTGGTCATACTTCTCATTACAATCCCGGCATTCTTTTTGGTTAAGGTGTTAATACAACAAGCATACGTCCAGTTCATTGTCCTGAAGCAGAATCTCGCAGGAGGGGTGTTTCAGGGCTGCCACAATGCCTTTTGTCAGAAGGTAGAGCAGGTTGTAAACAATCCTGCCATTAATTCTGCTCTTCAGGATATCAGTAAATCGGCTACTAAGTGGATTATTGGGCAGGGATCGACATTTCTGGTAAGCTTGCCCAGCATGGCACTTAACCTGCTCATGGTCTTTCTTTCGATGTTCTATTTCCTGCGGGATGGGAAAGATGTTGTGAATAGGTTGGGGGTGCTTTTTGATACACAAGCCAAGAAATATGCCTTGGTGGTCGCCCGGCTGGATGAGGTGCTGAAAGGGATCATTTATGGGTACTTGCTGATTGCCTTGTTGGTGGGCATCGTCGGTTCCTTGGGATTCTTCCTCTTTGGGATTTCATCGCCCTTGCTGTGGGGAGTAGTGATGGCATTGGCGACGTTCATTCCTGTCGTGGGCAGCGGGATGGTATGGGTTCCGGCGTCTCTTTTCCTGTTTCTGGATGGGATGTTTCAGGATTCCACGTCCATCATGCTGAAAGGGATGGGGCTTTTTCTCTATGGGTTGCTGGTCATTGGGGGAGTCGATAACTTTCTTCGGCCGAAAATCGTGGGCGATCGGGCGAAGATTCACCCGTTGGTGATGTTGCTGGGGATAGTCGGGGGGGTTCTCCTGGTGGGGGCTTTCGGCATTTTGATTGGGCCGGTGGTGTTGTCTTTGACGTTGTTTATTTTTGATTTGTATATGCCGGAGAAGAAGTAACTTATTTCTTCATAAACTAAAGACTTTGCAGCTGCTAGCTTGGGCCGTAAGCAAGTAGGACAGAGCCTAAATTATCCAAAAGTATTTAAAATAAGTTATATTTGAATAGTTTTATGGTTTCACCCATCAAGCTTTTTGTAGCCACCCCTTGTTATGGCGGAATGTTGTGCAAGGAGTATCTTCAGGGGATATTACAGCTCCAGAAAGAGTGCCTTGCTCAAGGGATATTCCTCGAAGTTATGGCCTTGGGGAATGAGTCGTTGATTACCAGGGCACGTAATATTTTAGTCAGCTTTTTTTTGGATAGTCCCGAACAGTTCACCCATATGCTCTTTATCGATGCGGACATCGGCTTCAAGGCCAGGAATGTATTCCGGCTGCTGGAGAAAGATGAAAATATTTGTTGCGGAATCTATCCTAAGAAAGACATTAATTGGGAAGAAGTTCTGCGCTTGTCTCGGCAGGAGGGGATGACCTCTTCCCGGCTGCAGGCAGAATCATTGATGTACAATATCAATTTTGTAGACCATTCGCACATCACCGTCAATGATGGGTTTGTTGAAACACTTGATGGAGCAACCGGATTTATGCTTTTAAAAAGAGAAGTCTTTACAAAAATGAAAGAAGCATATCCGGAACTAGCCTATACTTCCGATCACTGGCTAAACTCCAAAAAATATGAATCTAATAATACTTACCTTTTCTTTGACTGCATGAAAGACCCGGAAAGCGGACGCTACTTGTCAGAAGATTATACTTTTTGTCGTCGATGGCGGGCTGCTGGGGGGAAAATATATTCAGATATAAATATGCCCTTGACGCATTTTGGCAATTATCCATTCAAAGGGCACATTGGCGCAAAATTTAAGTTGAAAAGCGATTCTCCCGATGAAACGATTAATGTGAAAAAATAATGGGCCTGCCCGGACTTTCATGTTCCCTGCAGGATATGGGGTTGATAAGGGGCAACGCCACTTATATTCGAACCGGGGATCCTCTCGAATTTGAATTTTTGGTTCGTCAACGAGATGTCATTTGCGGCCTTTACAGTAACCACTAGACCACAGGCCCACTGGCAGGGAAAGGCTTATATTCTTTTATAAACTTTCTGATGGTTGTTGAGTAAAGGGCGGCTGTACCTTGATGAAAAGGTGGGGTTGCATCGTTTATATACAAATAAATTAAGACTAACTCTTCCTTGATCATGGGGCCACTGCATCTTTGGTCAATGTCAGGACGGGCAACAACGTTTAGGGTATCTTTTCCGCTACGCTCAGGATGATGGACTTGGAAACACAGTTTTTATCTGGACTGATAGAATTGCAATATGGTCAGCCGGTAGAGAAAAAATTAGCTAAAATTGCTAAAAAAGTAAGCTGGGCCAAAGGGTGGCCGGGCAACAAAACTTCATTTTGGAATGCGGAAGCGTTCATGTGGTCGTATAAGATTGACCAACGCAAGCGCGCCGTGATCCAGCAGGAGCTTTCTGCACTTTGCCACGGGAAAAATCTTGACCTGGGGTGCGGGGCGTATAGTTATATTCCTTCCACTGGGCTGGATATTTCTCCCAAGATGATAGAGTTTAATGAAAATTGCACCTCTAAAATCATTGCAGATTTGGAGCAGCCTCTTCCCGTGCCGGACACATCTTTTCATTCTGTGACGATGATATTTTTGTTAAATTACATCAAAAACTATCGGCAACTTCTTTCCGAAGTGCAGCGAATCTTAAAGAATAAAGGAAGATTAGTCTTGGTGTTCTCCGCAGTTGGGGTGCAGGACTGGCACCAGCAGAAAGAATTGACGAAACTTTCTCCCCCAGCATGGAGCAAGATTCTCCAAGAGCAGGGCTTTCGCGTGATGTTTCATGAAAAAGAAGGGATATGGTTCTTTACTGGTGTGAAGATGGGTAAGTAGTGAGTCCGCCTATCTCTCGTTCGCTCGGCTAGTTCTCCCCGCAGGGCTGGGGTTGATAAGGGGGAAGACCACTGGAACCCGTTAGTGTTTTCTCTCCCCGCAGGGCTGGGGTTGATAAGGGGCAAAGCCACTTATGGGGAAAACTTATTAAATCCCCCCAGAATACACTGTCCTAGGTGGTATGATGGTTACGTCGGAACTCCTCACAAAATTTGGGTTTAAAGAAGAAGAGCGGGAAGTCATCATTGGACACTTTGATAAGACTGGCTTTCCCCAACCGGTAAAGTTCTACAAGCTCTCCTGGGAAGTCTTTGACCTCAGCTTGGAAGAGCCTTATTTCTGGATTCTGGACAATTTTAAAGATAGTTTTCCAGTGGTGGAGAAGATTGAAGATTCCTTTGCGGCAGCGGAGAACTCCGCCTTCTTTGGCGTGACCCAGCAGCGAATCGGGGCGCAACAGGAAAAGGTATCCCAGTTCTTAGCCACGACCGGAAAAATGATCAAAGAGCTTTTTCAGATGGTGCGGGAACTGCGCATCATTGATGAGCGGCTAGAATATTACAATGAAATTGAAGTACAATGCCAAAAGCCGATGGAACAGCGCAGCAAGAGTGCGGAAATAACCATGAAAGGGCTGTTTGTGGACTTGGTGCAAGGCGGCGGGAAAAGCCCGGCATCAGTCTATGGGATGGCCCGGGAATTGGAGTTTATTACCTTGCCCGACTTGTTTTTTGATGCCCCCCCATTCAAGAATACTGAAGAACTGGATGAGCACGTGCGCAGTTTGGAAGCAAACTTCAATAAGAATGTCATTCGGGTGCTGCAGCGTCATTTACGGCAATATCTGGAATGGCGCAAGCGCACTCATGACGAGCATAAAAACAGGCGGCGGTTTCAGCTAACGTATCTGCGGCAGCATTTTGACATTATTCAGATGTACATCAATTGGGTCAAGCCGTACCTGCGTAACGTCTCACGATTGACGATGAAAGAGAAAAATATGCTTTCCCCGGACTTAGTGTCTGCGTTTGAAGGCAGCATGCTGGACGTCGAAATTCTGGCCCGGAAAGAGAAAGTTATTCATGAAGATAAAGAGGACACAAAAAATAAAATTGCGGCCAATGGCTGTGTCTTAGCCACGTTTTATTACCGCACCCGGCCGGAGATGAAAGTGGTGCAGGAAGGCTATCAACGAGGTCCGGTGCACGTGGGCAGGTTTGAGATGAACCTGCGGGTCTATGGGTGGTCGCATAAGGAAGTGGAAAATTATAAAGAAATGAAAAAGCAGGAAGTATTTGAGTTGATGGGGGATGTTTCTGCGTCGGTTAAAGTAGCTATGGAATCGTTAGGGAAAGAATTAGAATACTATCTGGAGGAAGCCAAGGGGCAGGATGCAAAAGAGAAAAAATCAGCAGGAAAGCCGGCAGCAAAATCTTTTGCGGAAAAATTCATGGGGGATTTTTATACTCCCCAAGAGCAGAAAGCGGCAAAAGGGCCCACGGTCAAAGATGCTAAGAAATTTGAGGCTCAAATGCCGGAAGAATTGAAAGGCCTGACGACCGCTGCGGAATTCTTCTGTTTCAATACCTACAAGAACTTCAAGAAAGCGCACCGGATGGTTATGTGGTAAATCTTTTATAGTTGACTGCTTTCGAGAGCTTCATGGCTGATGACGACCTGAAAAATCTTCCTCCGGAAGCGAGGATCAAGAAATTGCGGGAACTTGAGAAACAGCGAAAGAGGGAGATTGAAGAAGCGCAAGAGAAAATCCGGGAAAGTGAAGATGAATTAGTAGAACAGCGGAAGTGGAAAGAAAAAGTCCCCATTCCGGAAGTCGCTAAAGAAGAGCTGGAAGGGTTGGGAGAGGAAGGCAAAGACTTATTGAAAGTGCACAAAGGCCTGAAAGAGAAAAAAGAGTCTGACGAAGCTCCTGCTGCTCCCGTGTCCAAACGATCAGCTCGGAGTGGTTCTGCTCAAAGTCAAAGCTTAGAGGAAACCGTCGAACAGGAGGCAGTACCTCTTGCGGCCGACGCTAAGGACATAGAATACGGGATGAAAACTGCTGCGGAAAGAGGTATGGACTACGGTCCGTTGCGCCAGAAGCCCATGGCTGAAATTTATCAGGAAGCCGTTTCTTTGAAAACAACAGTGCAGGAGAAAGGCTACATCAGCAAGGATGATGAACGCCGGGCTGAATACTTAACCGGCATCGTGCAGGAGCGGATCGAAGCATCGGAAACGGGGAAATATTCTTTTACGGATGAGGCAGCTCGGGCAGCTTCCCTGACGCAGATGGTGGGATGGAGCATCCAGAATGCCTACAAGCGGGGCATGCCCATGGAGAAAAATTGGTACCGGTGACATTTACAGTTCGTTCTACCAAGAAACAAGAGGTACTAGATATTACGCAGCAAGTAGCTGAGGTTGTTGCGGCGAGCGCAGTGCCGGAAGGAATAGTGGTGGTTTCGGCCCTGCATACGACTGCTGTCATTATCATTAACGAGAACTTTGATCCCAACCTCAACGATGATTTTCTGGCAGCATTATCTTTATTGATCCCGGCAGGCAAGTGGAAACATGATGTGGTGGATGGCAATGGCGCGGCTCATCTGAAGTCGGCAGTGGTGGGGTCGTCGCAGACGGTGATCATTTCCCAAGGAAAATTACTGTTGGGCCGGTGGCAGAATTTGATGCTGGTAGATTTTGACGGGCCGAGGGAAAGGACAGTGGCGGTACAGGTGGTGAAATCTTAAATCTTTTTTGTTCTCGCAATGTTTATATATCTTTGAATTACTCTTCTCTTTATGGTCGAATTTGGCAGTGGCTACCTGATGCCCATGGATCGGGACTATGAACCCTCTCCGGCAGGAGATCATGCCACCAATGACGTGGGCGTGGCTCTCGGTGATTTAGGCATGAGCCTTGGTTTAGGTCCCGTTCCTAACGTCCAGGCGGTCGGCGCACGGCTACGGGCCGGCTCCAAGCAGTTAGAATTCGTCTTTACCGGCGCCGGAAAAGGTTCTGCGCAGGGACAAACACCCGAGCAATATGGATTGAAGCAACGGCAGGCCTTGGTAGAATTAGGACAGGCTAACAAGGTTGATTTTACCACGCATGCAACGGTTGGCGTGTATGGGTTGGCGGGACAAACTCAGCAGGGCTTTTCGAAAGAACAGAAGAATATGTCCGTGCAGGAAATTAAAAGAGCTATCGAATTCGCTGCGGACGTGGGTAAAGGTGGTCCAGTGGTGGTCCATACCGGCGAATTTCATCGTCCTCTGGTGGATGCGGAATGGAATGAAACCGATGAGCAATGGAAAGGGAAATTCAAGATGTATGAAGATGAAGAAGGGCGGACGGTGTATAAAGTGGTGGATGAGAGAACCGGCGCGGTCATCCAGGAAGCGCGGAAGAACCGGAAAGTGTCCCGCCCGGAATGGAACGTGGCACAGCCAGGACAGGAATATGTTGATTTTGACGGTACTCAAAAAGTGGCTCGGGAAGGGGAACCACTGAGCGTGTATGTTGATTATTTCGGCAAGCGCCTGCATCCGGAGGAGCGTGTTCCTAAATTCGATAAAGAAAAAGGGCAGTTTGTGGTGAATGAACTCGAATGGAAAGATTTAGTGCATGAATCTAAAGAGATGACGGAGCGGGCCCGGGAGATCTGGCGTGACTGGAAATCAGGGAAAGTAAATGAGAAAGAATTTTCACAATCATATTGGGTGCGGTTCAAGAACGTGAATAATGAAAAAGATATTGAGGTCCGCCCCGAAGAGGCGTACATCATTTCTACTTTAGAGACCAATGCGGCGAACAGCCGAGGCTGGGCCCATTATTATGGCGCCGGGTTTGATGAGGCCGTTGAATCCGTGAAAAAATTGCGGAGAGCACTTGAATTTTACCAAAAAATTGAGGATGCTACATCGGAAGAAGAAAAGTGGAAATTAAAGCGGCAGATACCGACCGGCTTGCAAGGTTTAGTGCCAGAAGATGCCAAGCTGCCCACGGAAATCATCAAGAAACAGCTGCTTCGTGAAGAAGGACATATGAAACAGGCCCAGGAAGCGTCTGCGTCGCAGTGGGCGCAGGCAGCGGAAGCGCGGGAAACGATCCGGCACGTACAGAGCGCGGAGACCTATGCCTTAAAAGAAGCGTACGATGCCTATGCGGAAGCGGCTATCAAAGCCATCAGTGATAGTGATAAGCTGGCCAAAGAGGGCAAGTTGAAACGGCCTTTGGCCATTGCTATGGAGAATCTCTTTCCGGAAACGTATGGGGCGCATCCGGATGAGATGATTGCGTTAGTCCAGGGCTCTCGGGCCCGCCTGGCGGAATTATTGAAGCAGCGGGGCATGGCGGAAGAGGACGCACGCAAGAAAGCGCAGCAGCATATCACGTCGACTTTTGACACTGGCCACCTCAATATGTGGCGGAAATATTGGAAGGGTGACCCCGACAAAAGCATGGCGGAGAATGATGGCCAGTTCAACCAGTGGATGCTGGACAAAATTGGGAAGATGGTGGATGCTGGTATTCTAGGTCACGTCCATTTAGATGATAATTATGGCTATCAAGACGATCACTTGGCGCCGGGGGAAGGCAATGCCCCTATTAAAGAGATGGTCAAATTATTGAAAGAGAAAGGGTATAAAGGGTCGATGATCGTCGAGCCGGGCGCGGATTATTATACAGACACCTCTGGTTTTAACAGCGTGATGAAGACGTGGAGATTATTTGGCAGTCCCGTCTATGGGGCGGGCGGGGGAGCTCCCAAAGGGCGGAATTGGGGCCAGGTGGGCTATGGCTTCTTTGGCCAGAATCAACCGCCGTACTTTGTGTTTGGCGGGTATTCGCCCAGTGAGGAATGGACGCTGTGGAGCGGGGTGCCGCTGGAGTAGGTTTTAAAATGCATAATTATGAAACTTGAACTTTATTCACAGCAACTGCAATACTGGCCGGTTACTGGAAAACACTTACTGGCAAATTTTGATAAAAATGGAGTAATAGTATACCAAGCATTTAAATCTCAGACGGCAGCTTATGCAGTAAAAAATCAACATTTTGGTGGGCCAACATATAGTTTTAACCGCATGAGTTGGATTAAACCGAATTTTCTGTGGATGATGTATCGGTCAGGCTGGGCTTGTAAGTTAGGTCAGGAGAGAATTCTTGCCATCAAACTTTCACATTCTGGTTTCACTGAAATCCTAAAAAACTCACGGTCTTCCCTCCAAAAGGCAAATTATACTGCCCCGGTTATCTTCCAATGGGATCCAGATCACGACCCCTATGGGGTTAAGCAGCAGAGGCGTGCTATTCAATTAGGCTTGCGTGGAGAATTTTTGTCTTTTTTTTCAGAAAGATGGATAACTGAAATAAGTGATATAACTGTATTTGTAAAAGAACAACTCACTCATGTTAATAATAAAGAGCTCAATAAATTGAGAGTTCCACTGGAGAGGATTTATCCATTAACCGATGATATCAAGAAAGTAATAGGCGCAGATAATTAAAAGCTGAGAAAAAACCGAGCCCTTCCGGGCCCGAAAAGAAGGTGGGTGTTTCCTGTTCTAATTCTGTTTCAACCGGGGTGTTTGAAAATACTATCTCCAAAGTCCATTATCTATATAAATGGGCTGAATACTACCTCTAGACGTGAATTCAGAAATTTCATCCGCAAAGTATTTAAATGGGGCAGCAGATTTGCTACTCTGAAGTATTTAAATA
>JACPCD010000023.1 GCA_016179955.1 Candidatus Woesearchaeota archaeon | reverse complement strand
CACATTCCCTTCGTCTGGCTTCTCCACTGCGGTAAAGACTACCAGACATTCATCGACACGTTGCTTTTCTTTCGAGATGTTTTCATCTGCTCCTTTGAACGCTTTCTTCTTGGGCTCAAATTCAATGAAGTCCGCGTGGATGGTCAGGATTTTCATCTTTCTGGCTCCATAGTTGCAGCACCATCATGGGAATGGCCGTTTGGCCCATAGACCAGTACCGGTGTACCTGGCCATGACGAATGAAGCATTTTTCGGATATATTCGGCATGGGTAAAAAGTGCGTGTTCAATGCCCTCTTTTTTTTCCACGATGTCCTGAACTTTTTCTGGAGGGAGTGGCTCCCGGACGTGCCGCTCTTTCCCATCAGTGTACCTCATGAGGACGTCTATTCCGTAAGGGGTTTGCTGAATTATTCCCAATGGGTCTTCCTGTATCTCCGTTAGTGCCGGGACAATGCGGATATTCTGTATCTCAACGCCTTTAGCCCACAGCATTTCACTTTTTTCTACCAGCTCTTCCAATGTTGTAGGATACGCTCCCTGCCACTTTCCCAACGGTAAATGCCTGGTTATACTATAAATAATCCCCATTTAGATACCACCTTCGTTCATTGTAATCTGTTTCTCATGGCTCATTTTTTAATGTTCCTTCAAATACCCTTTATAGGCAAACTTCTGCGTCTGCATTTCGAAGTATTTCTTTAAGATGGCGTGCAGGTTCCACATACGATAGTATAATTGATCCCAGTAAGTCTCGATTTCTCTTTTATAAATGTACTGACTATACCAATCACCCAGCATCTGGGCAAACCTGTTCCCTTTGGCAAATCTACCCTGACGGTCATAGATCACTTTGCCATTCATGGTAAGATGAATCCGGGCATTGGTCAAGGTTTTTTTTTTGCCGTCAACCTCAACTTCCACTTCGGTCTGATCCCAAGTATGGATTTGAAACCAAATTTCAAAGCCGATGTAATCCGTCACTTTCTTGGTGATGAGCCAGTCTAATTCCTGCTCAGCTCCTTTCGGATTGGGTACTTTATGCTTGTAGGAACGCTCATACCACATATACCCATAATTCTTGGCCCAGTCAACCACTGCTACATATAATCCGTCAAAATCAAAGAGGCCGGTATAATGGAGGGTTATGGTGGGATGTTCCGAGGAGTTCGCCATCGTTGGAGAAACAAACAGTTTAAGCTATATAAAGATTTCTGAGTGTGAAATGGTTTGTTTTCGTAATGCTAAAAGCCGTTTAATCATCCACCTCACGAAAGACGCATAACCCTTCATTAAGGAAGGGGACGGTACAGCTTTGGGCAATGCGTGGGTTACAGGAACATTGCTCCCTGCTCACTTCCCGAGCTTCTAGGATGATTAGTGTAGTTTTCATTATTAACAGAAGCCGTTAGTGGTAAGAAAACACATACTTCAACCCCAACCTTAATATAATTCTATGCTTTTCTAGAAGGTATGAAAGAGGTTCTGGCGAAGATCAAGCCTACCACCAAAGAACAGCAGCAGTTAAAAGCAGGTATCACTCTTTTTCTAAAGAAGCTCAATGCGCGGCTAAAAGGCGCATATGCCATCCTGGGCGGCAGTGGGGCTAAAGATACCTGGCTTTCCGGCAGTTACGATGTCGATATCTTTGTCCTCTTTGAGTACCATCAGTTTGCCTCCCGAACGTCAGAACTGTCGGATTTGCTGCAACTAACGCTTAAAAAGTGTTTTTCTAAGATCCGCCGTCTTCATGGCAGCCGGGATTACTTCCAGTTAAAGTACAAAAATCTGAACGTCGAAGTCATTCCCATCCTGAAAATAACCACGGCAGAACACGCCAAGAACATTACCGATGTTTCTCCTCTTCATTCCGTATGGGTCAACCAGCACACCAAAAAGCTGAAAGATGACATCCGTTTAGCCAAGCAGTTCCTGAAAGCCCATAATTTATATGGCGCAGAATCCCACATTCGGGGCTTCAGCGGGTATGTAATTGAAATACTTATTGCGTATTATGGCTCATTGGAGAAATTATTGCGGGCCAGTCAGTCTTGGTCCGTCAAGGAAATCATTGATGCCGCAAAGCATTATCCCACCAATGATGTCTTGTTCCAATTGAATAAGTCAAAAACTCAGTCTCCATTGATTGTCATTGATCCGGTGGATAAGAACCGTAATGCAGCTGCAGCCTTGTCGGATGATGCGTTTTTCCGGTTCAAGAAGCTGGCCCGGGAATACCTGAAGAAACCAGATTCTTCGTTCTTCGTGAAGAAAAAGATTGATTTGGCGCAGCTGCGGAAGGAAACAAAATTGAACATTGTGTATGTAACTCTCGCTCCTTTTTCCGGAAAAGAAGACGTCGTAGGAACGAAACTGCTGAAAGTATTTACCTTCCTGCAGCAGAGATTAAAGCCTTTCGTGCTTAAGAAGTCCGGCTGGGAATGGGATATTATGTATTTTCTCGTGGAGAAGAAGGAATTGCCCAAGGAAGAAGTAGTCAAGGGCCCTCCGCTGGGATTGAAAGAGCACGTGAAAAACTTCCGGAAGAAGCATAAGCATGCCTTTGAAGAGAATGGCCGATTAATGGCCAGAATTCCGGTGAAATATCCTCAGTTGCAGGCGTATGTGACGAGATTGGTGAAGGAAAAGTACGTGCAGCGGTATGTCAGGAAAGTGAAGGGCGTGAGGGTGTTGTAGGTATGAGGTTATAGAAAAATCAGCCTAAAAGCAGAGGATTAGTGTGATTTTCGTTATTATGCAAAAAATTTCACCAGGGTGTAAAACCCCACCCTTTAGGGTGAAATTTTTGCATCCTAAAAATGCGTTGTTGAGAAACCGTCTCTTTTCAAACCATGCCCTTGAGGGCGTGGTGAGACGGTTTCACGCATTTTTATGATTTCTTTTTTCCAATTCTGGGTATGGCCACTATTACCCCATAAGTCACTATCAAAATCACGACATGAGCCATTCCAGATGCCGCTGACTTTGAGGTTACAACATCAGCCTGAACCAGCAAAGCCCCAAATAAAGCTGATGAATAAATTGGAATAAATGAAATATATGGTTTTAAATAAATTAAATTTTTGGTCAATGGAATACGTGAAATCAGATACAAAATAATCAAGGCCGAAAATCCAATCATTGTTGCCCGAATAGGATTAACTATTGGATAAATATAAACATACAGCAGATCTAATAAAAATTGAATTAAAATTAAAATCACAATTACTTTCAAAGGTCTAATTATTTCTTTCATTCTTTTGGTTTGTGTTTTTTGATATATAAAACTATCGCTAAAATTAAGATGATTGTAGTTAAAATAATCGCACCAAATAATGAGGCAGAAGACAAATATGAGGCATCACTCCCATCTGTTGCCAGCAGATAAACAATCTCATCGAGAACCAAAGAACTGCTTATTCCTGCAAGTATTATGGTGAAGTTATTGAGAATACCAAAGATTAAAAAGACCAATAAAACAACAATTAAAAATGATCCAATAAACAAATGATGTATATTATAACCGAAAATATACAGGTTTGAGGAGGGGGAAAATAGCAAAAAAGTCCGCAGCATAATTAAGGTGGCTAAAAGTGAAATGGCAAATAGGCCTAATCTATTTTTTAACTCCATTTTATTTCTTCTTCGATTTATCATTCTTCCCAAACACCTTTTTCCGTGCCTGCTGGTGCTTGGAGGAAAACATGTTGAATAACCTAGATTTGGCAATGACCCTTAACAAGCGGGAGGCGATGCGGACGATTCGGGCTGCCCGGTTGCCTTTGCTCAGTGCTTCGATCTCCTTATTAGCTTCCAGTCCTTCATGGATAATGCTCTGTCCCAGAGCCAATCGTTCTGCCGCTAGGACCGTTTCATATGCTCGAGTAACCACGCTGAAGAGCAGGCTGAAAGGGAAGATTGCGAGTAGGTCTAACCAGTAATGCCTGAAAAAGAACGAGGTACTTCGAGCTTTAATAGCCAGAAAAGTCAAATCAACCACAAATACAGCAATGACCAGGTAATCCAAAACGCGAATGATGATTTTTACGGTCTCGTTTTGGGGATGGACAAAAAGTTCTACGATGATAATTCCCAGCAGGACGATAATAGCGGGGGTGATAAGATGGCTGTTGAACCGCTCTATCTTTTCCCAGACCTCTTTCATGACTTTAGGGAGTGTTGCTATGTTTTTAAATATTCTGTCTACAATGAGGTAATACAAAAAGTCGCTTTGGCCTAGGCGGCTACTTTTTCTATACTATCTACAATACAAAATTATAAATAGGACTTCTCCTTTTTTGAGGGGTATGAGCATTAAAGTTCCCTGTAAAAACTGTGGCGTGTTAGCCCCGGCAGAAGATTTTAAGCTGCACCACAAATATAGGCTGATGGTCTGCCCTAACTGCTATACCGGAAAGACCGAACAATTAAAGCAGAAAGCAGCTGCGCAAGAGAAAGCTCCTACTAGGCCGCCAGGATGGGATAAAGAAGATGAATATTTGGAGCGGTTATCGGTCATGCGGCGGCAGGAAAATCAGTCCCAGTTTTCTAAGATATCAGGAACAGACTTGGTTAAATGCGCCTGCTCCAATTGCAAGTATGCTTTTAAGTACGATCCTTCTAAAAAGCAGCCTAAGACCTGTCCGTACTGTGATGCGCCGGTGCCGAAGCTAAGGACGTATAATTTGGTGTAGAGGTTTCTGGCGAAGTGTCCTAGATTAGATATGTTTATGATAAGCTTTCATTGAGGGAGATGGCACCAGATGGAGTTAAAGCATACCTATTGGACGTTGGTATTAACTGACTTAATTGGGTACAGTTCGGGTTTCTGGTTATTTTAATATGGTCTCTTTAAAGTAGTTACAAAATAGAAAGATTTAAATACAATGGGGCCTCTGACGATAGAAATGGATGAAATCCCTTTTAATCAACCGTACGAAGGAATAATTCGAGATTTTCAGTTAGTGAAAACCATCCCCCTGAAACTTTATTTTACTGATTTTCTAGGAAGAGATTCGAAAACATACGAATGGAGACAGACGAATTTATCACCGTCTAAATTAAATGACGGTTTGGAAAGATTTCTATTAAATACAGACCACGTGGGTGTACCGCATGTTGCGGTTGCTTTTCCGCATATTACTACCGTTTTTAGGTTTGGAGATCCCAGAATTAGAGATGAACGCGAAACAAACATGTACTTAGTGGGGAGAGCACCAACCTCAGAACAAGATGCGATAATTCCAAAAGCCACAGCAGAACCAATTGCCCTGGGCTGCCTACTGGAATTAAATCCTATCCTTAGTGAGGAAATCTCATTTTGGGCTAGCTCACGAACGGTTGATGAATACTTATCAAAAAGTGTAACTTTGCATGGATCTTTGAAAGTTGTAGATTCAAATAAACTGAGACGAGCGTTAGGTGAATACAGTTAGTTCCACTTTCCCTTTTCTAGAAGTTATTTTTTAGGATTTTTGAAAATTATGCTTAATAAAGATGGAATTAAAAAGCGCCCCTGCGGAGACTTTCGCTTTCTTCTCGAAGAGATGAGGGTTGATAAGGGCAGACTGCCCTTATTTTCGAACTCCGGTTCCAAGCTCTTTGTCTGAATACTTTACGCAGCAGACCGCAAGCTCGTGTCCTATTTACCTTGTCCTGGACATCCAGGCTAGACTACAGGGGCACTCCCCGTAGAAATGAGCAGTGATTTAAAAAAGTACCTTCTTTAACCCGGATACTTCTGCAAAAGAGCGGTCCATGGTTAACAGAGTGAACCCCTGCTCCAACGCCATAGCTGCTATGAAAAGGTCAAAATGGGACGTTGGTTTCCCTTTCTTCTTTGATTGGTTTAGCAAATCGCAAAAAATAATTCCGGTTTGCAAAGTCGTATTGAGAATAGTATACTCTTGTAGCCTTTCCAAGATTCTTTCCCGGTTCTCTTCACTTTTATTTATGGCCCCATAATAAAATTCACAGAATGTAAAAATAGTGATGTACAGTTCGCTCTTAGGCGCATTTTTAAGCTGTTCTATTTTATTGATAACTTCCAGATTATTATTTTCTATCTCAATGAGCACACTGGTATCAATAATAAAGCCCATTAGTGGTTCCGCAAGGAAAAATCTTTTCGGAATTCGGAGCGGATATTCCTGCCCTCTTCCTTGCTGAGTATTCCTTTACAGGTCTTTTCTCCCCGGAGAATACGTTCCCAGTTGCCCGCGTGGCAGGACGCTTCGTGCTCTAGCACCACTTTGTTGAAGAATTCTCCCATCTTAAGGCCGTGCTTGATAGATTCAGCTTTAAAGATTCGCCAGTCTTCTTCCGGTATGTTCTTAATGCAAACATCCATAACTGCTATGAACCATTACTTATATTTAAACTTTTCTGATTTTTATAACTAATTATACTTTTTTAATCTTCCCCCCACCCGCCGGCAGGAAGGCCATAATCTCATCCAGACTGCCTGCTTTTAACTTATATTTTATCTTCTTCGCGAGCTCTCCCTTAGCTTCATCCCCCTGCACAATCACCACATAATTGCTCGTTTTTGCCGTCACTGCACTTTCCGGGCCGCCGATAAGCTGATCGTTAACAACCCCTAATGCATAGTCCAGCCGGGGATGGAGATACGTTGTCTTGCCCCGAATCATGAAACTGCCTTTAACCATATATTCCCCTGACTGTGCTTCTTTGCTCACCTGCTCTGGTTTCACGTAGAATACATCCGCAGTGGTATGGCCTATCTTCCACGCTTTGGAATAGACTGCGGTTGCTTGTGCTGTTTCCTGGAGTGTCGCATTGCCTGCATCTTTGCCATTCTTGATGATAAAGAATGGCGAGCCGGCCATATCGGTATGAAAAACAATATCATCTTTCTCCAGGTGTTTTTTGATAATGATTTCGTTGCTAGTAGCATCTTTCCCGCCGATGCAGAGAAACCCTTCGGAGGAGAAAAACCAGTGGAATTTTTCGTACCATTCTTTTTTTCGCAGTGGCTGTTGCCGTTGTATTTGTTTCTGCTCTTCTTCCTGGAGGAAAAGCCGTTCTTCTTTCTGCAGCTTCTCTAACTTTTTTTGGGTTTCGGTGAGGGCTTTCCGAGCTCCCAGCAGCTTCTTCTTGGCTTTCTTTGCCAGATCATAATATCTGCCGGCATTCTGTTCCACGGACTGGTTCAAGTCAATTTCTATTTCCATGCGGTTCATGAAAATGTTTTGGTTTAAAAAGTCTTCCAAAAGACTCTGTGCCCTGGAGACTATTGCTCCTGGCGTTGCTGCCCCCTTCTTCAAGGATGATTTCCAATTCCCTCAATAAGATATATATACTCTTACGAGAGGAGTAGGAGTTGATGGCTTCCTTGCCAAATACAAAGATTACTTCTTCCGTCTCCGTACTGCGTCATCTTGAAACTCTCAAGCAGGCCCGCTGGCTCTTGCCGGGATGGCTGGCGTATGAGTTTTATAACGTGCACAAGCATAAAGGATACACCCATAAAGAGAGCCTGCGCTATGGCGCTAAAGCAGAAGCGTTCCGGCTGGCAGCCATGACTTTTCCCTTGCCGGGAACGTATGAACTAACCACTACCGGTTTAGCGATGATCAAGAAAAAGATTGAGCAGGGAGAAGTTGAGACGTTAACGCTGCAGGCCTTTAAGGATTTCCTGCCATTAAAAGTATTGAATAAAGTGAGCCAAGGCCAGAAATTTTCGGTAGACATCTATCAGCACGGGAAGAAATTGTTGTTTAAAGTATCTCCGTCAACCGAACGCCGGAAATCATTTCTTCTGCGTCAACGCATCCAGAAAAAGAAGTAATAATATCCAGAAAGTTCCCTCTAGCCTTTCTAATCACAAATTATAAAAAGAACCACTTTCCATTCATTTGAATGGAAGACATATCTTTTCCCAAACCACTGCTGCATCTTTTTGTCTGCATCAATGATCGCACTGGCACGTCCGATAGCAAACCCAGCTGCGGACCGAGAATTACTGCTGAGGACGTGAAAGAACTTAAGCGCTGGATCGTGCAAAAAGGATGGGCCGGTCTGGTGTATTGTACCAAAGTAAAGTGCCTGGGATTCTGCAATTCTGAGGCAAGCGTTGCAGTTCTCTATCCCCAGGGTCGCTTTGTAAAATACAATAATCGGCAAGAACTACAACAAATGATAGAAGAAGTAAACCAGTTGATGGCCTAATAAATCAAGATCCTAAAAAAATTAACACGGATGAATATTCTCCGTCACCAAGGCCTGCTCGGTGCAGATTTCTTCTTTCTCATGCAGCAGCACTTTAGGAGATATCTTCACTTGCTTAAGGCTACCTAAGGCATTATACTTCACGCTGCCGAGATAATTCCCGGCTTTGATTATGGGGGTATTAAACTCAAAACTTTCCGCTTTCTGCTCATCAATGATATTCACAATAAGCCCGGTGATTTTGATATTTACCCCATTTTCCACGGTGAATTTAAGCGTCTTAGACGTTTGGTCATAGCACAACTGCTCCACGCCGCCAATCGAAGCGAGCCCCATGCCAATATCCACTGCACATTGGGCGTTCTCATCCACCTGCGCCCGCCCCAGGTTCATGATAACGACGCCTACGGCGACAGCAAAAGAGATCAGCAGAAAAGTGGCCATCAACGGCGTGATTGCTTTTCGATCGAGTGTCGTCATAGTCAGGCTTTCCAGTGCCGCTTGCCCTTATGCAGTATTTCCGTGACCCGATGCACCGGTACAAACAGCTCTTGATTCCCGTGGAGAAACACCAAGAATTCTTTCTCAATGTCCTTCAGCGTACTGGCGTGGACTTGGATTTCCTTTCGCTGGATTCGGTCTTTATATTTGATATGGAACTCGTGTTTCCGGGGATGTGCATGGACTTTATGCAGCTCCGACAGTGCAGTTTTCTCTCCCCCAAAAATAGGGGTGGTTCCTTTGAAGATAAAACCAGAGAGCGTAAGCATCAGAACTCCAATAGTCAGGCTGATCCAGGGATTGCTCAGATAGGGAAGCGAGCCAATCCCATCCCAGACCCCGGCCCAGAAGAAGACTACCCCCATGATGCCGAACAGGTACCAGAAATACCGCGTGAGTTGGTTGAGGTTCATTGTCGCCAATACACCCCGCCTTTAAAGAGAACTTCCGTGATGCGGTGCGCCGGAATGAAGATCTCCTGTTTTTTATGGGGGTCTTCAATGACCACGGTATTTTTCTCAACCGTCCGGATTTGCTGGGCATTGACGACCATATCTTTATTCTTGATTTTATCATGATATTTGATCTGGAACTGATTTTTTTGAGGATGGTGGTCAATGGTATGCAGGGTTTTAGTGATGGCTTTTTCCACGCCTCCCAGCGGGTCAAATTCCTTAAAGATGAGCCCGGAGAAGGTGAGCATGGCAAAGCCGATAAACAAAAAGACGAACGCATGGCCAATGTACGGTATTTCATAGAGTCCTTCCCAGATTCCTTTCCAGGCAAAGATGATAGCAACGGCCGAGTACAATGACCATAGAAAATGCCGATCTTGTTCCCGCAATACCATCTTATTTCACCGATTTTTTCTGTATTTGTTACACTTCGATTAGCCAGTCATCACTTATAAATCTAATCTATAAATATCTTTCTGTCTCAGGCGTGTCTTTCTGTTATCCAAACTAACCAACATAACTCGTCTCACGAACGCCGGTTTGTAACGTATCATTTTAGTCTTAAATCAAAGGGTACTCTACACCAAAAACAAAACATTTATATATCTGTAATATATATTGGTGATATATCTCGCTGGTGGCTTTATGGACTTCATGTACAAAGGAAAACCGATACTCCCCACCAAAACAGCCTTACATGAATTAAGCGAAATTGATGTGAATTTGTATGACGTTCCAGAAATTTTAGAGAAAGGGTTTGAGATTAGAAAAAGAGCAAAGAATATTATAGAAAGGGGCGTTCAAAAAAGAAATAAAGTGATAAATGTTGTCGTAGTAGATATGGGGAATTACTACAAGTTGATTCATGCAGGTGAGTTTACGTTAAGCAAGAAGTTCAAAAAACGAATGAGGGATGAAAATGGAATTTGAAAATCTAAAGTTGAAATGTGAATGCGGCGGCGCCATGGAAAAAATAAAGACGGAATGGAAAGGAATAGAAATAAGGGGATGGAAATGCCATAGATGCCATGAAGAGATTATAAATCCAGCAGACGCCCAAAAAGCATTGGAAATAGAAAGAGCACGAAAGAAAAACCTCCTTACTGTAAAATTAAGGAAAGTAGGGAAAAGCAATGTTGTAACTGTGCCGCAACCAATAATAGAAGCAGAACATTTAAAAGAGGGTCAAATGTTAGAATGGAAAATAGAAGCTGGTAAATTATTTTTGGCGTCTTAGTTGGAAGAGATAAACAATAATGAATGGACTCAAATCCTTTCTTCCAGATAAATAGAAATGCGTGATGCCTGAAAGTATTTCTTGCAGAAAATTGCCACTTTCTGCGGATTATAGCGCTTGCAGCTGAAGACGTCAATGAACGCTCGGTTGCCGAGCTCATCAAAATGGGCCACGATAGTGCTGGTTTCAATGAACTGCATCATGGAATAGCCCCGCAGCTTGCCGTGGCCAAAACGTTTTATTTCCGGCGGGCCCACTCGCTTCATCTTCAGCACCTTCGCTAGTTTTACCACAAATCTTTTGATGGCTTTGGGATCTTGGACTAATGTATGGTTACAGCCGTGTAAATCAATGCTCGCAGAACGTCCCCACCACCATTCTTCCTGTGCCATGCCCCTTGGAAAAGAAAAATGGTATATAAATATTTGCAGTCCCAACGAAATATTTATAAATGAATACTACAAAATATAGTTTAAAGTATATAAAAGAAGTGCCGTATGGACTTATTCGAACTGAAAAGAGAGCAATTGAAACTGGCACCCAAAGTGGTGCTGCGCGATGGTTTCTCTACGTGTAAAACTATTGCCGGGATAGATTGTGTTACTATCGGCCATAAAATCCTTGCCGGAGTGGTGGTCTGTGATGCCTCTTCTTTTGCGCTCCTTGAGAAAAAGACGTATCTTTTAAATAACCCTTTACCCTATCAACCCGGATTTGAAGCCTATCGGGAGATGCCAGCCATGATCGAAGCATATAATCAATTAGAGCAAGAGCCGGACATCATTATTGTACGTGGTGCGGGGATTGCCCATCCGCGGAAGCTAGGAATTGCTACTCACCTTGGATTAGCGTTGAACAAGCCAACGATTGGGGTGGCGGAGAACTTGCTCGCCGGCCGTGTGGAAAAGGGAAAAATAATTCTGGATAATGAGGTGGTAGGGTTTGAGATTAAAACTAGGGAGCATGCCAACCCCCTGTATATCTCGCCGGGGCATTTAATGGCTCTAGGCACGGTTTTAAACTTGATACCTAAAATGATCCGCTATCCCCACAAGATGCCCGAGCCGTTGCATCTGGCGCATAAGATGGCCCGGCAGAAAGTACAGGAAGAACAGAAGTTATGGGTGCGTCATAAGTCTGCCGGCGGGCTGTGACCAAGTGCTTCAC
>JACPCD010000041.1 GCA_016179955.1 Candidatus Woesearchaeota archaeon | reverse complement strand
GCCTTTAGCCAAGGACGTGGACGGCGATAAATTAGCCAAGAAAACTCCTGGATATGTTGGATCAGACGTTGAAGGTGTCTGTCGGGAAGCGGGAATGATTGCCTTACGGGAAGATTTTAAGGCTAAGGAAGTTACCATGGCTCATTTCCTGAAAGCATTGGATACGGTCAAGCCCTCGGTGGACAAGGAAATTGAGGAAACGTATCAAGAGTTAGAAGATTATTTCAGTTCGGCCCGAGCGAAGCAGATAAAAGTAGAAAAGGCAGGGTATGTGGGGTAAGGTTCTGGAAATTTAAATTCTTATGGCAATGCAGCAGTAAAAATAGCAGAGCCGGACGTGGAGCTCAGGATGGTTTGCCGGCGGTAAATATTATAATCTCGAAAATAATCTATCTGAAATTCAAATGAGCTGGCAGCCGTTATAGGAATCCTTGCTTTAAGAAGCAATCGTGCCCGTTCCCTTCCGGATAGCACCGCCGAAATATCAAAAAGATTGAAGAGGCAGGGATACTCAAAACTGATAGTACCATAGACCAGATGCGTGCCATAGGCATGGTCTTGGTGATGAGGAGTCATGCTCAAGGACAGTGTGCCGGGAAGGCGATAGAACCGAAACCCCACACTTGCAACCTCTTTATCGACAGAATTGGTCACGCGATACTCTCCCCGCACAAAAGGGCCGTCATGCTCTAGGTTCGTTGACAGCTGCAGTTCTAATTCTGATGTAAGAGAATAGTGATGCCGTCCTAAAACTTCCAGAACGGGGTCAATGGCATGGAGTGTCGTCAAGGCACGAACACGAATTTTGCTACTAACATCAACAGTAAAGTCAAGAAAAGGAGCAACATCAAAATAGTCCTGCTCTTCCGGTTCCCCATCTTCCGGGAGATTCCGCAGCACCATATCAATGGTTCCGTGAATGCCAACACCAATACCGCGCTCTAATTCATATTCCAGCGACAGGGAAGGCCGGTGCGCCTGAGTTTGCTGTTGATGGAACTGCGTTGAGGTATAGGAATAACCGATACTTGATTTTATGGTTCTCGACGCATCCTGGGCCAGCACTGGCAAAGGAAGTGCCAGCAGTCCGGCTAAGGCCATACTCTTAAGAGCAGATTTCATAATGTAAGATTGTTTTTGAGAAAGAGAAGCGAGAATCTATTTAAATATTACTACTTCAGAATAGAATACATTTTAAATGAAACGCCGACAGGGGGATTTAAACTTCATTTTCATTAAAGAACAATGAGTCACTCCCATACTCTACAGAAACCTTTATAACCAATAAAATAAACATCACCCCCAATCAAAAGAGTAAAAAAGGTGAGGATATGTTAATCTTTGGCGTTGATATTCCTTTAGTGGAGATCACCATAGCCTTGGCACTGATGTTATTTATCCTGTTAGTGGAAGCGCTCATTGTTATCATTCTGCTGATGAAGCAAATGAGTAAGAGCAAACAGCTGGGAGACTTGATCTCAAAATTATCAGAAACCATTCTCGACATCAAGAACAAAGAGATTGAAGAGCTGGATAAGATTAAAAGATAAAATAATCAGTTCTCTATAAGGATTTTTATTATGCGGGGATTATTCTAATTCCTTCTTTATCCTTGGTCATTATTCCATGTTTCCCCACCGAGAGGTTATATTCCTCTACGATATTACTTGGAATTCGCACCGCAATGCTATTCCCCCATTGAGCAAAAGTAACCTCTTTGGCGTGTCTTAATTTCCTGTATTTGCCGGCCAACACTTTCAATTGTTTCATATCCATAATCTCTTCTCCACAGGCGGAGCATTTATATGCCTCAAACTCTATTCCATCTTGTTCCATAAGGTCTTTTCTCTTTTCCATTTTTCCTTTTTGACATGTTGGGCATTTCATGTTAATTCCCTCGTTCTATGGTTTTGATGATAACACAATAACCTAAATCTTCTCCAACACAAATGATGGAGCTTTCTTTGCCTCTTTTGATAAATTTAACTCCGTGCTTTCCAAATCGTTTAACTTTGCCGGTTTGCAACACATTATACACTTGGTCTGGAAAAGCGATTTCCCTTTCCCGGGCCCTTTTAACCGCATGAACTTTGATGATGACGGGCTTGCCCTGAAAGTAAATCTCTTCCACGTTGTAGATACGTAGATATACATGTATATAAATGTTTTGTAAAAAATTCAAAAAGGATAGAATAAGAAGAAAAACTACGCTTTCTTTTTCCCTGGTATTTCTTCCTTCTTCTCCTGCGGCGCCAACTCGTCAATAATCTTAAGTGGAATACCTGCTTCGGCCATGGCCGTCCGTATTTTCTTGTTCTCCTGCCCGGTCATGCCGGCAATGATAGCCTTACCTTTAGCCTCAAACTCTGCTCTGCGCCGCTCCAATTCTTCCTGTAATTTCTTCTTCTCTTCCTGTAATTT
>JACPCD010000007.1 GCA_016179955.1 Candidatus Woesearchaeota archaeon | reverse complement strand
TTTGGGCTTTGGATATCTTGCTGCTAATAACAATGAAAAGTTCTTGCTTTCAACTTTTGATAACAAACTCGAGAGATTTGTACCGAAAAAAGGAATGAGACAAGTTGCGGCAATGTACTCTTACTTAAATACTAAAAAGCCGAAAGGAACAACAAAGTTTGAGTCAGCACTTGGAAAGTACAAAGCACTCATTGGTTCTAAATCTCTTGTTATTATAATCTCGGATCTACTTTACAATCCTAAAGAAATAAGAGAAGTATATAGTAAGAATGTTGTTGACGAATTTGAAGCTTTGGGCGATGATTCTTACGAGATAGAGAAAGGAGCTAAGAAATTTATTGAATGGATTAATTCTGGCAAACTTGAGATTCGCGTGTATCCTGATGAAAGGGTTCATGCAAAATTATACGTGATGACTTTTGATGATAATTCCGCCGATCCTGGAAGAGTTATAACTGGTTCAAGTAATTTTTCTCAAGCTGGTCTGGCAGAAAATTTAGAATTCAACGTTGAGTTACATAGACCAGAAGATTATAATTTTGCCAAGAAGCAGTTTAATGAATTATGGGGGAGGTCTGTCAATGTCTCTTTAGAATTTGTTGAGACAATTAATAATAAAACTTGGATTAATGATAAGATAACTCCATTTGAACTTTACTTAAAATTTCTGTATGAATATCTTAAAGAAAAAATTGATTTAGATAAAGAAGAACTTCCAAAAGGATATCTCCCAGAAAATTTTATGGATTTAGAATATCAAAGATGTGCGGTGATGGATGCGAATAGTATATTAGAGGAGTATGGTGGCGTTTTTATTTCTGATGTTGTTGGTTTAGGTAAAACTTTTATTACAACAATGCTAGTTAAGCAATTGGATGGCCGTACTTTAGTGATTGCCCCACCCATTCTATTGGATGAGAACAACCCCGGTTCTTGGCGAAACGTTTTCGATGAGTTTGGAATACCTCAACGAGAATTTGTATCAATCGGCAAATTAGATGAAGTTATCAAAAGAGGAACAGAACGATTCAAGAATGTTGTTATTGATGAAGCACATCGTTTTAGAACAGAATCAACTCAAATGCACGAGACATTAAGGCGAATTTGCCGGGGTAAAAGAGTAATTTTGGTTTCAGCTACTCCTCTTAACAATACCCCTAAAGATATTCTTAATCAAATTAAATTATTTCAAAATGCACACAAATCTACTCTTCCTAACCCCAAAGTAAGAGATTTAGAGAAATATTTTAACGGATTGCAAAAGAGACTGAAAGGCTTAGATAGACAGCGGGACAAAGAAGAATATCTTAAAATTATTCGAGAGAACGCTGAGGACATCAGGGAAAATGTTTTACAATATCTTATGGTTAGAAGAACCCGAAGCAATATTGTAAAGTATTATAAGAAGGATTTGGAAAAGCAGAAATTCAGATTTCCAGATGTTGACGATCCGACACCAGTTTACTACAAATTTGATAAAGAATTAGATGAAATATTTACTCATACTTTAGAACTAATCTTAAAGAAATTTTCCTATTCTCGTTATACCCCAATGTTATATCTCAAAGAAGAATTATCTTTGTCAGAGAATGAGAAAACTTACCAGAGAAACATGGGAAAATTTATGAAAATTTTGTTATTAAAAAGATTGGAAAGTAGTTTCTTTGCGTTTAAACAATCAGTAGATCGTTTTACATATTCTTATAGTAAGTTTATTGAAGAATTTAAGAAAGGGAATGTTTACGTAAGCAAGAAACATATTAATAAGATATTTGAATTTTTGGAAGATGAAGATGAGGAAGCAATTCAAAAATTAATTTCAGAAGAGAAAGCGGATAAATTATCATCTAAAGACTTCAAGCCTGAATTTATTCACGATTTAAATTCTGATTTGGCTATCTTAACTGAAATTAAAGAAATGTGGAGTAAAGTTAACCATGACCCAAAATTAGAAAAATTTATAGCTTTACTATCTAAAGATAAAAACCTGAAGAATAAAGTAATTATCTTTACAGAATCAAAAGAAACTGCTTCTTACCTGGAAGATAAACTTAATCCGAAGTTTGAAAATAAAGTTTTAGCTTTTTCCAGTATTTCCTCAGAAGCAACCAGAGATAAAATTATCAACAATTTTGATCCTAATGTGAAACATAAAGCAGAGGATATTAGGATTTTAGTATCTACTGAAATCCTATCTGAAGGAGTTAACTTAAATCGTTCTAATGTGGTCATTAATTATGATATCCCATGGAATCCCGTACGAATGATGCAAAGAGTAGGAAGAATTAATCGTGTGGCTAAGAATTTACCATTTGATAAAATTTATACTTACAATTTCTTCCCTGCCGGACCTGTAGATAATGAAATTAAGCTTAAAGATGCAGCGGAAGCCAAAGTTAAAGCATTTATTGAAATGCTTGGTAACGATGCTCGGCTTTTAACGGATGAAGAAATCAAATCCCATGATTTATTTAGAAAAATCAACTCCAAAGAGGTTATAACTGGAGAAAATGAAGAAGATGATGTTGAATTGCGCTATTTAACGTTTCTGCGAGATATTAGAGATAATGATCATGCTTTATTTGAACGAATTAAACGCTTACCTAAGAAATCACGCACTGCCCGATTGGGAACGAGTACCGGGCTATTCACTTTCTTTAGAAAAGGGAAATTACGTAAAATTTACTGGAATAGTGTTGGAGAGGTGAAAGAAGTAGATTTTTTTACTGCTGCTGAAAAGCTACACGCAGAAAAAGATGATAAACCAGGAAAGTTAGAGCCGGAATTTTATACATTACTAGAAGCTAATAAAAAAACTTTTGAAGAGTTGTTTATAAAAGAGGAAACTAATGTCGCTGGAAATAGAGGTCAAGAAGCAAGACTAGTTAAATTGGTTAAAGCACTTTTAAATAATGCCAAAGAGCTTAGTGAGGAAGACAAAGATTACTTACAAAAAGTATTAAGATTATTGCAAGAAGGCTCTTTGCCTAAACCAACCATCAAAAATATTCTTAATAATACCTCTAAAGAAAGCAGCCCTCTGAGAATATTGGCAGTAATAAAAACAGGAGTTCATGCAGAATTTTTTGAAGATACTTTTGTCAGCAGTGCGAACACTTCCGGGCCAAAAGAGGTTATTCTCTCAGAATATTTTATGATGAAAGATGGAAAGACAGCAAACCGTTAACTTACTTAATGAAACTTTTGGACAAGAGTTTGAAGTAGGGCGTTTTCTCCGCTTTGTTCGAGAATTATTAAACGGTTTTGAAGTTAAAGAAAAGACTTCTGAAGTGTGGGGGGAATATAAAGATTATATTGAATCCTATCATAATTATGGCAGTTATATTGACTCTAATAAGAAAGTGATGGATATTCTTACCGTTAAGCTGAAAAGAACTGATTCTGTGGACAGAGCTAGAACCATGCAAAGAAATTTTATTGCCAAGTATCTCGGTAATTACCACAAAGATGCGGCTTTAGTGGCGTTTTACGGTGATGAGCCGGAAGATTGGCGTTTATCTTTCGTTAAAATGGAGTATAATTTAGCGGATAATGGCAAGGTTATTCCAGAATTAACCCCAGCAAAAAGATATTCGTTCTTAGTTGGGGTAAATGAGCCGAATCATACCTGTAGAAAACAGTTTTTGGCCTTAGTAGAAGAAGAAAATAGAAACCCTACTTTACAAGAATTAGAAAGTGTGTTTAGTATTGAAAAAGTTACCAAAGAATTCTTTGAACGGTATAAAGAATTATTCTTAAAATTAAATGATTCTTTGCTGAAAGTGATTAGTGATGATAAGTACGTTCAGAAAGAATTTGAAGAGAAAAGTATTTCTGCAACCGAGTTTTCTAAGAAATTATTAGGACAGATAGTATTCTTATATTTCTTACAGAAAAAAGGTTGGCTTGGTGTGAAGATAAACAAAGAATGGGGAACTGGTCCAAAAGATTTCATGAAGAAATTATTTGATAAAGACATAATAACTTACAAGAATTTCTTTAATGATATTCTGGAACCATTGTTTTATGATGCTTTGAATAATCCCCGAGAAGGAGATGATGGTTATCACACTTTGTTTAAATGTAAAATCCCATTTCTTAATGGTGGTTTATTCGAACCAATAAATGATTATAATTGGATTGACACTAAAATAAATTTGGACGATGATGTCTTTAGGGATATTTTCAAAACATTTGATACCTATAATTTTACCGTTAAAGAAGATGAGCCATTAGAAAAAGAGGTAGCAGTAGATCCTGAAATGTTGGGTAAAGTATTTGAAAATCTACTAGATGTTATTGACAGGAAGTCTAAAGGAGCTTTTTACACTCCTCGTGAGATTGTCCATTATATGTGTCAGCAATCTCTGATTAATTATTTAGAGACAAATACCCAAATAGTTAGAGAAGATATTGAAAAATTTATTCAATTAGGGGATTTGACACTAGCTAATTCTATTCGTGTTTTACAAGAGATAGATAAGAAACAAGAAAAATTAAAGAAAGGAATAATTTCTATTAAAGTATTCGAAGAAGAAATAAATAGAGAATTAGAAAAGTTAAATCTCCCTAAATCAATTATAGCAAATAAAGAATTGATTGATAAATTGCTAAAAGAGATTAAAGTTGTTGATCCTGCGGTAGGCTCTGGAGCTTTTCCAGTAGGAATGATGACGGAAATTGTTAAAGCCAGGTCGATTTTATCTATATTCTTTAAGCCGGAAGAGCAGAAAAATAGGAGCGCTTACAAATTAAAGCGTGAGGCTATCGAAAACAGCCTATATGGTGTGGATATTGATAGTTCTGCAGTTGATATCGCTAAATTGCGGTTTTGGCTGTCTTTAATAGTAGATGAGGAAAGTATCAGAAATATTGAACCGCTGCCAAACTTAGACCATAAGATTATGTGCGGTAATTCACTTCTGGAGGAATTTGAGGGCAAGAAGCTGTTTGATGAGAAGTTATTAGGAGAAGTAAAGAGAGATTATTCTAAAGAATTGTCGGAAATAGGTGGGAAAATTAAGAGATTGTATGATGATTACGAGGGAGAAAATTTTGAGAAGGATTTGGAGAAATTAGAAAAAGAACGGCGGAAAATTGAATTAGAGGCAAGGAAAGACAAAATTTCTTCTCAAGCTACTTTAGATGATTCTCTTTCTAAAAGAATAAAAGAATCTCAGCGTAAATTAAAAGAGTTAAAAGAATTACAAAGAAAATTCTTCAATGAGCAAAATAGGAAGCTGAAAAAACAATTAAGAGAAGAGATTGATAAGTTAGAATGGGGATTGGTTGAAGAGACGCTTAAAGAAGAGGGAAATAGTGCTGCTATTGAGAAATTGCAGGAATATAAGAAGAATAAATCTAAACCATTCTTTTTATGGAAGCTTTATTTTGCAGAAGTGTTCCAAAGGGAGAATCCGGGGTTTGATGTGGTGATAGGGAATCCGCCGTATGTTGGGGAAAGAAAACATAAAGATGTATTTTTTGAGGTTCAGAAAGGTAATTTAAAAGAGTATTATCTTGGAAGAATGGATTATTTTTATTTCTTTTTTCATTTAGCACTAAATTTGACAAGAAATAATGCCCAAATTGCAATGATAACTACTAATTATTTTATAACTGCATTAGGGGCTAAAAAACTCAGATTTGACTTATATCAAAGATCAGTTATTAGAGAATTAATTAATTTTAATGAATTAAAAGTATTTGAATCTGCGGCAGGTCAACATAATATGATAACTCTTCTTACAAAATCAAAAAATAAATCTGTTTTAGGAATTACATCTGTAGTAAACAGAACTGGACTTGCAACATCCAATATACTAAATGTTATTTTGTTCAAGCAAGATGAGGAAACAGAGTATCATAATATTCCTCAATTAGAATTATTTGAAGGTGATGAAAAATACATTAGAGTTAGTGGCAACGTTAATTTTGACAATCCAGTTCAACAAATATTTTCTAAAATGGTATTAGATAAGAATGCTGTTCCCTTAGGAAGTATATGCAACACATTAATCGGATTAGAAAGTAGCATGGATAAGGTTTACGTCATTTCTAGTGACAAAGTAAAAGAAATAATTAAATCAAAAAAGGAATTAGATTATTTAAAACCATTTTATAAAAATTCAGATATTGATAAATATTATTTTAAGAAAAGTACAAATCAGTACATACTGTATCTACATGAGAAAATTAAAGAAAATATCTTTGATTTAAAAGGCATCTATGAGTATTTATCTATGTTTAAAACAGAAATTTCGTCTAGAAAAGGGGCTAATTTAAGAGGAGCTTTTAGAAGAGGTAATTGGTGGGTATTAAATACACCTAGATTAGATATGAACTTTGAGGCAGAAAAAATATTAACCCCTTATAGATCAAAAACGAATAAATTTGCATATTGCGATATCCCTTGGTACGCCTCAAGAGATGTTTACTTTATTACAAAGAAAATTCAAGATGTTAACTTAAAGTATATAACTGGACTATTGAATTCAAAATTATATTTTTGTTGGTTATATTATAAAGGAAAAAGAAAAGGCGATTTATTAGAATTATATTCCGCACCATTATCAGAAATCCCAATTAAAGAAATTTCTCCTGACCAGCAAAAACCATTCATCCACCTCGTCGACCAAATCCTCTCCATCACCAAAGACGATGATTATTTAGACAATCCTGACAAACAAGCCAAAGTAAAGCGTTTGGAGAAAGAGATTGACCAGTTAGTGTACAAATTATACGAGCTGACGCCGGAAGAGATCAAGATTGTTGAGGAGTTTGGAAAATGACTGCAATTATTGTTATAAATCTTAAGAAAGATAAATCAGTGTTAGTTTGTGCAGATAGGCAAGAATCTGGGTCTCTTATAGATTACAACAACATTTCAATAAAAGATATGATAGATATTGGTGGAGAAAAGTATTATCCAATATCTATCGCTGAAAGACCAATAGGGGTAAATCAAACAGAGAAAATATTTCAAATAGAGAACAAATATGTTTTTACCGGCGCAGGTAATTCTGAATATCTTGAGGAAGTTAAAAAGTTTTGTAAGATCAATTTTAAAAATAGGAAATTAATTCAAGAAATACAAAAGATCATCCATATCTCTGAAATTCAGTTCATCTTAATTGATATAAATAGTCTCAAAATTAATTATTTTAACAAAGGTTCTTATTCTGTTTATAATGATGCTGTATTAATTTTTGGTGATGTTGGTGAAATCCAACAAAAGCAAGATGTCTTAAATCAATGTATTGAGAGATATTCATCTCCTGAGCTTATTTTTGATCAAATGGTCTTTGTTCTTCATGAATTATCAAAAAATAATTATTATAAGACCATAGCATCACCATTCTGCTCTGGATGTAATTTGTTCAGAATAAAAAATCGTAAACTCAATAAATACAAAATAGTAAATTACTTTAGGTGGGAAAATGATTAAAGAAGAACTTAAAGATAAGTACTATAAATTTGAAGAACAAATAAAGATTTACAATAGTCATAAGTCTAAATTACCTAATGAAGAAAAATACAAACTGATTGAGCATTTTCTCACAGGATCAGATTTCTGGGGTTATTCTGAACTTGTTTCTGCAATCGCTTATGACCTAGCAGAAAGCTCTGACAAGTATATTGTACTATTAGAGAAGATTTATGAAAAGATTAAGAGAGACATGGCTCAGGGACCATTTTTAAGAATATTGGAAGATATTGGAAAAAATAAACCGGATTTTGCTATTTCTCTTTATGAAAGAATAATTACTAAATCAAAAGATAATGATTTTAAAGTAATCTCCGGGTTAATGCTGGGCGGCTTCTCAATAAACAATAACGAAGCCCTGTTAAATCACTTGAAAAAGAAGATTGAATACCCCCTAACAAATTCCCTATTGAAAGCAATACAAGTAAAATACGACTTTTCAAAGTTACCAAAGGGAATTTACTCCTATCTTGACAAAGTATCTAATTCTCAAGATAGGAAAGTGCTTCAAGAGTTTACTAATATCTGCTTGATATTCTATAAGAAAAACAAGACTTATTTTTACAGTAAAATTCTCGAGTTAGTGAAACTAAAAGAAAAGAATATTACATACTTAGTTTTTGATAGATTAACTTTTCAGGACATACTAAACCAAAAGCAAATTATAGAGCTTATTGAATATTCAAAAGATTTAGATGAGGTGGTAATAGATAAAATCGTAGAAGTGTTAAGAAAATTTCCAAAACCATACACACAAATATCAGACTTATTTATCTACTGGTTAAATAGAGATTTAGAGTTTAAATTAAAGCATTTTGACTGGGTATTAGAAGGACTTGTTAAGAAGAACAAGCTATTTACTAAATATTTCTTGGAGAATTATAAAAATATTCAAACTAAAAAATCAAAATCATATATCATCATTTTCCCTCATTTATTTAAAACCCTATCCAAACACCATACAGCTTATGCTCTAGATCAAGTATTAAAATTAGATTTATCAGATAAAGAGGAGAAATACCTCTTCTTTGAGTTAAACAAAGTAATCATTGGTAATGTATACCAAGACATAACTAAGAAAGATATTGTAACTAAGCTTATTGATAATTTAATTAAGAGGACTAAAGAAAGAGGTTTCATTGATTTTAACAAAGATAAATATCGAGAGCGGAAACAAAAATCAACATTCACTAGGGACGATTATGATTTTTTAATAGATTTCGCAGGAGAACTTCTCAACCAGTTTAGGAATAGAAAAGAAGATTATGATTTTACCAAAATTGAGGATAATCTCAAGAAATATCCAGACCTGTATAGATATGCAAAAGATGTAATCAGCGAAGCAAAGAAAAAGAAGCAATATACCCCTCTTTTGTGGTTAGGAGAAAATGAACAACCTAATTTAGATGACATTAATATTTCTGAAAAAAATTCCGAGTTAGATAGAGCATTAAAACTTGATTTTGCAAGAAGCAAATTCTGGCCTCAAGCATATCTGAATGAACTAAATCAGGACATAGCAACCATTGAGCAGAAAAAGAATGAGAAGTATAAACAGAAAGAACATCTTACAAAAAGCATTAAACAAAATTTTGCCAACGATAACTATTTCTGGGATTATTTCAGCGAGTTAATTTTTATAAACAGATTTAAAGATAAAAGTATCAAAGCAATAGAACCATTGCCCCCAAATAGGACTGATAAAAATTTGGATTTGAAGGTTAATCTATTTGAGAGAGATATTTACTTTGAAATAACCAGACCAAAAATGGATAGAGAATTAAGATTGGCGAATGGGGCTGTTGCTCTAAAAAATAAGGCATTTTCTACTATTGATAAAAAATATAGGCAATTATTCGCAAATAAAACGTTACAAGAGATTGAGAGTGGTAAAAGAAAAGACCTGTTTTTTGTGGTAATTGATAGGAGTAATTCAACGATTGATGAACATCAATTAATAGACACTTTCTTAGGGAGTCTTGCTTATACATGGCAAATTGAGAAGAAGACAGGGAAAGTTGTCAACGAGTATATGACCAGGAAAGAAGATAGTCTTTCCCACAAAAATAAAAATACAGACATAGTTTCAGGAGCAATATATTTTAAACAAGAATTGGTATTTGTAGATTCAAATCCAAGAATAATCCTGAAAGGAGACATTATTCTAAATCCAAATGCAAGGAATAAGCTAACTGAAGATGAAATAAAAAAATTAAATGAGATTATATTTAGTTAAAAATGACCTACAAATTCAGCCCATCATCATTAAGTTTATTGAAAGATTGTCCTAGATGCTTCTGGCTTAATTTCAATAAAGGGATTAAAAGACCAGATTCAATCTTTCCCTCTTTACCAAGCGGAATGGATAGGATTCTGAAAGAACACTTTGATTCTTTTATGAGAAAAGGAGAACTTCCGCCAGAACTTCAAGAGTTAAACGGAAAGGTTAAACTTTTTGATGACGAAGAATTGCTCAAGGTTTGGAGAAGCAATTTTAAAGGAATTCAATGGACGGATAAAAAAGGCAATCTCTTCAGGGGAGCGATTGATAATATTCTTGTAAAAGGTAAGAAATTAGTTGTTTTAGATTATAAGACAAGAGGTTATCCTCTGAAAGAAGACACTCACGAGCATTATCAAGATCAAATGGATATTTACAACTTTCTCTTAAGAAAAAACGGTTATGAAACAGAAGATTATACTTATTTAGTTTTTTATCATCCCCATCAAGTTGAAGAGAGTGGTCATGTTTGTTTTAATACTGATTTGGTCAAAATTAAAGTCAATATCAAAAACGCTGAAAGTATTTTTAAGAAAGCTATTCAAGTTTTAGAAACAGAAATTCCCGCCCCCTCTGAAGAATGTGGATTTTGTAAGTGGGTATCAGTAAACCATTTCTAAAGTGCGTTAATCTTCATCATCATCATCATATTTCTTAGTACCAAGTTGAAGTATTTGTTTTTTTAATTCTTCTTTAAAGTCAAGATTAGCTACTTTTTCTATGTCTTTTTGTTCAATAAAATAAATATTTTCTAAAGTGATTGGTCTGATGAACTCGTTACCCATATACATCCCCCATCTTTGCATTTTGAATTTTCCATCACTACAGAAATATACTGCCCAGTGATTTCCAGAGCATAAGTGGAAATACTCACCATTACTTTCTAAGAACTTTATTCCGGTCATCAACTCAGTATCTTTTACCAACTCTTCTCTTTTTGAGAACCATTTATTTTTTACCCCTCTTAATTGCCGTGTATTTTGTTGATGTAACTCTTTTTCCTCTTCTCTCTCCTTTTTAGCCTCATCTTCTTTTTTCTTCTTTGCTGTAAGCTTACTTTCTTCTATTTTTGGCTTTACTTTTTGAATAGCATCATTTATCTCCATAATCTGTGTAAATAGTATTCCTATATAAATATTTTATTGATTAATATATTCCTATTAGAATAATTAGTTTTCTCGCCCCCTCTCGTTTTAGTTAGTTTTCAGTTTAGTCATCGTTACGGAATTCCCCCCATCAGTTTTAAAGTAAGTAAAAATTTGCGAGAGCGGAGCGAACCGTTTATCATCCGTTATGTCTAGTTTCAATTAGTCACTCGTTTCGTCCTCGATAAACGAAAGCACCTATGATCAGATTTTCAGCAAATAAAAAATTACGTATAACTCCCGTTATCCTCAATCCCCCTGCAACTCCACCCAAATCTTTATAAATAACCCCCGGGTTTAGAGGTTCACGTACCCGGAATTACACTGGCAGCCGATATATACTGTCGAGCTTTCCAATAATGCTGGGGTGAATCAGCCTGAAAAGGCGAGCATCATGGAAATCTTCTCTGATGCGGACCGGTAGAGGCTCTTACACGGAACGTCAATAGCTCTCTATAATAGCTATATGCAGTTGTCAATAACACCATGGGTAATGTACGCCATCCACGACGGGGAAGTTTGCAGTTTTGGCCGCGGAAACGCTCCCGCCATTCCGTTGCTAGAATTAGGTCTTGGACTGCCCACGGTAAATCTAAACCATTAGGCTTTATCGCTTATAAAGCCGGGATGACCCATCTGATGATTATTGATAACCGCCCAAAATCCTTAACGAAAGGCGAAAAAATCATGATCCCCGCAACTATACTGGAATGTCCGCCATTAACGGTCATCGGCATTGCGTTCTACCGCCGAGCAGGGTACGGCATCCAGAAATTTGCATCTATCACCGCTCCCAAACTGGAGGCACACCTCGCCCAGAAATTTCCCCTACCTAAAAAAGCGGGGAAGACATTTGAGAGTATCCAAGGGTATGACGATCTCCGCTTCATCGTGCAGACGCATCCCTCATTAATTGCCAGCGGCAGTAAACGGCCCCAAGTGCAGGAAATTGCCATTGGCGGCACCGTGGAAGAGAAAGCACGCTATGCCCAAGAGATGCTGGGGAAAGAGATTACTATTAATGATGTCGTCAGCGCCGGAAATTTAATTGATGTCCATGGCATCACCATCGGCAAAGGATTTCAGGGGACGGTTAAGCGGTATGGTGTTCCCATCCGGCAACATAAAGCCGAGAAGACCAAGCGGGGCATTGCCACCCTAGGTTCCTGGACACCCAAACGGGTTGAGTTTACCGTCGCCCAGGCTGGCAAGATGGGCTTTCATAGTCGAACAGAATATAACAAACACGTGCTTAAAGTTGGCGCACAGGGAAATGAAGTCAATCCTATGGGAGGATTCATCCGCTATGGCCTGGTAAAGAACCCATATCTTTTAGTGAAAGGCTCGGTCATGGGACCCAAGAAACGGGCCGTCTTCTTAACGCACGCGCTTCGTCCTGATACTAATATACCCACGGAGGCACCAGAGATAACGTACCTCTCGCGGCGGCATTAACCATGAAACTTCCCATCCTTACGGCAGAGAATGTCAAGAGAGGCGAGAAAGAATTGCCTTCTCAATTCCAGGAAGCGTATCGGCCGGATTTAATCCGGCGGGCAGTGCATGCGCTGCAGAGCAGTTCCCGGCAGCCGTATGGGTCATCTCAGGAAGCAGGTTTGCGTCATTCCTCCAAGCTGAGTAAGCGCCGGCGAAAATACCGGGGCAGTTATGGCTTAGGTATCAGCCGGGTCAATCGTAAGATACTTTCCCGTCGGGGAACGCGCTTTAACTGGGCGGGTGCATTTTCACCGCAGACCAGAGGAGGACGGCGGGCGCATCCTCCCAAACCGTGGAAAATACGGGTACAGAAAATAAATTTCAAAGAAAATCAAAAAGCCATCCGCTCGGCCATTGCCGCCACCGTTAACGCTGACGTCGTTCGGCAGCGCGGGCATAAGATACCTCTACCTTATCCTTTCCTGATTGATTCTTCTTTCGAGGCCATGGCTAAAACGAAAGATGTCGAAGCGTTCCTGCAGAAACTGGGCTTTCACGAGGAATTAGTGCGGGGAGAATATAAGAACATCCGCGCCGGCATCGGAAAACTCCGGGGGCGTCCATATCAGCGCAAGAAAAGCCTGCTCATCGTCGTCAGCGAGTCCTGTCCTTTAATGACCGCAGCCCAGAATATTCCTGGGGTTGATATTGCCATTGCCAAGAGCCTGAATGCGGAACTCTTAGCTCCTGGAGGAAGTCCGGGACGGGCCACCTTGTGGACTGAAAAGGCCATTGAGGCGCTGCAGAAACATAAATTTTTTAATACACCATGAAATCAACAAAAGCTGCGGACAAAGCACCGGTTTCCCGGAAGCATCAGTCGTTACCCCAGCCCTTATTTGATCCTTATCAGGTCATTCTCTTTCCGCTCTCGACGGAGAAGAGCATCCGCCAGATTGAGTTTGAAAATACCTTGACCTTTGTAGTCAATGCCCACTCCACCAAACAGGACGTCAAGAAGGCCGTGGAAGAGTTATTTAAAGTCAAGGTGCGAAAAGTTAATATTCAAAACGCGTTCACGGGGCAGAAACGGGCCTATGTTAAGCTGGCTCCAGGCAGCCTGGCCTCGGACGTCAGCGCGGAATTGGGGTTAATCTAGGTACACTATGGGAAAACGACTTATCCAACAACGACGGGGACGGGGAACGAACACCTATCGCACCCCCGGCCACCGCTATGTTGGGCCAATACATCATGCTGCAAGCAACGGCATCGTCACCGATATTGTCCATTGCCCGGCGCACAGTGCACCATTGATGGAAATAGCCTGTACATCGGGTGAGACCGCACTGACGGCAGCCCCCGAAGGCATCAAGATTGGCGATTCATTACAGATAGTGGGGGCAGTGGAGATTCGGGAAGGGAACGTCTTGCCCCTGAAGAGCATCCCGGAAGGAACGTTCATTCATAATATTGAGCTGCGCCCGGGTGACGGTGGGAAATTAGTCAGGACCTCTGGTTGCTTTGCCCGCATTGTCTCCAAGACCGATGCAACAGTTTGCGTAAAACTTCCGTCACGCAAGGAAAAAACTTTGGGCGGGGATTGCCGTGCTGCCATTGGCATCATCGCTGGTTCCGGGAGATTAGACAAGCCGTTTTTGAAAGCGGGTACTCGAGCCCTGAAGATGCGGGCGCGCAATAAGCTCTATCCTCGTGTCTGTGGGGTATCTATGAACGCAGTCGATCATCCATTTGGCGGCAGCAGCTCGCACATCAAAGGCCGGCCGACGCAATCACCTCGTAGCGCACCCCCAGGACGGAAAGTGGGGAAAATTGCGCCACGGCGGACGGGAAGGAAACGATAACTATGAAAGACTTACTTCAAAGGATTGGTTTTGTAACAGGATTGGGAATCACAGGCCTATTAGGTAGTTGTACTACTAAAACAGAGATGGCTACGTGGCATCTCGGCAAAAGTTGTGAATCTGGTGCCCAGACATATAATACTGTAGAAATGAACTTCAAACAATACCATATTGCTGGTATCCTGCTACATCAAGAAGCATTATGGCCGGCAAAAAGAACTATCTATCGTTGCGAATCTGGTTCTCCTGTTGTTGAACGGGAAGAACTTCGGTATAGGGATGGTTCCCGTATGGTCTTCACGCAAATAGACGGTACTTATTAAAATAACATGGCAAAACAATATACCTGGCATGGAAAAACGGAATCAGAACTTACAGGGCTGGATGTCAACGTCTTCATGAAGCTCGTTCCCGCAAGATCGCGACGCTCCTTAAAGCGCGGATTTACAGAGGCGCAGAAAAGCCTGCTCCGGCGCATTGCTGCCGGCGACAATAACATCAAAACCCATTGCCGGGACATGGTAATACTGCCCAGCATGGTCGGTAAAATGTTCCGCATCCATAACGGCAAAGACTGGGAACCGGTCAGCATAAGTCCCGATATGCTGGGGCATTACCTGGGCGAGTTTGCCATGACCAGAAAGCCAGTAACGCATAGCTCCGCTGGTATCGGCGCTACCAGATCAAGCAAGGCGATTTCCGCACGATAACCATGAACCCTAAAAACAACACGACAACTGCCGTTGCGGTAGCTCGTGCGCTCAACGTTCCGGTTTCTTCAAAGCAAGGTATTGAATTAAGCAATTACCTGCGCTACCACAGCACGGCGCGGGCTAAAATAATGTTGGAGGAAGTCATCGCCCTGCGGCGGGCAGTTCCCTATCGCCGATTCACTAAAGATTTAGGGCATAAGCCGGGCATTGGTGCGGGCCGTTTTCCCCAGAAAGCAGCCGGGTTCATGCTGCGGCTTGTCAAAGCCGTTGAAGCAAATGCCCAGGTGAAAGGGCTCAACAGTTCCAGCCTCAAGATTACCAAATTGGTGGTGAACAAAGCCTCTACGCCGTTTTCGGGAGGACGGCTACGCCATCGCCACAAGCGCAGCCACATTGAGATTGAAGTGCAGGAAGGGAGTGCCAAAATTAAAGCTGATAAATCCAAAAGCAATAAACCAACGTCTGAGAAAAAGGCTGCGGAAGGAAAAAAATCGGACGGTACACCATGATTGAGCGTGAATTCATTGCCCAGAAGACGAAGGAGTTTTACATTAAGAAATTCATCCAGCAGAAACTCAATAATGTGGGCATTTCCGAAATCAAGCTTAAAAAAATTCCGTTGGGGGAAAAAATTATTATCCATACCTCCCGGCCGAGTTTAGTGGTCGGTTCGAAAGGGTCTAACATCAAGGACCTTACGCGGATACTCAAGAAAGAATTTAACCTGGAAAATCCGCAGATTGAGATTGCCGAAGTGCGGGACATCTTCCTCGATGCCCATATTGTGGCGGAGAAAATAGCGACATCGTTGGAGCGTTTTGGCTCAGCACGTTTCAAAGGCGTCGGGCATAAGATCATGGAAAATGTCATTAATTCCGGTGCGCTGGGAATCGAAGTCATCATTTCCGGAAAGCTTCCCGGTGCCCGAGCTAAGAGCTGGCGCTTTTATCAAGGGTATCTGAAAAAATGCGGGGACATCGCGGTCGCCGGGGTTCGTAAAGCGCAAACTGCGGCGTTGCTGAAGAGCGGCATAATCGGTATAAAGGTAGCGATCATGCCGCCGGATATTCAACTGCCGGATCACATTGACATCCTGGACGAGCCGGTGCAGGTTGCTGAGGTTGTTGCTTCCCCCGACGTGGCCAAGAAAAAAGGAAGTGTGAAACGGAAATCATCACGCAAAAAACCAGCCAAGAAAGAACCGGCGGCCGTTGCTGAAAATCCCGTGCCGGAAAGTACCGTATCAGAACCATCCACAGAGGCTGCTGCGGCAGAGCCATCCCCATGAGTAAAATAATGAAAGAGCTGAAAGGGCTGTCATCCGACGAATTAAAATCACGCAGCCGGGAAATGAAAAAAGAACTCATGAAACTTAATTCGCAAGTATCCACCGGCACTGCGCCGGCAAATCCCGGCAAGTTGAAGCAGATCAAAAAGAGCCTGGCCCGGATGCGGGCCCTGCTGCATCAGCACGAGGTGGTTCAATAACGCCATGGTCGGAGTATGCAATCAGTGCGGATTACCCCAAGACCTGTGCGTCTGCGAAACCATCGCCCGCGAGCAGCAAAAGATAACGGTGCTGGTGGAGAAGCGAAAATTCGGAAAAAAATATACCATCATCATCGGCATCAACAAAGAAGCTAACATCGACGACATATTACGGATGCTCAAAACCAAGCTGGCCTGCGGCGGAACGGCCAAGAACGACCAGCTGGAATTGCAGGGGGACCATAAAGCCCGGGCGAAAAGCATCTTGCTGGAGCTGGGTTTCCCGGATGAGACCATTGAGGTCCAATAATTATCGCCATGGCACATGGCGGTGAAAACATGGCACGCATGTATCCCCGGGAGCTGATTGGAGAGTCCATCAAGGTTATCCAGTCCACCAACAAACAACTGCAGGGGTTGCGGGGCACAATCGTCGATGAGACCAAAAGTACGCTGGTCATCGAGCACGACGGAAAGTCCACGGTGCTGCTGAAGAATGCCATTACCTTCCGGCTGTCAACATCCGGGCGGATCCTGAACGGCAAAGAGCTGATCCGGGCGCCGCACGAGCGGCTTAAAGGAAACTGAACGTAAGCAAGAAGCAAAGAAGGAATCAATAATCACTCACAACAAAAAACGGCAAAGAAAACAAAAAATCAAACATAAAAACCAAAGAACATAAAAATAAACGATAAAAAACGATACCAAAACAAAAGATTACCATGCCACAAACCATATTGGGTGTTTCAGCACCCGCAAAAGAATGTACGGACGTCAAATGTCCTTTTCACGGAGACCTTACGGTAAAGAAAGAAACGGTCCAGGGGAAGGTCATCAAGAAAGACATCAATCACTCCGCTACGATCGAACTGCATCGGCTGCATTACCTTCCAAAATACGAGCGGCATGAAGTCCGGCGGGTGCGCATGCGCGTCCATAATCCGGCGTGCCTGAATGCTGCCGTCGGTGCTCAGGTAATGGTGGCGCGAACCAGGCCCTTGAGTAAAACCAAGAACCACGTAATCATCCAGGTGCTCCCATGAAAGCGCTCAAAAGCAAAATTACCCGCAGTCTGCCGATCCAGGCACGTGTCGTCGCCTGTGATAATTCCGGCGCCAAGATCCTGAAGATCGTGGCCGTCAAGGGTCATAAGACGGTTCGTGGGCGAGTACCTTCCGCCGGCCTGGGTGATTTAGTCATGGCCTCGGTCAAAGTAGGGAAATTGGAGATGAGGAAAACAGTGGTACCGGCAGTCATCGTGCGACAGGCCAAGGAATTCCGTCGTCCCGACGGAACCAGAGTGCAGTTTGAGGATAATGCAGCAGTAGTATTGAAAGATGACAAAGGGAACCCAAAGGGAACTATCTTCAAGGGTCCCATTGCCAAGGAAATAAGTGAGCGCTGGCCCGCGGTGGCAAAAGTGGCTAGCATGGTGTTATGATGTTACTAACTATGTGATGTTACCTATGAAAGATTCAACCTATACCCTGAGCTGGAAACGGAGCATTCAACCGCGAAAGCAGCGCAAATTTAGGTATACTGCGCCGCTGCATCAGCGCCAGAAGCAGATGCATGTCCATCTCTCGGCCGTCTTGCGGAAGAAATATGGGTTCCGTAACCTGCAACTGCGCGTCGGTGATAAAGTGAAAATTTGCCGAGGCCGGTTTGCAAGGAAAGAGGGACGCGTGGAATCGGTCAATCTGAAACGGGAAACGGTCAGGGTTGCTGGCGCGGAAATCGTCAAGAAAGATGGTTCCAAAGTGCCGGTTCCGCTGCATCCATCCACTTTATTGTTGGTGGAGCTTGATCTCAACGATCGCCGACGGAAACAAAAGGTTGAATCGAAATCAAAAAATCCAACTCAACGTTCAGGCACGCCTCAAACCCAGAATGCAAAACCAGTAAGTGTGGAGAATACTGCAGCGAAGAGCGACGTTTCCTCTGCTCCATCAAAATCATACTCCAAATCACCACCTATGCCTCCTCGCGAGGGTAAAAAATGAAAAATCACTTAAAACGGCTCACGGCGCCTAAACAATGGAACTTCAGCCGGAAAGGAACAACCTTTGTGCTCCGTCCTAATCCGGGTGCCCATTCATTAGACATGGGTATGCCGCTCGGTGTCGTCATCCGCGATGTGCTGCACCTTACCAAAACTCTTGCGGAAGCCAAGAAGCTTATCCACGGCAGCGAAATTTTAGTTGACGGCGTGCGCCGGACTGACCACCGGCACATTGTCGGGCTGTTTGACGTGCTCAGCATAACGCCGCTGAAGAAAAATTATCGTTTCCTGCTGGATCAGAAGGGACGTTTGCTGCTGCAGGAGATTACTGCTACGGAAAGTTCTCTTAAACCCTGCCAAGTTGTCGGCAAATCAGTCATGCGGGGCGGAAAGATACAATATAATCTCCATGACGGCAAGAACGTGTTCCTTGATGGCGCTGCCCGAGTTGGGGATACGGTGCTGCTAGATTTACCTTCGCTACAGGCCAAAGAAATCCTACCATTAAAGCCGGGAGCGACGGTCTTTGTAACCCGAGGACGACGGGCCGGTGACGTCGGCGTGCTCAAAAGCATAAAAGGGGGAGAAGTGACCTATGCTGCGGACGGCGGAGATGTCGATACGTTGAAAAAGTACTTGTTTGTCCTGGGGCACGGAAAACCAGTGATTGCTTTGCGAACAACACCATAACTACCATGACTACCACTATTATGAAAATCATCCGGATCGATAAGATTACCTTAAATATCGGTGCCGGGAAGAATGAGGATATGTTAAAGAAAGGGCTGCAGCTGCTGCAGAAATTATCTCCCACGGCGCCGGTAAAGACTACTACTCGAAAGAGGATTCCGGGTTGGGGATTGCGGCCGGGATTAGCTATCGGCTGTAAAGTGACGATCCGGGATGATTGCGATGCGCTGCTGAAGCGCCTGCTAGCAGCAAAAGGAAATGTATTGGAGGAAAAGAATTTTGACCAGTCGGGAAATTTTTCCTTTGGCATTCCGGAATACATTGACATTGCCGGGTTAAGTTATGATCCAGAGTTGAAAATATTAGGGTTAGAAGTAGCGGTGACACTGGGCCGGCCAGGATTTCGGGTATCGCGGCGCAAGGTTCGGCCGTCTCCCATTGGCAAGGCGCACCGCATCACCAAAGAAGAGTCCATGGCCTTTGCGCGAAGCCTGGGCGTGGAGGTCCATTAACTATGTCCTATAGCGATTATAAGAAAGTGTTCAAACAGCTGGACCATAAGCCTATCAAGAGAGCAAAGTTCGTCAAGTTCAATAGTCCCAAGGAACGATCCTGCGGCACATCCCTGCGGCGGTGCCGCAACTGCGGAAGGATTAGAGGCCACATCAACAAGTATGGCCTGCACCTGTGCCGGCAATGTTTCCGCGAGATGGCAGTGGGCTTAGGATTCAAAAAATTTAGTTAATGAGGATATCAACATGTTACATGACCCCTTGGCAGCAACGTTGTCGAATGTGCTGAATGCAGAACGTGTCGGCAAGCGTGAGGTACTTGTAAAACCAGCATCGACTATGATTAAAACCGTCCTGCGGATTATGAATGAGCATAATTACCTGGGCTCATTTGAAGAGAGTGTGGACGAGCGCGGCGGCTCGCTTAAAATTAACCTCTTGGGAAACATCAACAACTGCGGGGTCATCAAGCCCCGATTTTCAACCAAGTGGAACGAATTTGAGAAGTGGGAAAAACGGCATCTGCCGGCCAAAGACTTTGGCATCCTGATCGTTTCCACCTCACGAGGCATCATGACGCATACACAAGCGAAACAACACGCCATTGGGGGGCGGCTGTTGGCGTACTGTTATTGACGTGCGTGCATTATAATCACAAAACAACACCACTCAACATAAAATACTCAACATTAAAAAATAAAAATGAAAAATACCATTCGCCGGGAAATTGCATTGGACCAAGGCGTTACGGCTACGTTGCACGGCAGCGTGCTTACCATCAAAGGCCCACGGGGAGAAGTGATGCAAGACTTTACGCATCCCAAGGTAACGGTGGCGGTGGAAGGAACTAAGGTGGTGCTTACGGCGTCCCGGGGAACGAAGAAAGAAAAAACGATCGTGGGCTCGTTTGAGTCCCATATCCTGAACAGCGTCAAAGGGGTGCAGGAACCGCATCTTTACAAGCTGAAAATTTGTTCCGGCCACTTCCCCATGAGCGTGGCCGTCGCTGGCGCGGAGTTCGTAATCAAGAATTTCCTGGGAGAAAGCGTTCCCCGGAAAGTGGGCATCTTACCGGGATCAACAGTGGAAGTGAAGGAAAAGGAAATCACCGTTACCAGTCCCGATAAGGATATTGCGGGACAGATGGCGGCGAGAATTGAAAGTTTGTGCCGCATCACCCAGCGCGACCGGCGGATATTCCAGGACGGCTGTTACATTATCCATAAAGCAGGAAAAGACATTTGACCATGGCATCCTTACTCGAGCTGCGGAACCGCACCAAGAAACGTCAGCCCCGATTTGTCATCAAGGAAGCCGGATATTATCCGCGGATTAAAAAGAAATGGCGGTTTCCCGGCGGGCGGCATTCCCCGGTGCGGCAGTATCATCAGGGAAAAGGAGTTCTTCCCACGCCAGGGTATGGTTCCCCCCGGGCAGTGCGGGGATTGCATTCCTCTGGACTGGCTAAGGTTGTGGTGCATACACTCGCTGAATTACAGAAAATAGATTCCCGTACCCAGGGAGCAGTTATCGCTTCCGCGGTGGGTGCTAAAAAGCGTTTGACGCTGTTGGCCTTTGCTTTGGAAAAGAAGATCCGGGTGCTGAACGTCAAAGATGCCGGTAAAGAACGGGCTCGCTTGACCGAAGTGTATGAGCAGCGGCGGAAAGAGCGCCGGGAATCCCTTGCTCAGAAGCAGCAGAAGGACGAAGAGAAGAAAAAGAAAGCCGAGGAAAAAAAGAAAAAGGAGCAGCAGGAAAAGAAAACGGAGGAAAAAGCTGCAGAAGGCAAGAGCGAGGAAGAGCAGAAACGCGAAGAGCAAAAAGAAATGATTGACAAGACCATCACTAAACGACAATAAAGATGATTACCCCACGACCATGAAATCCAAAAAACGATTAGCAGCGGAGATACTGAACACGGCGCCGTCTAAGATTCGGTTCGCCGATGAGGCGTTGGAGGATATTCGTAAAGCCATCACCCGCTCTGATATCCGTGGCCTGATTGCCGTGCATAAGATATGGAAAGATGGGACGAACCAGCAATCCCGGGGAAGAGCACGGGAACGGAGTGCGCAGAAGCGGAAAGGCCGCCGGGTTGGCCGGGGCAGCGCCAAAGGGCCGAAATATTCCTTATTGGGCCGGAAACGGCAGTGGATATTACGCATCCGCGCGCAACGAGAGTTTCTCCAACGGCTACGGGAGCGGCAATTATTGTCCATGGCGGATTACCATCAGCTCTATGCCAAAAGCAAAGGGGGCTATTTCCGGAATATCCGGCACATTAAGTTATACTTGACGGAGCACCATCTCGTTCAACAACGCGGAGGGGAAAAGAAATAATCATGGCACGCCTGCGATTGAAACCTGTACCGTTCCGGCGGAAAAGAATGCAGAAGACGCACTATCCTAAACGGATCAAGATGCTTACCTCTGGCGTTCCCCGAGTGGTGGTTCGGTTTACCAACCAAAAGATCATTGCCCAAATCATTGAATTCAACAGTGTCGGGGATAAGGTCATTGCGGCGGTTGATTCCGGCAGCTTGAAAGCGCTTGGCTGGCCCTACTCCGGCAAGAATGTTCCGGCGGCCTATCTAACGGGGTTACTGTTGGCGCGGAAAGCTCTCGGCGTGGGCTGTCCCAAAGCAATCTTAGATACCGGTTTTAAAGTAAGTTTAAAAAAGGGGAAAGCGTATGCCTTCCTGAAGGGGCTGCTCGATGGCAACTTAGATGTGCCTCACGGTGAAGTGGATATTTTTCCGGCACCAGAGAGAATCCGGGGAGAGCACATCACAACGTATGCGCAGCAGGCGGGTAAATCATCCGGTTCACAGTTCCGCGCGTATCTGGCGGCAAAAGTCGATCCGGCAGCGATAGGGGTTACATTTGATAAGGTGAAAGAGAAAATCAATCAGACGGGGAAATTAAAATAATAATGATATTGTGAAATAAACCATGGCAGACGATCCAATACCGGCAGAAGTTGTAAGCGTTCCCATTGAAGAGATCCCCAGAGTCGAGCGAGTCTGGAAACCAAAAACCGAGCTGGGAAAAAAGGTACAGCAAGGACTCATTACGGATATCGATCAGATCTTCGCCCAGGGGTTGCACATCATGGAAGCACAAATAACCGATACGCTTCTCCCCAATCTGGAAGAGGACTTACTTTTGATTGGCCAGGCCAAAGGAAAGTTTGGCGGCGGACAGCGGCGGATCTTTCGCCAGACCCAGAAAAAGACCAAGGAAGGAAATAAAATTCAATTCACCACCTGCGCCTTAGTGGGAAATAAAGATGGTTATGTAGGCATTGGCTTAGGCAAGAGCAAGGAAACGGTGCCGGCTCGTGATAAAGCCAAGATCAAAGCCCGCACGGAAGTCATCCGCGTTCGGCGGGGCTGCGGCAGCTGGCAGTGCAACTGCAAGATGGCCCATTCCATTCCCTTTGCGGTGGAAGGACGATGCGGTTCGTCCCGTATCCAGCTGATGCCGGCGCCGAAAGGAAAAGGGTTATGCGTCGAGAAAGAGTGCGCTAAAATATTGGCCATGGCCGGCATTAAAGACGTTTGGAGCAAGACCAGCGGCCAGACCAAGACCAAAGTGAACCTGATTCATGCGCTGTTAGATGCGCTCCGAAAATTATCCACGATGAAGATCGCTTCGGCAGACATTCCGCGGCTGGGGATCGTTGATGGCCGACTGGAGAAAAAAAGCACCATGGAAAAAATAGAACCCGTCGTTGCGGTGTCAGGGGTGGAGGCATAGATGGCAAAGGCAACTTCGGGAGCGGACATGAAGACAATGGAAAATAGGAAGTTCGCCGTGATCTTAGTCCGAGGTGAAGCCAAAGTGCCGCAGCAGATAAAAGATACATTGGCACTACTTACCTTGCATCGCAAAAACCATTGCGTGATCGTTAATGATACTCCTGCCTTGCGGGGCATGATCGCCAAAGTGAAAGACTTTGTGACCTGGGGGGAGATTACTGCGGAAGTGTTTAAGGAATTACTGGAGAAGCGCGGATTGCCCTATGGCGGGCGGCTGCAGGACCGCACCAAATTATATTCCTATCCTTACCTGACCTATGGGAAAAAGCATTTCAAATCCTATTTTCGGTTGAATCCCCCGCGAAAAGGGTTTGGGCGGAAAGGGATTAAGATTGCCTTTGCGGCCGGCGGGGCCTTAGGGTATCGCGGGGAGAAAATTAATGATTTATTGCTGAGGATGATTTAATTATGGTTGTTCACCGACGGAAAAAAGTGACTAAGTACCGGGGCAGCGTCACCCACGGCGGCGGCAGCCGGAAGAAACGGCGGGGCGCCGGTTCCCGGGGCGGCCGGGGAAATGCTGGAACCGGAAAGCGCGCTGGACAAAAGAAAGCCGGATTGAAGAACTTTCATTTAGGCCGGCATGGCTTTGTGCGCCATCCGCTGGCGGAGCAGTACAAGATCATTAATGTGGGTGATCTTACCTTACCAAAAGTCCAAAAGTGGGGAACTAAAGAAGGCGATACCTATGTGGTGGACCTTACCAAAATTCATTGCGGGAAACTGCTGGGAACTGGAAATACCCATTTGAAGTTGAAAGTCATCGTTCCCCGGCACAGCGCGCAGGCCGAAGAAAAAATAAAAGCTGCTGGTGGATCGATTGTGTCCTCCGTGGAACAATAAGACCTCATGAGGAGAATACTACAAAAAGTTCAAGAATAAAAAAGAGACGACCATGTCATTCCTGGATACCGTAACGTCCCATCTTCCGGAAGTACAGGGGCCCAAGCAGAAACGGCTTTCCTTCAAGGAAAAGCTGAAATGGTCTCTTATCATTCTGATCCTTTTTTTTGTGCTGGGGTTGATTCCCCTGTTTGGGTTGGGAGAGAACGCCCTGCAACAGTTTGAATTTTTGTCTATCATCTTAGGAGCGTCGTTTGGAAGCATCGTCTCGTTGGGGATCGGGCCCATCGTGACCGCGTCCATCGTGCTGCAATTATTGGCGGGCACGGGCATCTTAAAGCTGGATCTAACTTCCGCTGAAGGGCGCAAACGTTTCCAGGGGCTGCAGAAAGTTGCATCGCTCTTTTTCATCCTGTTTGAAGCGGCCGTGTACGTGCTGATGGGTGGATTAGCGCCTTCCCCGGCCTTAGCGGGAACGCCGCTCTTTGGCCAGCTGGAATTAGTGCTGATTGTCCAACTGATATTGGGCGGCATCTTGATCATGTTCATGGACGAAGTCATCAGCAAATGGGGATTCGGCTCGGGAATCAGCCTGTTCATCGCTGCGGGAGTTGCACAGCAGATATTCATCCGCGCCTTTAATTTCCTGCCGTCTCCCACTAATCCGGATATTGCCGCTGGGGCCATTCCGGCATTGTTTCAGTCGCTGACGGCAGGGGACATTACCACTGCGACTTTGCAGATTGCGGCAGTTATTTCGACCATCGTGGTCTTTGCCGTCTCGGTCTATGGTCAAGCAATGAAAGTGGAAATTCCGTTAACGTTTGGCCGGGTCCGGGGCTATGGCATCCGCTGGCCGCTTAACTTTTTTTATACCTCTAATATCCCGGTAATTTTGGTGGCGGCCTTACTGGCTAATATCCAGCTCTTTGCGACGTTGCTGGAGCGCTGGGGCTATCCCCTCTTGGGAACGTTTTCCGGCAATACGCCTATCAGCGGCCTGGTGTACTGGGTCACTTCCCCAGATATTGTTCAGAATATCATCCAAGGCAGCTTTACGTTTTCCCAGCTGGGGCAGGCGCTTATTTATACCTTGTTGATGGTCGGCGGCTCGATCATGTTCGGCGTATTCTGGGTGCAAACTGCTAATATGGATGCCGCGTCTCAGGCCCGGCAGATTTTGTCATCAGGTTTGCAGATTTCCGGTTTCCGCCGGGATGAGCGGGTTTTGGAGAAGATATTAAGCCGGTACATCTGGCCCTTGACCATCGTTGGCGGGGCGGCCGTGGGGTTGTTGGCAGCGCTGGCGGACTTAACCGGTGCGTTGTCGCAGGGAACGGGCATCTTATTGATGGTGATGATCGTGTACAAGCTGTATGAAGAGATTGCCAAGCAGCACATGATGGACATGCATCCGATGATGCGGAAGTTTATGGAGTAAAAGTAAACTCTGCCCTAAGCTAACTTTGTTCCATTCTTAACTTTTCTTTCCGGGATCGCTAAAACGACCTTTCCATCATCTAAAATAAATCCGGTGGTAAGCACTTCTGAAATAAAATTACCAATCTGTTTTGGCGAAAAATTGGTGACGCATAGAACCTGCTTCCCCAATAACTCCTCTTTTTTGTACAGTGCGGTAATTTGCGCACTTGATTTTTTAAGGCCATAATCACCAAAATTTATCACCAATTTGTAGGCTGGCTTCTTTGCTTTTGGAAAATCATCTACTTGGATTATAGTCCCGGCTCTTAACTCTACTTTTTCAAAATCATCCCAGGTTATCGCGGCCATGGTTTTTGTTCTTCAGGATCATTTATAAAACTTATGCGACCAAATCTTGGGCAGGGTATAATCAAGAAGGTCTTTCGGGCATTTTCACCTCTTCCTCCACAACGTTTTTAAATCCCCCGCCTAAAACATACGGCTATGGCTTTTTTAGACCCGGTATTAAATCCAGTACTTGCCTTAGGCCCCTTCTGGGCCATCTTCATCCTTTCCTTAATAATTTCATTGATCATCATCGTGGTCTATAAGTTCTTCACCAATCAAGCAGAGATGAAACGACTGAAAGAAGAGCAGAAAGAGTCCCAGAAACGAATGAAAGAACTGCGGGATAAACCAGAGGAGATGATGAAGATTCAAAAAGAAGCCATGAAGAAGAATTTTGAGTACATGAAACATTCACTTAAAGCTACTTTTATCACTATTTTACCGATCATTCTTCTGTTCGGCTGGATGAATGCCCATCTGGCGTATGAGCCTATCTTTCCCGGCGAGACCTATAGTATCACCGCATTGTTTAAGGAAGGGGTTACCGGAGAGGCAGAATTGATTGCTGACGAAGGCACGGAATTGAGTTCACCCGCAAAGCAGCCCGTCGCCAGCACTGTTACCTGGAACCTGAAGAGCACTGCCGGAGATCATTTCCTGACGGTGCAATTGGGCAGCATCTCCCAGAGCAAGAAGGTGTTTATTACCAATGAGCTGAAGTATGAAGAGCCGTTTACGCTCTACCAGCATTCGGATATTGAACAGATAAAGATAAATTACAACAAGATGCGCCCATTAGGCGAGGTAGAATTCTTTGGCTGGCATCCGGGATGGTTAAGCCTGTATATTATTCTCTCGATTGTCTTTAGCTTGGGGCTGAGGAAAGTGTTTAAGGTGTATTAGAGAAAAGTTTATAAATCACCATCGTTCCGGGAATTATATCATCATCCCCACAGGGAATGATCTTGAGGTAACTCAGATCTTTGCTTTTCTGAGTGCTTTATGTCATAAGATATTAGGAGGAAATCATCATGCCACGAGGAATGTTTCGATCCCGACGACTGCGGAGAGTCTTTGTTAAAACTCCAGGCAGTAGAACCGTCCTGCAGTACCGCCGGCGCAAGCCGTCCCGGGCGCACTGCGCCAGCTGCCATAAGCCCCTCGCGGGAATTCCGCGGGAGATTAATTCCATTATGAGAAATATCCCTAAAACAGCCAAACGGCCGCAGCGGCCCTATGGCGGGATGTTTTGTTCTGCCTGCACTCGGGCGTTGGTTCAACGAAAAGCCAGAGGTGCAGCATGAGTCTCTTTACGGTGGGCAGGCTCTGTGTTAAAATTGCCGGCCGGGATAGTGGATTGAAGTGCGTGGTGGTGGAGCAGCTCGATAATGTTTATGTTTTAGTTGACGGTTCTACTCGCCGAAAGAAAGTGAATATTAAGCATCTGGAACCCTTAGCAGAGGTTCTTACGCTGAAGAAAGGCGCCAGCCATGCGGACGTAACGAAAGCATTTGAGAAACACGGTCTTCCGGTCTGGGAGACACATGCCAAAGCGGCAGTTCCACGCCCCCGTCGGCAGCGGACGGTTAAAGAGAAGTCGCCTGCCCAGGTTAAAGAATCACCAAAACCACAGAAAAAAGAAGAAAAGGTTCCGGCAGCAGCGAAAGGGAAGAAATAATTTTAATCTTTTCTATGATGCACTTATCTTCTCCAGATCAATCTCTAATGCTACCACCGGCACCGTTAATTCCCAATTAACCAGCACTGCCGGATGGATCTCACCCATCACACCAATTTCCGTTCCATTAACCAAAATCGTGCCCAGACGCCCTTCGATAAAGCTGGGATGCTGGCTTTCTTTTATCACCGCTTTCAACCCGAGACTAACCATCAGCGCATCGAGGAGCTGCCGCATTTCCGTAAAATCAGTTTTTTCATGGCATAGCACCATAGCGAGAGAAGTAATTTCTTTTACTCCGGTGTCAGTTTTTCCCCGCTGAAAAATCTTACCTACTTCAAACAGATTCTGCGGGTATTGGTGGTGCTGGTTCTCGGCTAGGTTCTTCAGTAATCCCGGCAGGAGAGCATTGCGGAGATGGTTATGTTCTCCCACCGCGTTCTTCAAGCTGATTAAAGGCCGGGAACAATTCATATTCTGGTTCAGCTGCTCTTCCATCAACAGATGGTAATTCTTGACTTCCAGCAAGCCCAGGCCCATCAACGCTTCCCGCACCTTCCGGCAAAATTTTTCAAGATTATCTTCTTCGCCGATGGTTGAGACCTGGGGGATCTCTTCCTCAAAATTCTCATACCCATAGGCGATGGCAAGGTCTTCCATCAAATCTACCTGATGTAATATGTCAGCCCGATATGCAGGCACCAACACGGTGCCGTGCTCATACCCATAGCCCATGCGGGCCAAAAGGGCTGCGGCTTCTTTTTCCGACAGTTTTAATCCCAGACGGGCGTTGATGTAGGCTAAATCTAATTTCATCTTCATCGGATGGAGTTGAGGCGTAACTTCAGTATTCTTTCCATACTCTAGGGCCACCGAAAGTATTTTTCCGCCCTGATCGGCCAAGGCCGTTACAATAATGTTTAGGCAGATGCTCAGGACGCGGAAGTCAAAGCCGGAACATTCAATAAAGACCGCTTGAGTTTCTGGCGTGACTCGGCCAATAAAATGGGAATTAATGACGGGTGGCATGCTTAATATTTCTCCCAGCGCATCGCGGAAGAGAGGATATTTTTTCTGTCCGGTGAGCAAGTGCCCGTATTCTTTTCCCGCTTTGTGCTCCGTTAGAATTTTCGACGCAGTCATAACCTCCGTGCTATCCAGCGGCCAGAATCGTATCTGTTCCGAAACTTCTGCCCGGTAACTGATCGGAAAAGAAATTTTGTCCAAAGGATAGATGCCAATGGCGGCCTTTTTGCGGTTGCGGCCATAGGTGAGGTGCAGCTTTTCCTGGATCTGGATGATTTCCTGAATCTTTTCGTCATCTAAGTTCATGTTCTTGACGATGGCACAGGCAGTATAGGGACGAACGTCTTTAACGGACGGTTCTATGATCACTTTCTGCCCACTGTCTTTTACTTCGTACTGCCGTAATCCAGTTTTGACGCCAATGAAACTGGAGAAGGCCCGCGCAAATCCCGATTCTGACAGCATATCCGGGCGGTTGGGGAATATCTCTACCACAATCTCGTTTCCTTCAATTTTCTCGAGATCCGTTCCCAGCATGCTGATGCGGTCTTTCAGCTGCTCCAGTGGCAATTTTTTTCCGACCAGTTCTTCAAATACTCTTTTGTTTAGGGTTATGGTGGGCATGTTGCTGTAATCGCTGTTTTTATTATTCTTTTTTTTATTATTTATGTTATTATTATTTTTTTACTTTAACCACAGTTTCATTTCCCGCAGCTGCTGCAGGTCGTTTTGGTACAGCTGACGGATATCTGTAATAGAGTAATAGTCCAATATAATCCGGTCAAATCCCGGCCCCCAGGCCAAGACGGGGATGTCTTTTCCCAACAGCGGCACCACCACTTCCGGCCGGAAAATCCCGGCTCCCCCCAATTCTACCCATTCTTTCTTCAGCGGATGAAACACGTCAATCTCAATGCTTGGTTCCGTATATGGAAAATAAGCTGGACGGAATCGTGCTTTCGGAAAGCCCATCTTGCGAAAGAACTGCTTCAGATATCCCAGCAAGTGCCGGAAACTGATGTCCTTATCTACCACAATCCCTTCGGTCTGATTGAATTCTGACAGGTGCTTCCAGTCCAGCGCTTCATTGCGGAAATTCTTGCCCAAGGCAAAAAATTTTGCCGGTAAATTGTCTTCTTTCAACGTCGCCAAGGTTTGGGCCGACAGCAGCGTAGTATGGGTTCGCAGCACATTCCGCCGGGCTTCCTCTTCATTCCAGGAATACTGCCAGCCGCTACTCTCGGCGCCTTTGCCGTGCTCATGGACCTCTTTTATTTTTTGCACCAGCTTTTTTTCAGGAAGTTCTCCTTTTTCCAACTCTCCACCCAGAAAAAAGGTATCCTGCATCTCTCGGGCAGGATGATCCTGCGGCACAAACAAGGCATCAAAACACCAGAAGGAAGTACCAACCATTGGGCCAGCCATTTCTTTAAATCCCATCTCCAGCCAGACCTGCTTGGCATACTCTGTTGCCTGGGTCACAAAATGTTTTCTGCCTCCGTATGTTCGCGGAACATTGCTTTCGACATCGTAGGCCCGAAACGTTTTTTCTTTCCAGGAGCCGCTGCGCAGCTGCGCTCCGGTGAGCCGGTTGATGACTTCCGAACTGGTATCCATAGTTACCACTTTCTTTCCCAACTCCGTTAACGCGGCCGTTATGGTCTTATGCTCTTCGACCGTTAAGAAATCTTTGCGCCGTAGCAATTCTTCAACGACAGCATGGTACCGCGCTTCGGCTTCTTTCAGCGGCAGGGGAAAGGTCTGCTGCAGGAACTCTTCTTCCATGCTTCGTTCTTCTCGATGCTTCATTCCCAGGGGAGTAATTTTAATCTGCAGCATCTCCCCTTGCTGCACCTCAATGGCGGCTTTCTTCTTCAGCACGCCAATACAGGCATTAACTTCTTCCCTACTTAGTTTTGATTTCTTGATGATGATGTTGAGGCCTTTAAACTCTTCTGATAATGCGGCCAGAAAATGTTTCTCCGGCAATCCTTCCCGTTGGTATTTTATGCCATTGCGGCCTAAATCCATTATTTTCTGGCCCTGAGTCGTTAGGGTAAGAATTCCTTTATTCTCCAGCCACTGCAAGGCCCGCATCACTTCGACGTCTTGCAGATGAACCGCTTTGGCAATAGCTGCCACTTCTTTGGCAGAGGTTAGCGCCGGCAGGACTGCCCGTTCGAGCGGGTGCAGTTTCGCTACGATGCTCTGGAGTTCCATGAAGGCAAAGAATGCCCGTTAATTTATAAACGTAACTCTTGGTTTATCATACAAAAAATGCAGAAAAAGTGAATACAATAAAGAGAAAAAAATAAGAGTTAAAAATAAAAAAATCTATTTGGTATTCCACACTGAGTTGAAGAGACTGTCCATCGCCGATGTAAAGTAGGGCGTTTTGACCCAGACCCCAATGTCATAGCTGGGATGAACGTCTTTATCGTTCATGGTCATGAACACCACATCTTGCCCGTCAACCGTGACAAACCGCGAATTAACGGTGCTATTATGTTTTATTTCTGCCACGTTTTTGAGGCCGTCTGCAACGTTCTTGTTGTCTTTGGATATCGGAGCTGAGATGCGGATTCGGACGCCCCGCTTGCGGGCTTTTTCCAAACTAGACCGCAGCCCTTCCATCTTGCGCATGAATCCTTTTTCCGTGGTCATGATGTTGACGCTTTTCTTGGATTCTTTAATCAGATAATCAAGGTGGTTGTACACGTTGCTTCGCCCGCGCAGGCAGCCGCTCATCTCGGCGGGATCCACCAACGCTATTCCCTGCGTGTGCAATGTTTCCAGTTCCGTTAACAGGGGAGAGCCCTTCACGCTTTCCAGCCGGCGGATCTTTTCTTGAGAGTTAAGCTGCATGTTTTTCCGCACGCGGTCCACCACTTCATTAGGGGGAATGGCAATGTACTTGATGGGCTTGCCCAATTTCATGATTACAAACCCTTTCTTCTCCAACGATTCCAGAACGTCATAGCTTCGGGATCTTGGCACGTCCGCAATATCAGACAATTCCCCGGCGGTGGAAACTCCTCGGCTCAGCAAAGCACTCCAGAGCTTGACTTCGTATAGGTTCAAATCAAAGAACCGGCGCAATTTTACTAACAACTCGTCTTTTACAATCATTTTTCAAACCCCCCTTTTTTTGTTTATGTAATAAATCCTTTTTGTTACTAACCTATAAATAAAATAAACTACTATTAAAAGGTTGTGGTTTTACATCATATAGGTTTTTGAAGAATGATGGATGATGGAGGCCGAAAAATAAGGCGATGGCGACATTTTCCAGAGGGTTTTCGATGAAACAAAAGCCTTACCACTCCATTTTATACCGTAGCAGCGCCGCAATGCCTCCTACGCCATCTACCGTTTTCCCGCTCTCATCTGCGGAGGAGAGAATACAGATAGTTCCTTTTAAAGCATCGACCTTTTTGAGCAGCTGATCCAGCGGTTCATAGGCATTCTCCTGCCGCTTGATGCGGATGAAGCCATCGGTGCAGAGCAAGATACGAACTGCTCCAGCGTGCACTGCAGTCTGCACTTCCTTCCACCCATAGATTGCCAAGTTATCCTTGCTGATCTCATGCAGGAGTTCGTCCACCAGCACTTTGTCCTGGCGCAGCCGGGAGGAGTGCAGCGTTTGTGCTAATGCCGGTGAGGTCATCACTTCATCTAACGATTTGATGCTGACGTCGGAGCAGGAGGCCAAGACGATCTTTTCCCGCAGTGTCGGGGCAGAAATCTTTTGGAGCAGATCCTCCTTATAAAACACTGGTGAGGCCAGAATAATTTTGTCCGGAGTATATCGGCCGGCGTAGGTATCTAACGCTGCAATAATCTCTTCCTGGAATTTTCCTCCTGCCTGGGAACCTTTCATTTTTTTGGGAACATCGCCGTGCAGTTGGAGCAAGACTTCGTACCCTGACTTTTTGGTCAGGGCCATTAATGCTTCTTCCCGGTCCAGCAGGCAGAGCAGGAAGGTGTACTTTTTTTCGGTGGCTTCCTGCAGTTTCTGCTTTTGGTACGCGGCCCAGGAACTCTTTTGCAGAACAAATTCACTGGTTTCTTCCAAGGCAATTGCCTGATAGCTTCCTTTGGGGATGTCTTCCGGTTCTTCCCGTAACTTGCCATTAACCCGCACTGCCGTGTCACTGCACTCTATCGTTTCCGCTTCAATAGTGGCAGTAAAGGTTCTTTTGGTGGTGCTGGCATTTTCTCCCGTCCCTATCTTAATCTTCCGGGTAGCTTTTCCCGTCAGCAAATCTCCGGGATCAATGAGCTGGCTCAGATACCATAAGTCCTCGGGTTCGGTGAGGCGCAGCTTGACCAGGCCTTTTTTGAAATCGGAATGGATGAGATGCATCGGTGCTTTAAAGTATGGTGGTTATAAAAAGGTTTAGGCAAGGGTTCTCTGTACTTTCTGCTTTTTTTGCACCATGGTCTTCCCCACAACAGAATACTTTATATATGACAAATGTTCTCTTCCTTTTATGCAGCAACGAGGCCAAGCGGCAGGGGCAGCCATCCTGTTAGCCATCATTCTGGGAGTGCTTATCATGTTTATCGTGCTTATACCCCCCCAAGAGCGGGCCGAATTGCTCGGAGAGAAAACGACGTCCACTTCCAATGCCTCCTCGATTCAGAGCGCCACGGCGGAAGAAACCCTGTTAACGGCTTCGCCGGGACGGATAGATTACCTCGGCCAGCAGGATATTGAGCATCCCATCCCAGTTATCAATCTCTATACCCGCACCGAGAGCAAAATAATTGCTGAGAAAAATATTGCCTATCTCCATCGGGGAGTATTCTCGGAAGAGAAGAGCAGCCTCAGTTTTGTATTAAATGATCTCCCCAATACTGATAATGTGCTGTTGGCATTTTCCACCGATACGTTTGAAGGGCGTTTAATTATAACGTTAAATGGCGAAGAAATATTTAATGGCGATAAGGTGGATGGTCCCATCACGCTTCCCAGGAATAGTTTAGAAAAGGATAATGAACTCATTTTCCGGGCCTCTTCTCCTGGATTAGCGTTCTGGGCGGCCAATGACATTTCTCTGGAAGACATTAAAGTGGTGGCGGACATTACGAGTTTAGATGCCCAATCGTCCCGCAGCATCTTCCTCATTTCTGAAACGGAGCAGAACAACGTAGAGAAGGTTACGCTGAAATTTCAGGCGGACTGCAATTTTGAGCAAGTAGGTCCATTACATATCGGCGTGAACGGCAATGAAATCTATGGAGCAGTTCCGGATTGTGATCTGGCGTTAATTCCTATTGAGTTTTCTCCGGCATTAGTGCATGCCGGTGAGAATGATCTAACCTTCCGCACCGAAAGAGGTTCGTATTACATCTCACATATCCTGGTGAAGTCTCAGCTTAAAGAGTTAGATTTCCCTACGTATTATTTTGAGTTGTCTCATGAGCAGTACCGCGAGGTGCAGAATGGCCGGAAGCGGGTGCGGTTAGAGTTTAATTTTGTGGATGTGGCATCGAGCAAGTACGGCGAGTTTGTCTTCAATGGTCACGTGCGCGATTTTGACACTCGGGAAAGCTCGTTGGTGGTGGATTTGAGCCGGGACGTTGTTGATGGCAATAATGCGCTCAAGATCAAGCCCCGGAAGACGATTGAAATACGGGAGTTGAAAGTGAGTTTGGTGAAGTAAGGCTATTTTTCCTTTTTTTCTATAGTAACGGACTCAATCTTTGTACATGATTCGATTATGTTAAGTAGTAAACATATCAATTAGTTGTTAATTCACTATATTCTGTGGCTTTCCTTTTACAAAAGCTTCGATGTTGTCAATCATCACGTCATAGCCACGCTTGATGGCATATTCAGTCTTGTAAGCTATATGGGGAGTTAGGAGAATCTTGGGGTGGCCTTTAAATTTTTTGTAGACTACGGAATTATAATCCCCCTCAGGAGTGCCTTCAGCGTCCATTGCTGCTCCAGCTAGATTGCTATTCACTGCTCTTAGGAGCGCATCATGGTCATATATCTGATTGTGTGATGTCGTTACGAAGAAAGCCCCTTTCTTCATTGCTGTGAACTCTCTTTTTCCCAATAATCCTTTTGTCTCTTCTGACAATGGCAAAGCGCAATAAACAACATCAGATTTTGTAAGAATTTCTAATAAATTGTCTCCGCGCTTCCAGAAAATAACTGTCATTCCAAAAGCTTCTGCTACTTTACCAACGTATGTTCCTATTCGACCAGCCCCAAGTATTCCTATGGTTTTTCCATATAAACACATTTCCACTTGTGGTTTTGGTTCGTCTCTGGCGAAAGCATAGATTTTTCTAACCAGAGCAAGCATCAAACCTATTCCAAACTCCCCTACACTCTCCGTAGAAAATCCCGGAGAATTTGCAATTTTAATGTTTTTTGTAGCAGCTTCTTTTAATGGAAGAAACCCAACGCCAGTGAATGGCAGAGATATTAATTTCACGCCCGGTTTCATCTTATGAATGGCTAGATCAATAGGCGCAAAATCTACTGCAAGGACATCAGCACCATTAGAACGTTTCAGAAGCTCATTAACATCCGGTAGTTCTTCAAAATATTTTACTTTCCCAAGCTTATCTAATTTAATTTTTTGTTCAGGGGTTAGCTTTAAAGTCTCAACCACATGTATTTTCATAATCCTATAATTTGCAGTGTGTTTATTAATATTTTGGTGGTGTTTACTTTACAACCCAAATGCCAGTAAGCTTTTTATAGGCAGGGATAATTATGTTCTGTATCTTAAAAAGAGGTACGCGATGGCTGATGATGAGCAGAAAGAACTAACGCAGAGATATAAACGCTTCCAGCGGATTAAAGAACTAAAAGCAGCAGACCCGGCTATGACCTCCGCGCGGGCGCTGGAAGTAATCCGGGAAGAGGAAAGAGCTGCTGAAGAGAAAGGACGAGCTGCCCGAGATGAAGAAAAAGCCGCCAAGGAAAGGGAAAAAGCGGCCAGAACTGGAACGACTAAAGATAATAAACCCACCGGAAAATCATTTTCTTGGCCATCGTTGGGCAGTTCCGGAAATTCAACCACCCATCATGAATCTTCCGGTATGGGCGTTTACATTACCTTGATCATACTTAGTGTCATCGTTCTCCTCATCAAGAATTATATAGCGTACGATCCCCTGATTTCTTTGCTCATCAGCTTAGTCTTAGGGGTCTTCTTCTTTATTGCCGTGCACTACACGCCCGAGCCCGGCCTGAAGATAAGCTTAGTATTATTCGCCTTTGCCTTAGATTTTGTAATTTCTCAAGGCTTGCTCTATTTTATTCCGGAATCGGAAATTAAGAACATTTTGATAACTATCCACGTGTTTATCTGGGTGATTCTGGCCGTTGCACTATTTATCATGGGCGTCTTTGACCGGCTGAGCACCGGCAAGCATCTAGGAGCCGTCAGCTGGCTGCTGCTGACATTGGTCATCGGCTTTGTTCTCTTTCTGGTATTTCCCCTCTTCCTGCAGAATCCGTTAGCGTATCAGCAGCAGTCCCATGACCAGTATTTCCAGATTGCCCAACAGGAAACGTCCAAGATTACTGCTTCCCTGGCGGAAACGAAAAATGTGTGGTCTGATTTTATCAGTTGCACCTTTGATCAAATTGCTCAACCTACTATTGACCGGGCAGCCTGCCTGGAAGAAAAAAAGATTACCCGCTACTGCCGTACGCAGGTGCAGCGCGATGCGGATGTTGATAAATGTATTGCCGAGCAGCAGGAAACCAAGATTGCAGTTGTTGGAATCTCTGATGCCACTATTACCCAGCCGACGAAAGCAGAGTTTGTCGTGGGGGATTATTTCCCCCGGAAAACGTTCTATCGCCAAGGAGAGCCGTTGCGGTATCCAATCGAATTGAAATTGGAAAATCCACGGAAGCTTACGCCGCAGGTTGAAGTTACCTGTCATTTTACCCGTGGCGATATAAATATTCCCGGCAAGGTGGTGGGCACGGACCAGGGAAACTATCAGATATTGCCCCGCGAGCATTCATCCCATATCATTATCTGTGAGCCTGACGGAGCTTTAGATGGCACGTATGATATAATTTATAATGCAACTCTCCGGGATTTGCAGGCGAAGTCTCGGCTGCAGCGGGCATTTATTGGCGCTAAGGAAAACGCCTGGAAAGAGACTTGGATTCCTAAGATAATGGACGCTCATTTTCCCGGCAGTTCGTATCTTTCCCAGGCACCTGAAGAATTTGCCCGGATAAATTTTGCCTTTGGCAATCCTCTGGAAAATCCCATCATTGAAAGCACTGAAAACGTCGTCCTTTCTTCGACAGTTGAAAACGTAGGTCGGGGGAAGATTATTGCGGTGAAAAATTATGAATTGCAGTTGCCGGGGTTTTCCGTGGATGATACCCGCTGCCTAAGCGGTTCTCTGGCCGTTAGTACTTCACCCCGGTCTGGCGATAATATCTATTTGCCCAGCTGCTTCATTACGGCCTTGCCGCCAGAACTGCAGGCTCCTTCCGAGTATGTCTTCAAAGAGTTTGAGGCAACTCTCAGCTATGATTATGAAATCAGCACTTCTGTTCCCATTGAGGTGGAGGCAGTTACTTCATGAGATGTACTTTTTTGCTGTTCGTAGTACTCTGTTCCGTTCTGTTGCTGGGCTGCAGCACTGGTCCCGGAGAGAAGGCCGGGCAGTATAATTTCAAGCAAGGGATGGCGGAAACTCAATTTACGTTCCTGGAGAATGCGCCCCCAGAGCAGATCTATCCCGGTTCAACATTCAAGATTATAGTGAACGTCGATAATCAAGCGGCGTATGATGTAACGGAAGGCATCGTTCAAATCATCGGCTTAGATGAAAAATATTTCAGCGTTGCGCCGCTGGAACAGTCGTTTAATACACTAGCGGGGCGCAGCCTTACTGCTCCTGAGGGGGAGAAAACATTTTTAGAGTTTTGGGGCAGTGCCGGAAACTTGTTTGAGAATGCTGATGAATATACCGCCAACTTTTTCCTGAAAGCCCATTATCGCTCGACGGTGGACTTTGCGGATACGCTCTGCATCAATTCCCGGATGTATGAAACGTATGATGCCGGCTGTAAGGTAGAAACGCATAAATCGTATGATGGGCAAGGTGCTCCATTAGCGGTAACGGAGTTAGATGAGATCATTGCTCCCGGTGACGGAGCGCAGGCTGAGTTTCGACTGCACCTGCAGAATCGCGGTGAAGGCACGGTAAATCAAGTCAATCTGGGGCCGGCAAAGCTCGGTTCAGAGGAGCTGCGCTGCCATTTCCAGGGAGAAGCGGACGAGCAGCAATTCATCCGCTTTGATGAGCAGCAGGAAGCTACGGTCATTTGCACTAAATATATTGGTTCGCTCAACTCCTATAGCACCACCCTTTCGCTGAGCCTAGTGTATGATTATGATTATCAGCAGCAGCAGAGTTTACGGTTGGTGAAATGAAGAGGAGGCCATGGAAGAGCAACGACCACCACTGATAAAACTTGAAGAACTGCACATTGAAATTATTAATCCCTTCCATAGTGTGGCCTATTTTAAGTCATACGAACAGGAACTTGTTGATTTCTTAATTGAAGATGCTTTTGACAACCAGAAAAAACAAATATCAATAACTTACCTCTGGTTTTTGAAGTCAAACAAAGAATTAATTGCGTATGTAACGGTATTGGCTGATGCCATTAGCCTTCAGGGTGAAATAAAAGAATATTTTAAACAGAAAGGCATTCCCTATAAATCACTTCCAGCTTTAAAAATTGGTAGATTATGTGTTTCCGACCGCTATCTTGGAAGAGGTATTGGAACTTTAATGATTGAGTTTGTTTTGGTATTGGCTCAAAAAATTAGTAAAGAAATAGGATTGAGATTTATAACTACTGATGCAAAAAGGAATGCCAATCCTACGCGAGATTCCATTCATTTCTACAAGAAGTTTGGCTTTGAAGTTTTAAAGCAAAGAGAAAAAGGCACCATCCCATTGTATAAAGACTTAATTAAGGAATGATTCAAAATATTTTCTATGCTTATCTACATTGGCATATAATTTTTTATCTATAACCGAAAGCGGAGACTTTTCTCTCTTAGCCATAAGTTTCAAAAACTGTTTTGCCTCTTTTCCCCTTAAGGTGGGTGTTGCCCTGATTGGTTTGGCCATAGGGTTAAAATGGTGGGGTGGTATATAAAATTAACTGGGCCTTTTAGTCAGAATAAGTAAACCGACTCTTTGGCTCTCCTAATTCCAAGTCGAGCTGTTGGTTTTTCTTTCTGAATGGGTGTTTCTTATTCCGTAAATTCTATTTCTAATTTTCCGGTGTCATAGAAATGCAGTTGATATTTTCCTTCCGTAAGTTTCTGCTGGTACTTCTGGTAGTCGGTCTCTGCTTTTTCCCGGGCTTGTTCTTCAGTCTCACGTTTTAAATTTTGGCGGGGGAAAAAGTTGGGCCAAAAATGGTATTTTTTTATATGGTGATATAACTGTTCTCCGTTGGTATTACTTAAGCCTAATTCTATAGAAAAATACGTGCCGCCTTTGATTATAGCCAGCCCCAACTTATCGCTTAATTCGCTTCTATGCCTTATAACTTTAGTATCGTCTAACGCAATTTCTTCTTTCCGTAGTTGCTTCGTCGCTACAGCTGACATAATTTTAAAGAAGATAGTTTAGCTTAAAAGCATTTGTGTACTATAAAAGCTACTATTAAAACTGGCATAGTAATCTGAAATAGGACTCTCCTGCGCTATTTTTCACAGAATGGGGAAATAGTTGCCGTAATAAAATTCTGCAGTGCCCGGTTTTCCAGATAAAGTAATCTTATATTCTCCTCTCTCAATGCTCTTCAAAACTCGCTGGTATTCTCTCCTGGCTGCCCTTAATGCTCTTCGGTCTTTGCCTTTATCAAATGCCCCCAGCACCCTCTTTTTTCTAAATATACTTTTATCGCTTGGTTCCAGGACACGAGAGTAATAGCCTAAATCATACCCTTGTCGAGGGACTGGAACCCCATACCCCTGAGCAAAATGATGGCCGTCATAAACATCTAAACTGATGGTATACCCTTGCGAAGAACTCAATAGGTTAATAACTCAATAGGTTAATAACGGCTTTATATTCTGAATGTTCTGCTCCCACAATATTCTCTAAACGAAGAGGGACCTCTTTCTTAGCTATTGTTTCAAGATGTTCGAGATACGCTGCCATGCCCATACCATAAATTAGATGTTCGAACCATAAATACTTTTCCATTCTCCAGCAGTCAAACACAATCGCAACTAATTTATAGGAGTGCCTTCCTCTTCTTCCCATGCACATCACCATTCTCGGCGGAGGCAGCTGGGGCACCGCCTTAGCAGTCCATCTGGCCAGAAACAATCACCACCTCAACATCTGGGAATTTGTGGAAGAACAAGCCCGAAAGATGCAGGACGAAAGAATCTGTCCTTTGCTCCCGGACGCAAAGCTGCAAGATACCATTTTTATCTCTCCTGTGATGGAAAAAGCGTTCGCGAACGCCGAACTGGTGTTGATAGCGGTTCCTTCCCATACGGTTGAATCGACGATAGAGCAGGCAAAAAAGTTCCTGGGCACTCAACCAGTCATTATTTGCTCCAAGGGATTTGCCTCCAACCTGCGGCTGTTGAGTGACGTGGCTCAAGAAAAAGTATCTGGAAAAGTGTACTGTTTTTATGGGCCGACCCACGCCGAGGAAGTGTGCAAAGGCCTGTTTAGCGGCGCAGTCTTAGCCGGGGGTTCGGGAAAAGCACGGCTGCGGGGAGTCTTAGAGAGCCCCTCGTTTCACGTCGAGCTGAGCAACGATATCATTGGCGTTCAAGTGTGCTCCGCACTGAAGAACATTCTGGCGGTTTTTATCGGCGTTCTGGATGGCATGCAGGCGGGAGATAATGCGAAAGCGTACGTGATGACCAAAGGATTGGAAGAAATCAAGGAGATCGGGCTGCAGTGGGGCGCCCGCCGGGAAACATTTTATGGATTGGCTGGACTGGGAGATGTGATCGTAACCTGTTCCAGCCGGCATTCCCGCAATCGGCATGTGGGGGAGCAAGTGGGCCAAGGACGGCGGTTAGACGACGTTTTAGCGGAGATGAAGATGGTGGCAGAGGGAGTAACGGCGGTGAGGGAAGCCATTCATCTGAAAGAGAAATTTCAGTTAGAATTGCCGGTGATTACGGGCTTATATAATATTTTATTTCAGCAGAAAAATCCGCACGATGTTCTCCAAGAGATATAAATTTTACTTCTTTTTCCCTGGTTTTTCGTCTTTCCCCAGTTTTTCTTCTAACTTTTTTTCATCAAAGCCGACGATGATAGTTCCGTCAATATCAACCACCGGCACCGCCATCTGGCCGGACTTTTCAACCATCTCTTCCCGCTCGCGGTCGTTTTCCACCACGTCAATCTCCTGATAGCTTACTTTTTTCTTTTTCAGCCATTCCTTCAGCTGTTTGCACCAAGTGCAGGTGGGGGTGGTGTACAATTTTATTTCCATGATGGTATCCCCATAACGACCCGGTTATATATATTTTGTGCTTGCCAGTGACAAAATCGGTTCTGTTGTTCAAAAACCAGCCGCAAATTTTAAATAGCATTGCTCTCTTCTGGTCTCATTATGAGAAAAGCGCTGCTGTCCATGATGTTCATCGTATTATTGCTGCTCGTAGCCTGTTCTACGTCCGACGAGGAAGTCGTTACCCGCAAAGAAGCCGGACTCCCCTCCGAGCCGGCACGTACGCCCCCCGTGGTGGTGATCCCCAGCGAAACCACAGAGCCCGCCCCGGTAACTCTCAGCGCGGATATCGCCGCTTTAGTGGACAAAGGCAAAGCCCAAACAAATTATAAATATTCTTTTGCTTCCCGCACCCGCAACCAATATGGTAATTACGATGAGGCGACAAAATTCGATTTGTATTACAAAGAGGGGCTGGCCAAGAAGGTTTATGCCAGTCCTCAACGAAGAGATACCGCCACTTTTTATAATGAGGTACACCTCGATTTTGCCAAGAAAAAGGCTGTCGGAGTATGTAATTCTGCTACGGTACTTTGCGGCTCCAGCGAGGATAAAGCGTATTCCCTGGATTATGACCGGGAACGGCCCACGGTTTTGCTCCATCTGCTGGATGCCATCGGCTCGGATGCCCGTAAACTGCGCGTCGGTCTGTTTGATCAGCGTAGCGTGATGATCATTGAATATTCGAACTGGCAGGGAAAGCGCGAGCAGCTCTCCATAGATACTTATTATGGCCTTCCCTTGCAGCAGGAAATATTTACCGCCCAAGGCGATGAGCAGATTTTAGAGAAGCGTGATACCTTCACCAACATTGTCGTCAGCAGTATCAAGAATAAAGATGTTACCTTGCCGGAAAATTATGTTCTGCAGTAAAGCTTTTTGCTCGCAAATCAACACAATCTTTTTAAATAACCCCCCTAATTAAGCCCGTACCATGTCTAAAAATGAAGCTACGACAACGAAAGTAAGCCGCATCAAGACCACGAAGAAGAATTGGTATACCATTCAGGCGCCGGCGGAATTCGGAAAACGGGAATTGGGAGAATCTTATTTAGTGTCACCCGAAACTGCCCAGGGCAGGACCGTCAGCATCAACCTGCGGGAGCTTACCGGAAATTCCCGCGATCAGAATGTTTATCTTACGTTCAGGATGGGGGCAGGAAAAGGACATATTCTTCCCACCGACGTCATAGGATATAGCTTGACAGCCACGTCCGTAAAACGGTTGGTCCGCGGCAATACTGACCGCCTGGATGATTATTTTATGTTTACCAGCAAAGACGGGAAAAAAGTGGTGGTTAAAACATTAATCATCACCCTGCACAAAGTGCAGCGCTCCGTCAGCGCACACCTGCGCAAGGACCTGGGAGAATTTTTGCGCGCGGAGATTGAAAGCAATGACTTCACCAGCTTTATGGTTAACCTGGCGGGAAATAAAGTTCTGGCGCCTCTGAAGAAGAACCTGCATAAGATTTATCCTCTTAAAGAAGCGGCCATCCGGGTGCTGAAGTTGCAGGAAGAAATGGTTGACGGCGCCGGGGCAAACTCACCAAGCGACCGCAAGGCCACGGCACTTGAGCCCGTTGACGATTCTAAGACAGTATCCCCTTCACCTCCTGTACCTCCTCTCGTCGCAGAGCCGGAAGAAAACCTACTGCTTCCTGAGATGGCCTAGATGTTTTGTCGTTTATGAAATTTCTTACGTTTGTGGACGTGCATGAAGACCAGCAGACCTGGAAACAGTTACTGAGCCGTGCCGGAGAAGCGGATATTGATTTTGTCCTCTGCGCCGGTGATTTCTCTACCTTTGGCCGGGGGATGGGATTAGTGTTAGAGCAGTTCAATGCCTTGGGCAAGCCATTCTACGTCATTCCCGGAAATCATGAAGAGCGGGAAGGGCAGATGGATATCGTCAAGAAATATCCCCACTGCCACAATCTGCATGGCAACGCGCTTCCTATCGGCGATTTTATGTTTTTAGGCTATGGCGGCGGCGGATTTGCCCAGGAAGATGCCACCTTCCGCAAGATTGCCCGACAGTGGTATGGAAGTTATAAAGAACGGAAAACAGTATTAGTGACGCATGGCCCGCCGTTTGCTACTACATTGGATTTGCTGAACCAGCGCCACGTGGGCAATAAGGATTATCGGAAATTCATTGAAAGAATGAAGCCAAAATTAGTTATCGCCGGCCATCTGCATGAAACGGCAGGCCAGACTGATACTATTGGTAAGACTAAATTAGTTAATCCGGGATGGGACGGGATGGTTATTGAGTTGAAATAAACCCGTGGGTTTTTAGTATGGCTTCGCTATCTAAGATGATCTTTTGTACCACGCAAAGATTCAAGATCAGCCGAAAATAGTAGGATCGTAATCTCTTACTTCCATGTATTCTTCCTAAACTCTCTCCACGAAACGTAATTTTTTCTCTCTTTCACCGGAAGAACGCAAATGGTCATATGATTCTGAAATAAATCCACAAATTCTTGGGGGTTCATTTTCAGTGTCGAATTATGGGAACAGAATAATTCAAATTTCTTTGCACATGTTTTTCGCTGATGAGGATTAAAATAACATTTGCGATAACAATTTGTTCGCTGAAAGTTTGAAACAATGGGGACAATACCTCTTTTCTTCTTCTTTGCTTTTATACTTGCGAGGCCGCAATTTATCTCCTCATAAGTTATGGAAGCATCATTAATCTTCTGTTTAATTTCTTTCAACGTTTCTTTTTCATTCCTAATTTTTGGAAGAATTTTAATAATTTTTTCTTTTGGAATTACCTTAGCCAGTGGTATTTGATAATGTTCGACCAGATTTGCCAAATGGGCCCACACCGTAGATTCTGTAATGTCTCTGGCCCTCGCGATTTGGGAAATAGACCAACATTTTCTGAATAATTGAAGTGTTTTCTGAACGGTAAATTGTATCTGGCTTTCTTCCGATTTTATCATCAGGTTCTGATGTTTTTGTAAAACCACCAGGGGTGTCTTTTGTTCCAATGGAAAAGCTTGGTTAAACCACCGTATTAACCATCTTCGATATTTATAGGTATTTGCCTGTGATGCAAACGCCAGCCAGCCTTCAAGATATTCGATAACTTTCTCCCGATTAAGCAATCCTTCCTGATATTCTTGCTGTAGCTGCCGAAACTTTTGTTGAGACTTATGCATATTTTTCTTTCGAATGAGCCGGTAATGATAGAATATCCTGAATCCTAAGAAATGAACGCCTGATTCTAGGTTAACAATTTTTGATTTGTGCGGATGAAGTTCTAAGGCTAACTTTTCCCGCAAGAATAAACCTATCTTCTGTTCATACATTTTCAATAGATTGCTGGATGAGTGAAGAATCACAAAGTCATCAACGTATCGAATGTAATACCTTGCTTTGAGAGTATGTTTTACAAATTGATCCAACTCATTAAGATAGATGTTGGCAAAAAATTGTGATGTTAAATTGCCCAGAGGCATTCCTGTGCCTGGGGCGGTGGTGGAATGGTTGGACAGAATTATCTTGGTTAGCCATAATACCTTCTCATCATGAATTCTCTGACTCAGTATACTTAATAAAATATCATGATCAACAGTTTCAAAATAATGCTTAATGTCTGCTTTTAACACGAAACAAATAGTGGTATTATTTTTAGAAACATTTTTCTTAAATTCATCAAATCGTTGTACTGCTTTCAATGTTCCTTTTCCTCTTCGGTTGGCATAGGAATCATAAATAAAGCCTTTTTCAAACAACGGTTCAATGATATTGCAGAGTGCATGATGGACAACACGGTCACGAAAATCAGACTTACTGATTTTCCTGGTCTTGGGATCGCGGAGAATGAATGTTTCTAAAGGCTTCGGATGATATGTTTGAGACTGAAGTTCTTGCTGCAACCGCAGAAGATTTTCCTGTAATTTTTCTTCAAAGTCAAGAACGTATTTTCTCTGTGTCTTTCCTTTTCGTGCTTTCCAATATGCCAGATATAAATTATCATAATGGCATAGCTGGTCAAAAAGAGAAATGGTTGAAATTTCCATAGGGGAAAATATCCCAGCAAAAATGAGCAGGTCTATTCCGACCAGGCGACCATTGTCATTGGTAAGATTGTTGTTGCCATTCGCATTGGAATCGTTGTTCCTGTTGTTGACATACCAAAGCCGCCCGGAGTAGCCCTTCCACGGACTATATCACTGCCCCTTCAGTGCTATGCATCAAGTTGGGGCTGTATTTTATAGCAGCCGTGCTGCCGTGGTGGAAAGACGTGTAGTCCAGCTCATGGTACAGCCTTCATGGCTGATGCTGGGACAACGAAGAAAAAAGAAGGAGATATAAAAAGATATTGGTGGTGTAGACTTCTTATTTTTTTGCGCGCGCGACGTGCGCCTCCGGCGCTACCCCGACCAGGCGACCATAGTCAAGGGTAAGATTGTAGTTGCCACCCGCAAGGGAATCGTTGTTCCTGCCGCTGACAAACCAAAGCCGCCCGGTTGGAACTTTTGAAGCTTCACCAAAGTAGGTATTCATTAAGTCTCGCTCTCTGCCCGTTTCCACAACAACAGCATCAACATAGTTATCTAAGCGTTTTTGTGTCCGCGCCAACTCTCTCCATACCACTGATTTCTTGGCTTCTGTAGGGGTATATCCTCGTGAATGCAATCGTCCAATATCAGCTGTTTTCAATTCTAATCCGTCCATGGCTTCGTATAATCCATCGGGTAAGGGAACTCCATAATCCACTAACTTGGTTTCGGGTTTAAGATGTTCTTGAAGAAAGGTAAGCACTGCGGCGCTGTAGGGAACTACTTTTCCGCCTTTGTCTGGATGTCGCAGCCATAAATCAGCATTGTCAAAATAATTACCCCACCATGCGTCATGCTGTACTGGACTTACTCCTTGGTCTCGTACTGCCAGTCGTTGTTCCATTAAATGAGCCACACTCATTGGTTCTTTGCCCTCGGCAAGAAGTTTAGGCATTTGTTCTACGTTTTTGCCGTAATACGTTGTATGTACAGTTGGTCCGTCTAATTGTAATTGGGTCATAGTTTTTAATCCTCCTGTACGGCTTTGAAAGGGCACTAGTTTATAAGCTTTTCGTTTATTTTATCACTTTTAAGTAGTATGGTTAAACACTTTCTCCACATCAATCGCAATCCCTTTCTGCTGAGTGTTAATTTCTACTGCCGACATCATACTCTTACCGATAGCCACCAATTCCTCTTTCAGAGTCATTACCGCCACAATTTCCCCTTTTCGGAAATTCTCTAATTTGCTGATGCCGGGAATCGCCACGTCTCGCCCATGCGAGACGCTGGGAATGGTGGAGTCAAGAATCCAGCATTTGGGGATATACTTCAATGCTTTTTCTACCGGGCCCGGCTTGGGTTCGCCGAAGTTCGGTCATGTGCGCGCCGATTCCTAATGCCTGCCCCAAATCATGGACTAATTTTCGGATATACGTGCCAGCCTGGCATCGTACCCGGAACAACACGTCTTTGTCTTTTATTTCCAGCAGGTTAAATTCGTAGATCTCTCGTTCCCGCTGCACCCGCTTCACGGCGCTTTTCACCGGGGGAAGCTGCATTATTTTACCTAAAAAAGAGTGGACTGCTTCTTTTATTTTTTCTTCCTCTACCGCTTTATGTAAATGCATAATACCAACATATTCTTTAGGCGCGGCTAACAGAAACTGGGTGATACGCGTAGCTCTGTCTAAGGCAATAGGCTGAACACCAGTCACTTGAGGATTTCCTTGATTATAGCTCTAAGGTCCCGGAGTGGCCAGCTTTGGTAATGCCTAATATCCTTTGAACATAGTCAGAAACCTGGTGGGAGGTTGGGCCTTTTAGCTTGTCTATGTTGATAATACCATAATGGATAAGCTCTTCTGGAGTCCTTTCTTCTGGCTTTTTTCCAAAGATTCCAATACTTTTTCTCTTTACAAATATTTGCTTATTCATGCATCTTTTCACCTCGCATAGTTGAAATAATGGTTAATAATTCTTGACCTTGCTTGGTTATTGAAATAGAAAAAGGTTGCTTATTTATCCCTAGCCCACTGATGTTGATAAATGGTGAATATTGTTTTTTTCTTAATGTAGATAAACATGAATCTTCTCTCATCTGGAGTTTTTCTGAAAATTCTTTTACAGTGTATTTTTTGTTTTGACTTAATGCCATTAAGTATTTGCACATCGTTTTGGTAAAAGAGTGTTCTATCATCCCATTAATGGCTCTTTGTTTTCGAGCGTTATGGAAGTTAAATGGTGTAATTTTTTTAATGGCAAACTCTTTAAAGAAAAGGTATAATTTTTCCCAGCCTTCCAACACAAAAATGCCGTGATTATTTCCTTGTTCAATATCTTTAAATAAGTGAAGAACATTACAATTTTTTAATATTTTCTGGAACATTTCTTTCTCTTTAAAATTATAGCTTAAAGTTATTCTATGCAGTCCAACTTCACTTATTTGTGCTCCGCCCTCCGCAGCGAACAGGCCATTCAGTGCATAAAAGCTAGATTTTCGGTTTAGATTTTGTTGCATATAAATAAAGATGTTTCTAAAAATCTCCGAAACAATAGGATAATCTATTACTATTCTCAAATTTCCTTGAGCAGAAGTATTGAATTTTGTTCTCGATATGGATGGATAAAATTGTCGCTTATCAAATTTCAAATTATTTAACCAGAAGTTTTTAGCTTCTTTCTCTCTGTAAGATTCATGTAAATTTATTCTCATTTTCCATATAGAAGTCGGGATGCCCAAGTACTTTTGCAATAGATCAATAACTGACTCATGTAACCCAATATCTTTGTTGGTGAAGAATAATTTTTCTTTATAATGGCCGTCTCCATGGATTAAGAAAAAACACTCTATGAGTTCAGGTTCTAATGACACTTTCTTTGGCAAAGTTATGGGAAATTTTCTTCTGGAGTAAATCGTTACATAATTGTTTTCTCTATTAATCATTTTAATATTCTTTTTATGTTCAAGCAATGAAACTAAATCTTTCTTTTCTGAATTGCGGTGGTCTGTTTCTTTAATAATCTCGATGATTACTTTTTGCTCGTGGACAATATTAAGACTATCGATTACTTCTCTTGGTACATTTATCCTCCTCCAAGCACCAACTTTGGTTATTATTTCGTAGGTTTTCTTTGAGTTAGTTATCCGGAGAATTACTATCTTACCTGGTTCTATCCCATTTTTTTGGCACAACGAAGAAGGGATGTTAAAGGATGGCCGGCTGCTGGCGGTGTTAATCGCTTTCTTTAATCTGAGCATTATTCGCTCTTTGGAATACAGTTTCTTAAACTGATTTGGCAGGATAATTTCATTAAAGTAGACTTTTTGGTCACCGTAGCTAATACAACATTTTTCTCTAAAAAAGCTTTTTTCTGTTTCCAAATTTTGAAATGTTTTCATAATTCCTTTAATTATGAAACTGCATAACTGATTTTCTTTATATATCTTGTCCCCTTTTTCTGAGGACAGAAAATAATCATTTAGCAGCCGAATTATAATCCCTGAAAAAATGTTTTAAAAATTTGGAGAAGTTAAGAACGAAAAGCCATTTTTTGCTCATTCTGAAAAGAGAGCAGAATCCGGTCTAAAAACTTTTAGAGAAAAATCGGCGGTTTTCGTTATACGGAGAATTACGTCTTCTATTCTTTCTCTTGCGGCGGCTCGGACGGGGGAAGAGCTTTCGCCTCTTTCGTTCCTTTTCCTTTTTTCTGTGCCGGCTTTTCTTTCTTTACGGCGCCAAACAATTCCGCGTGCACCACGCCTTTATCATCTTTCTTCACCGTTACCTTGAGATGGTGCGGGGGATTGCGCAGGCCATGTTCCCACAGTTTTTCGTTGATTTCCTTGCTCAACTTGATATGCTCTGCTTTCATATGTTTCTGCAGAAATTCCCGTAATGCCCGAACGGTCTTTCGGGTCCGTTTCCAGCGCGGAGCCTTTTGCGATTCCTTGCGCAGGGGAACAGTATACGTTCGTTCTAAAGTGAATGTTTCTTTTGCCGTTGCCATTATGCTTTCGTTGAACCTCGGCGCCAGGAGCGCTTGACATAGGTGTGTCGGGAAGGATGAACTCTTCTTCCTTTTCCATAAATCTTAAACACGGTCCAGAAAGGGGCCCATTTAGTCTGTCGGCTAAATTTTATGAGCCGTTTCTTTTTTGCCGGATGTTTGAACGTTGCCATATTTTTACTCTTTCTGCTGTTTTGCAATCCCAATCGCAATCTTGTCTAAGAAGGACATTCCTTTTGGAGTTAAGATACGGCCTTTATGCACGCCTTTCTGTGCGGACTTGATTAATCCCGACGTTTCCAGCTGCTGGAGAATGACCCGGATAATGGATCCCGAGGCTTTGTAGAATCGTTCTGGCTTGTGGCCGCGGCGTTTCCGGCCGCCGAACTTGGTTCTTAGCTTTTGGGTGCCGATGGGGCCGAGCTTGGCGACGCTTCTCAATACGGCCGCAGAACGGTGAAACCACCAGTCGTCCTGGTCTGGCCGTCGTGCCTGATGATGACCAGTCTTGACGAACTGGCTCCAGTCCGTCGGCTGTACTAACTTTTGTTTCTTCAGCTCTTCGGCAGCCTTCTGCACCAGCATTTGCGGGTCTACGGTGTGAATATAGGTCATACTTGCTGTGAGAAGGCGGTTTATTTATAAAGTTTTCTTTGGGTTCTCTATTTTCGAGGAAAGAAAGATTTATATATGGTTATTCTTTTCTGAGATGATAGAGGTGTTTACAGGTAATGACTAAATCAGTCTGGGTGTTATTGCTGGTTCTGTTGCTGTTGACCTCTTCTTTTGCCTTGGCAGCTACTCCAGGACAGTCTCTCAAGAGTGCTTTTAGTAGCATTTTAGACGTGGGCAGCCTGAAGTTTTTGTTAGGCGGCCAAGCTGACAATCAGTTCTTTGGCTTTGTGCGCATTGCCATTGCGGTGCTTATCTTTGCTCTCCTCTATATGGGTTTATCATTGATTCCTAATATGAGCCGAAATACGGCCATCGTGGTGGGGATAATCTTAGCCATTATCTCAGCAGTGTTTATTCCCAAGTCGGTCTTGGCAGCGATGGGCGAAACGTATGCCGTTATCTTTTCCTTCCTTATCATTGGCGGTCCAATTGCAGGTGTGGGTTGGTTAGTATTTGGTACTCCTACCCTTAATAGGTTTGCCGCCGCATTAAAGTTTTTCGCCGTCTTATTATTGATGTGGTTAGTGAATGAAATAGGGCATTGGGCTGCCAAGTTAACAGCTATCGCCTGAGAGGTCAACAATGGGTTTAGTAGAACTTCAATATTGGGTCAACATCATCGTTTCGTGGTCTCACTTGATTTTAGTAGGAGCAGCTATCTATTTCCTATGGCTTATCTTTAAAGGTGGCACGGAAGGAACCTCCCATAAAGACGCCTGGGGCATCGGCTCTAAGACTGGAAGAGCCTTATGGGAAAAAGGAAGCAAAGCGTATAAAGCCAGCAAGAAGTTTAAAAATATCGTGTTGGGCGAGTTTGTCGATCTGGAAGAATTAAAAAAAGAAATAAATGATGCAGGCATAAAAGATGATGCGGCCTTAAAGAAAGCTGTTGGCTCCAGTGAGCGGAAAGCGAAGCGGCAGGAAAGCCGGGCCTTCCGCCGGTTTAGCAAGCTGCAGAAAGCGGTTAAAGATGATACTAATGTTACCGATGAGAAAAAAGCTAAAGCCGAGGAAATACTCAAAGAAATGGAAATATTCAACAACACCATCGTCAAAAAGATAAAAGAGTTTGACACGGTGCTTTCTCGAAAGGGGGGCATCTCCTTTCCCGAGAAGAAAAGGCAGTTAAATAGAATCTTAGATGAGGCCATCGAAGCTGAGCAGGACTTAGTGGCAGAACATCAGAAGCTGATGAAGTTGTAAGTTTTTTTAGTTCTTTTTGTGGAGATATACTTTACTTAAAACCCCCCATTGAAGATTGGAGGAGCTAGTCTGGGGCAATGGTTTATGCTATACTCTCAGACCTCCACCCAAAAATCTTATAAACCATTCCGATATTCTTTTGCTTTAATGAAAAAGACGTGGGTGTTATTGGGGATACTGTTAGCTCTGCCTTCCGTATTAGCTGCCGGCACTCTGCTGGGTGATGTGTGGCAGAAAATTTTGTATATTGGCGGTCTAGGGTTCTTGAACATCGGGGCTGAGGCAGCGGTCGTCGCCTTTACCCGGCTGCTGATATGGATACTTATCTTTACGGTCTTCTTTGCAGTTATCACCAGTTTCGGGAAAAAGGCGGACAATGCCTTAGGATTCCTTAACCGGGGCCAAGCAGGAGTGGTAGCGGCAGTCATTGCCACGATTGCGGCAATCTTTATGCCTGCTGATGTATTACTTGCTACTGGCACGAGTTGGGCCACGGCCATTGCGCTGATCCTCATCGGAGGACCGGTGGTAGGGTTAGCGTTCCTGCTGTGGAAGTTTCCCGGCCCGGGAAAAGAAACGAAGGCCACGGTGACATTGAAAATAATCCTCTGCTTATTGCTGCTGTGGATCTTAACTGCCGTTAAATATCACGTGGGGAGGATTGCCTGATGGCCATCAATTCCATTGTCAGCCAAAGCGTGAACGATTTTGCCGATTATGCTATTGCTATCGTTACTATTATGATTGTTTATTACGTTATTAGGTTCTTTATGGTTGCTCCACCCACCAAAGAAGAGCGGGAGGCAGCAGAGCAGGAGCGGCAGAAGAATGCGCGAGAATTATGGAAAACTATCGGTGAGAAACATACTCGTTCCAAGCGCCGGGAATCGGTGCGTCATCCAAAAGCTACTTTTGTTCAGGCCATCGAAGAGTGTGATGAACTGCTCAAGTCGCTCAGCCAAAAAGTGCGGAAAGATGCCGTTCGTGATGCGAAAGAGGACTTGCGACGGCTACGCCACCATCTGGATTTAGGATTACGGTATCTGCGCAGCAATCGCCGGCAGGAATCAGGAGAAATCTATAAATTCTTTGACCAGTTATATGCGGAATGTGGTGCTGCTTTAACGCAAGCAGAGCATATTGAACTGCCTCTGCCCACTGCTACGGACTGGGATGCCAGAATCAGGGAAATCAAAGACGCAGTGAAAGGAAGTCAGGGCATTCGGGGAGTATGTGGTTTTATTCTTCAGGAAATGGATAATTTCGTAGAGCATTCCACGGAAAGGGCAGCGGTGCAGCAAGCAAATGCTAGAGAATAATCACTTAACGGGGTGGCAAGATTTAAATAAAATAGAATATTGCTTCAAAAAATGAATCAAGAAGGAGAAGTTAATTATCGCTTTATTATCAAAATAGTTGGTGCGGTCGTCGGTGCTGCTGGTTTTTTAATCATGGCTTTTGATCAAACTCGGCTGGGCACAATATTGATAGGGATAGGCACCATCGTCATTGCCTTAGGTGAATAAAAATGGTCGGTGTCGAACTTATTGGAATAGGGCTGGTAGCGGCATCTATTGTCTATTCTTTTTATAAGAAAAATGATAAATTAGGATTTGCTCTTATTGTAGTATTATTGGTTCTATTGTATCTGCTGTATGGGACGCGATAGAATTCATTGAATCTTTACTTTCTGCCCTAAGGCTTGCCCGGGTAGCCCTTTCTCGGCAAAAATGACTCTTACATTCCCCTTGCGGCCGTGTAAAGCGGAAATCTTCCCGCTAATGGTTTTGCCGCCGGGAGAAGTCCAAGTAGCAGTCTTGCCCACAACTTTTTGAGCTTCCACAGCCGTATCCGCTACTTTAAGCACCATCTGTTTCGTATTCTGATGATGTCTCCCTTGCCGGAAATGCACGACGATAGCTTCCATAACGGATTCAAGAAGGGGGGTGATTTATAAATATTTTGCTTTTAATAATTTCTACTCGAAAGTAAGGAAAAATTTATAAAGAGAGAGAGAGAGATTCTTGCCTGTATCATGAATCTTACGACACTGGTTCAAGCTCTTTGGCGTACGCCAATAGGCAGGATGGCGGCAGCCGCGGCAGTTGCTAGCGGGCTAGCTTCTTGTTCTGGTAAAACGGATAGTGCGAAAGATACCACTCCTCCGTGTGTTGAGTTACGCATGTCTAATTTTCAACGAAGAGGAGAATATAATCTTGACCTTTCTGCAGTTGACTCTTTCTACTCGGGATGTTCTCACAGAATAAAAATAAGAGAAGGGCTTGAGGTAGTCGATGAAATCGAAGCTGGTTCCAACAATGATGGTTTAAAGAAAGTTGAACTCTATGAAAATGGCACCCTAGTTAGGACTTTTCGTCATTTGCGAAGTTATCGCGAGCGCGTTTCGGAGTCAATATTTCTTACCCATACTGAAGGAGATTTCACCTACCATGCCATTGCGTACGATATGGCAGGAAACAAAACTGAATCCAACCCTATACCAGTATCTTTCCGGGACGGTTTTAGCTTTCGGGGGGATCTCGCACACGATACGGTAAGGCCGACCATAAATGGTTTCGGCTACCTACCATATATTTCAAGTTTTGGTGCCATAGTCGAAGATAATACCGGCATTAAAGAAGTGCGCCTGTATGATCGATCTGCTTCAACTGTAATACAATCAGAGAGACCTTCTGCCGGCCAACAATCTCCGACCACCGTTATTTATTTTAAAGTTGATCATCCCGCACAGCCTAACCATCGGTATGGGCTAGAAGCAGAAGACTTTTTCGGCAACGTTGCCCAATCCCCCGTACTACGGCCTTTCGAATAATTTTGAAATTTATTTTTTGTCAATCTGTTTCTTGAGAATACAAATCATTAAAAACCAGCCGGACTCTGCTCCAGTATGCTCAAAGGGCAAAGAGTTGATGGTCATCGATCATCCCCACGAGAAATTCATTCTGCAGGTGTACGATTTACTGTACGGCAGCCAAATCTCAGAGCAAAATTTAGAGATGGTGGCAGGGATGAATCTGGAAGAAGGAAGTTTTGCCATCATGGACGAGTCCCTGCGGAATTATCAGCTGGCCTTTCTTAAGCCGGTACTCACCGTTGGCAAAAACAGCAAGACCTGCAAGAAACTTCCGGCTTTTTTCTCCCAAGTTCGAGAAATTTCTCGGGAAGATTTGTCGTTTATTACCACTCCTTCCACCCCTTTCTATCTGGGCCAGCTGCGCAGCGGCAGTAAAGAATTAGATTTTGACATCTTCCTGCCCGGCAAAGAAGTCTTCAGCCACCACGTGTTGATTCCCGCGAGTACCGGCAAAGGAAAATCAAACCTGATGTCCTGCATCTTATGGGATGTGGCGGGAAAAGAATATGCCGGTATGCTGGTTCTCGATCCTCATGATGAATATTATGGGCGAAATGGGAAAGGGCTTAAAGACCATCCGCGCAAAGACAAGATACGATATTATACCCCGGTCAATCCGCCGCCGGGAGCTTCCTCTTTAAAGATCAATATTTCCAAAATCAAGCCGGAACATTTTCAGGGAGCCATCTCTTTATCTGATCCGCAGCGGCAATGCCTTTACGTCTATCATAAGAAATTTGGTGAAAACTGGATTTATCACCTGCTCAATGAAGAAAAAATCCAAAATGTACAATTTCATGAAGACACCATTGCGGTGGTGAAGCGAAAACTTATTTCGCTGTTAGGATTGGATTTTCATGATGGACAGTTGTCAGCTCAAGGCATCTTTGACACCATTGCCGGAGAAAGTACGATTAATGACATCTGCCGGGAACTGGAGCAGGGGAAGATAGTTATTATTGACACCAGTTATTTTTCCGGGGCTATAGAAATACTTATCGGGAGCATCATCACCACCGAAATATTTGAGAGATATAAGTTCTACAAGAAACAGGGGCAGCTGGATGATAGGCCTGTCATCTCTATCGTTTTGGAAGAAGCGCCCCGGGTTTTAGGCACCAAAGTATTGGAGCAGGGCAGCAACATTTTTGAGAGTATTGCCCGAGAGGGGCGGAAATTTAAAGTGGGATTGATTGCCATCACCCAGCTTCCTTCGGAAATACCGAAGAATATTCTGGCGAACATAAACACCAAGATTATTTTAGGAATTGAGATGAATTCCGAACGGCAGGCAGTCATCGAAAGCTCGCCGCAGGATCTAAGCCAGGATAATCGTACTATTGCGTCGTTGGATATTGGAGAAGCGTTGGTAACGTCTACGTTTACGAAGTTTGCGGTGCCAGTTAAGATTCCGTTGTTCCAGGAGTTTGTGAAGCAGCAGAAGAATGAAACAGTGCAGCGGAGTTATGTTGGGTTTCAGTGAAGATCCTGAACATTACATCTCGTGAGTGCAGCCACCGTATGCTGGTCAGGAAAGAAAAACACTCCATTGGCATGATAGCGGACTTCTCCAGAGAAAATATTTTCAATATTCGTCAATGGGATATCCACTATTCGATGAAGGATGAAAAAGTCCAACAACTTGTTAGACAATTTAAATTAGCTGGGAATATTTGAGAATATTTTCATAGGTGTTCTTCCCCCGAATTTGCCAGGTGGAAGTACGGGTAAGAAAATTATTCACAACACATTTATATTATCCATTATCCATTATCCATTATCCATTATGGGTGTTAGATATGTATATAAATTCGTATTGAATCGTCATAAACAACTTATTTGGAGGTAATACTATGGCACTAGGTTCAGAAGAAAAAGAATTTACGAAATATGTTCGAGACTATCTGAAGTATATTTCTGATAGACTTAATGACGGAGAACAGCGAGAAATCAGTTCGTTATTAAGAAGAAACAATGAATTATTAGCAGCCATACTGAAGAAGATGAAGTGATGCCATTTTATTTTTTACTTTCTTGCCCTCTTTAACCATATGCTTGGGGCAAAACTGTCTTTTCCCATAACTATTTAAACGAGGGCATTTTTTCCTTATCATGAAACATTCCTTATCCATCACCCTCATCGTCCTCGGCACATTCCTGCTGGCCCAGTTCATTGGTCTCGGAATTCTCTATAAATATATCGACCCTCTCAAAAGCGTGGAAGCAGGTAAAACTGTGTTTAAAGACCTGCCTATCGGTGAGAGACCGCCCGTTAATGAGCAAACGTCCTTCATTCCCGTCATCATCGCCATCCTGCTCGGGACCGGCTTGCTGCTGCTCTTAATCAAGTACCGCTGGATTATCATCTGGAAAGTGTGGTTTTTGCTGGCGGTCGTCATTGCGCTTACCGTGGCCTGGAGCGCGTTCGTCGTTCCACTGTGGGCCTTTCTGCCGGCACTGATTTTCGGGGTTTGGAAAGTCTTTAAGCCCAATGTCTGGGTTCATAATCTGACCGAGCTGTTCATTTACGGCGGGTTAGCGGCGATTTTTGCGCCGTTATTTAATCTGGCGTCCGTAAGCGTTTTGCTGGTGCTCATCGCCATCTATGATGCCTATGCGGTCTGGAAATCAAAACATATGGTGACGTTAGCCCAATCACAGACCGATGCAAAAGTCTTTGCCGGGTTGCTTATCCCTTACAAACTCGGCGGCATTGGAAAATTTGCTCCCGCCAAAAGAACCCTGAAAAAAATGAAAGTGCGCACGGCCATTCTGGGTGGAGGAGATATCGGTTTTCCGCTCATCTTTGCTGGGGTAGTCTTGAAAGATCTGGGTTTATGGCAGAGTTTGCTCATTCCATTCTTTGCGTTGGCAGGATTGGCGCTGCTGTTGTTTACCGCTGACGAAAAGAAATTTTATCCCGCGATGCCTTTTATCTCGGCCGGCTGTTTTGTGGGCTTGGGAGTGGTGTTGTTAATGGGGATGTTGTAAACTGAAGATAGTGCCTTCTCATTGACATCAATACCCTTTCACCGGATTGATATGCTGCCGGTAATTCTCTGCCGCTAACATCAGTCCATCCCGGGCGGCGATCGTCTCTACCCCCGTCATCCGCTGCATTTCCCGGGCTTCCTGGAAATGATCTGCCCGCAGCATGTCTAAGCCAAAATGGGTCATCACTGCCAAGCGCGGCCTTACGTGGGCAATGATTTTAGTGGCCGATTCCGTGTCTAAATTTTGCCCCATTGCTTTATTTCCGGGATAGGGAACGTTCAAGATAAGAATATCTGACCCTTTCAGTTCTTCCATCAACGCCGGGGTGATGATAGTATCCCCAGTATAACTTAACGTAAATTTGGGACAGAAGAGTTTGAAGCCGATGGCCGTAGGATCAGAATGTTCAGCGGGCAAGGCATTGATTTCGACCAATTCAATCCCCACCTTATGCTTCTTCTCCATGGGAATTACCTTTTCGACCAATCCTTGGTGATACCTGGTCAGGAAAGGATGGCTTTTATCCGTATGTTGCAGCACCGACTTGCTGCCCAGAATGATGCCGTGCTGCTCTATCCCTGAATGAGTCATGGCATCCACCACTGCGTTCAGGTCATTGCAGTGGTTCAGATGGTTATGGGACACTAAGATGGCAGTATTATGGTGGAGGTTAATCCCGTATTCCTTGGCTTTAGTTAATGCACCCGGCCCGGGATCAATATGAAACTGCAGGTCTTCAATCTGGATGATTATGCCTCCGGAAGAGCGTAATTGTTTACTGACCACGGCACTGCTGCCGGCCGTCCCTAAGAAGATGATGCTGGCCATCGCTTTATTAGTAGAGGTTGGTTGGTTAATAAAGATTATGATGGTAGAATAGTGAGTTCTTTCCATAACGTTTATAAAACGCTCCTTTCTTGAAATGAATGGGGGAGATAGGGAGAATACCATGGGGGATACCGTTCAGCCAATATTCATCTTGCCGGACAAGATGATTGTGGATTCTCTGGGAGACGTCATCGTCACCAATGACGGCGTGACGATTCTTAAAGAAATGCAGATTGAGCATCCGGCAGCCAAGATGGTGGTAGAAGTCGCTAAAACGCAGGAGGAGGCAGTGGGTGATGGAACGACTACGGCAGTAGTCTTAGCGGGTGAATTATTGAAGAGAGCGGAAGATTTGCTGGATCAAAATATTCATCCAACGGTCTTAGCCAAAGGCTATCGCTTGGCGGAAGTCGAAGCGCAACGATTGCTGCAGAAAATAGCGCAGCCAATGGCCTTGAGCAATGATCTGATGTTACGTCAGATTGCCGTTACTGCCATGACCGGCAAGGGCGCGGAAGCGAATAAAGAAACTTTGGCTGATTTGGTGGTTAAGGCGGTGAAAGGAGTAGCTGAACATGGAACAATTGACATTCATAATATTAAAGTTGAGAAAAGGGCAGGGCAAAGCACCGAGCACAGTGAGCTCATTGCCGGTATAGTTCTTGAGAAAGAGCGGGTTCATCCGCATATGCCACGAGCAGTATCGCCGGCGAAAGTAGCCTTGCTGGATGCGGCGCTGGAAATAAAGAATACGGAAATCGATGCCAAAATACAAATCACTGATCCCAGCCAATTGAATTCTTTTCTCGATCAGGAAGAACGAACATTACGGCTGATGGTTGATAAAATCACTCTGAGTGGAGCTACCGTTGTCTTCTGCCAGAAAGGGATTGATGATTTAGCGCAGCATTTTCTGGCGAAAGCGGGAGTATTAGCGGCGCGCCGGGTGAAGAAGAGTGACATGGAATCATTGGCTCGAGCTACGGGAGCCACGATCGTCAGCAATTGGAAAGAATTGTCTCCCGCTGATTTGGGAAGTGCCGGCATAGTTCGCGAGGAAAAAATTGGCGAGGAAGAAATGATCTTCGTGGAAAAATGTCCTAATCCTAGGGCGATGACGCTGCTGGTGCGCGGCGGAACGGATCATGTGGCAGAAGAAATAAAACGGGCCGTTACCGATGCCCTGGGTGATGTGGCCGCTGCCCTCAAAGATGGCAAAGTTGTTGCCGGGGCGGGCGCCATTGAGATGGAGCTGGCGCAGGGCATACGCCGGTTTGCAGCAACTTTAACCGGAAGAGAACAGTTAGCAGTGCAAGCTTTTGCCGATGCCATGGAAATAGTGCCCCGAACACTTGCAGAAAATGCCGGGTTAGATCCCATTACGGTGCTGACGCAGCTGAGGTCAGCGCACGATCAAGGCCAAACCTGGGCCGGAATTAATGTATTTACTGGCGAGGTCATGGATGCGCAGCGTGCGGGAGTCATTGAACCACTCAAGATCAAGACGCAAGCCTTATCCAGCGCCACGGAAGTGGCGGAGATGATTCTGCGCATTGACGATGTGATCATGGGGGGAAAAAATAATTCACAGCCAATGTCACCTAATGGCCCGGGAATGGCCGGAATGATGTAGAAGACTTTAAAAATAATCTTTCTTTTTCTTCTCCCATGAACCTGGCGAACATCATTACCTTAACCCGCATTGCTTTTTTGCCCTTGCTTATTCTTCTGATCCTGCAGGAAACAGCGACGGCGTCTGCCTGGGCCATGGTGTTGCTAGGTGTTGCTATTATCACGGACATCGTTGATGGGTACGTCGCCCGGAAGCGTGCTGAAACCACCAGAATTGGCTCTTTCCTCGATCCCTTTGCCGATAAAATCTTAGTGATGGGGCTGTTGCTGCTGTTCGTACTGCAGGGAAAATTCTGGAAAGTTCCTTTTGTTTTCTTTATCGTTCGAGATGTAAGTGTGGGCATCGTCCGCTGGCTGGCGTCGCAAGATGATATCCTCATTCCTGAAGAGAGCTATCGCAAGTCAATGGTCTATCTTCAGTACGCTATTTTGTTCAGCCTGTTGCTGGAGGACTTTTTTTGGTACTCATCTCTTTTTGATCAAGCCTTAATGTCGGCAGTGGCGCTGTTCGTGTTGACGGCAGCAGTGTTAGTCTTGGCCGCAGCTTCCATCCTCTATCATGCGTTGCACTATGGCAAGGGTGCGCATAAACATTGGCAGGAGCGCAAAAAAGTAGAGGCGGGAACGATGGTTATTCTTGCTAATCCCCAATCCAGCGCCTATAATGACCGCTATCGAAGACATTTGCTGCGGCTGTTTGCCAAGAGGCGGGGAGCAGAAGTACACTATCTTCCGGCTGCTCCTAACATGTATCGAAGTGTAGAAAAAAATATTGCGCCCACTGATAATCTCATCATTGCCGGTGGCGATGGCTCATTTGAAAGTGCTTTGAATTATCGCCCTTTCTGGAACAAAAAATTAGGGTTTTTTCCCTTAGGGGCGGGGAACGCATATAAGTGCTTTGAATTATCGCCCTTTCTGGAACAAAAAATTAGGGTTTTTTCCCTTAGGGGCGGGGAACGCATATTATTCTTATTTCTATAAAGGCAAACGGTTTGAGTACCTGCGTTCGCGTTTTCATTTCCAGGAAGCATCGATGGACGTCTTGGAATTAGAATGGAACCACCGTAAAATCCAGACTACGTTTATAGCTCTGGGCATTGATGCGGACGTGATTCGCTACCAAAAAGGCCAGCAGCGCGGTTTTTTGGGCTATCTTGCTAGCAGCCTGCGGACGGTCTTATGGTCTAAGAATGGATATGACCTTAATTGTTATGTCGATGGAAAGAAATTTCATTTCCCGAACTGTGTCAACTTTACGCTCGGGAAGATTCCATATTATGGGTTTGCGATGCGCTCGCTGCTGGGTCGAGTGGTTCCGGATGATGGTAAAGTATATGCCACGGCGGTTATTAATACTCATGCCCATCTACTGAATAAAGCGGTACGGTTATGGGGCTTATTGTTAGCGTTAACCAATACCGACAAGCCGCCGTTGTTATCTTTGCGGGGAAAAGAGATAATTCTTGCCAGCAAAAGGCCTTTCCCGTTACAGGCGGGTGGAGAGTTCTTAGGGCATGCGACCTCGTTGAAAGTTCGCGTGGTTCGGAAACAGCAGGTGTTGGTGATTTGAGCCAAAGGTTTTTAAAATAAATACATTCTTCCTCCCATTATGGCGGCTGTCGTACAACGGCTAGTATAGAAGCCTGTGGTAACATTCAGTTACAGTCAGCTTCGGAAGGGGGTTCGATAATAAGTGGCTTCGCCCCTTATCAACCCCATACCCTGCAGGGTTGGTCTCGAAAATCCCCCCAGCCGCCCTTTTTTTCTCAAATTTCATTCAAACCACCATTTAAATCAAATCTTTTATATACCTCTTTTGTTTTTCTTCCCACTATGGTGATAGGGAACGTGATTCAGGGGCTGATTGCCTTGGCAGCCGCGTTGGCTGCATTGGCCGGTTTTGTGGCCCTGGAAGGATTTTTCCGCAACAAGCTCAAGGAGTTATTTGAAGACAAAGACTACTTTATTTTCTTCTTTCTGGTGTGGGGATACCTGTTGTATGCGCTGGGGGAAGTTTCTTACTACTTAACCAAATTTGTGTTTGACGACCAATCCTTGTTGGGAATACAGGATGTGTATTGGTCAGGAGGGGCTTTTCTCACGGTGGTTTCTTTTTTAGCATTAGCTTTGATGTTGTACCGCCAGCATCCGCACAGCGGCAAACTGCTTCCCCAGCTGCTGGTGGGAGGGGTTCTGATTGTTCTGGTGGCCTTGTACCTGTTCGTGCTCATCCAGCCAGCCACCACTTTCAGTTATGTCTATCCTTTGTTGAGTTCACTTATCGTCGCCTTTGCGGTAAGCGTGCTGCTCTTTTCGCAGGAACTGGCTGATTTTGGTGCTTCCCTGAAATTATTTTTTGTTTCCAGTTGCTTCATTTTGTTAGGCGACTTATTCTTTGCGTATACTGCCGGACAGGTGGATTATGGTGCGGTGGCGATGATAGGAGATTTGGGATACCTAATCGGATATACATTTAGTGCCATTGCCTTTGTGGTGCTGCGGCTGCGCATGCATTCGCTGGCGTTTGAAGATTGAGAAGTTTTTCGTAGGCTAATGTGAACATTTTATAATTTTGACAGATAAAAAATTACAAATGCTTCATATTAACCGAAAAGCCACTAACGCTTATAAATTAGAACATTCTATTCAAAGTATGCAACCCCCACTCATCATCTATGGTACTGCCTGGAAAGAAGAAGCTACGGAAAATCTGGTCCTTACCGCCCTCAAGACCGGTTTTCGAGCTATCGATACTGCCAATCAACGCCAACATTATAATGAAACTGCAGTGGGCAATGCCATCATTAAAAGCGGTATTCACCGAAACCAACTTTTTCTGCAAACCAAATTCACCTCTGTTGATGGACAAGATCATAGATTGCCCTACAATCCATATGCTGACTATGCCACCCAAGTACGGCAATCGTTTCAAAGTTCACTGCAACATTTACAGACTAATTATATCGATTCTTATCTCTTGCATGGCCCCTCTACTGGGGTAGGATTGGCACCTGCTGACTGGCACGTATGGCAGGAGATGGAAGCAATCCATAAAGAACAAAAAGTGACTTATCTTGGAATAAGTAATGTTAATCTCGATCAATTACAACAATTGTATCAACGAGCCGCTGTAAAACCAACCTTCGTGCAAAATCGCTGCTATGCGCAGTTAGGCTGGGATAAAGAAATACGGCAATTCTGTACCCAAAAAGGCATTATATATCAAGGATTTTCATTGCTAACTGCGAATGCTTTGGTGTTGCCGCAAGTACAACCCCTTGCCGCAAAATTACATACAACATCAACACAAATTATCTTTAAATTTGCCCTGCAAATCGGGATATTACCGTTAACCGGAACAACTAATTCCACTCATATGAAAGAGGATCTGGCACTTGACTTTAATCTTACAGATAAAGATATCAAATTCATTGAAAATATTGCCCTCCCATGATTAACTTCCATAAAAATAACTTAGACTACGCTACGTCTCCCTACTTACAGCAGCATAAAGATAATCCAATCCACTGGCAAGAATGGTCTCCCGAAGTACTAGAACATGCCAAAAATAATCATAAATTAATGTTGGTATCAGTAGGCTATGCGACCTGCCATTGGTGTCATGTTATGGCGCAGGAAGCTTTCTCAAACAAAGAAATTGCCTATTTTTTGAACCAGCATTTTGTGTGCATCAAAGTCGATAGAGAGCAACGACCTGATATTGACAGTTACCTGATGAACTTTATGCATGAAACGCAGGGACACGGAGGATGGCCACTGAATGTGTTCTTGACTCCAGATCAAAGACCATTTCTAGCTGTAACCTATGTCCCTATAACTCCCCGTTACGGATTACCAGGATTCTTGGATTTATTACAGCATCTGAAGCAGTCTTATAGCCAACATTCAGATAATATTCCAATCTATAATTACCATATCCCTCCACAAGAGAATATTGCCGAACAGGCCACAATCACCGAAATTAAAGCTCATTTTACGGGAACTGGGTTTACTCCCGGCCCCCAATTTCCCCCCCACAACACGTTATTATTTTTACTGAGCTGGTACGAACAACACCAAGATATAGAAGTTAAAGATATTCTTGAAAAGATCCTTGATGAAATGGTAAAAGGGGGGTTGCATGACCATCTGCAGGGTGGTTTTTACCGCTACTGTATCGACGAATCCTGGACCATCCCCCATTTTGAGAAAATGCTCTATGATCAAGCCATGCATTTGTGGGTCTATAGCCTCGCGTATAAGATACTCAAAAAGCCAGCGTACAAAACTATTGTTGAAAAGATAATAACCTGTTTAGAAGATACTTATGCCGGCAATCTGTACTATGCGGCGCACGATGCCGATACTGATCATCATGAAGGCAGCACCTATGTATGGGGCCTTGCTGAATTACAGCAACATTTACATGAGGAAGAATACCAACAATTTCAGCAAGTATACACGCTTGAACAAAACTTTGATGGCAAAATCCATCTGGTCAAACATACTAATACTTTTCTTCCCGAAATTGAAAAAAAATTATTACGTCTGCGCAAAAAAAGAAAACAGCCGTTTACCGATAGAAAATATCTTACTAGCTGGAATGCCTTGGTTGGGATTGGACTTCTCATGGCCTCCAGACATTGCAATAATACTATGGCAAAAATAAAAGCTAATCTTTTGTTCAACAATATTCTAACCCGACATTACCACGGAAAAATATTGCACCACAGTTCCTATCAAGAAAATTTACAGCCGGGCGAATTCCTGGAGGATTATGCCGCCATGCTGCTCTTTGCCACTTACCTGTATGAAGAAACCGGTGAATATAAAGACCTCATTGCGACTTTGTATGCCCAAGTGCAAAAATTCTATAATGGACATTGGATAGAGAGTAAGAATATTGATTTCATGGAAATTCCTGCACAAATGTACGATCATCCTACACCCGCAAGCGCTTCTTTGGCAGCAATGGCCCAACGAAGAGCCGCTATAATATTAGGGAAAGAATACACCGCGGCAGAATATAAACGGCCATTACAGCACGATTTTTATAATCTCATGGCATTTATGGATCATTGGCATATAATCCACATTCCCCATAAGATCGACTGGAAACATCTTCCTGCCAATTCAATGCAAATCTATGGTGATAAAATCCAGGACTGTTATCAACATCACTGTGTGGAGTATAAAGATGTAACACGGTTGCTCGCAGGACTGTCTAAGAATTAACCATTTTTCGTAGAAAAATTTAAATAGTTCGGCCTATTTTGAATCATCATGACAACTAAACGAGTTGATGGTATTCACTGTTAGTTTTTCCAGTTGCCAGACTTTTAATCTCTTTGCTGATGATACATTAAACGAAAGGAATAGTGATAGTTTTCTCTTTCATCATCTCTAGGGCTTTAGCCCCCACATTTTTTATGACCGCAGTAGCGTATAGGTAGCGTTCTTGCCTGTGGAATTATGCTGACAGCAAGAGGAGCGGGTTCAATTCCCGCCTGCGGCCCTTCAAATAAAAATAAATAACAAGGCCGTCCGGGCTCAAAGCGGGGAGAGAAAAACTATGGAGCAGATAATCAAAAGTGAACCGTTGGAGGCAGCTGTGCAGCGATGCACTGGTGGTCTTCACTGTCTTTATTCCTCAAAATAGCGGACTGGAACGTTTTAACTATTTGGTTTGCTCTGCTTTTGGCAGCAGGGCAACGTTGGTCAAGGTGCGGGGAGAAGAAATCCCTGCAGCGGTCGAAAAAGCAGGAGGCTATGGCTGGACCGGGAATGATTTATACCAAGACTATCTCCGCTCCAAGAAAAATAGTTCTTTACGGAGAGTTTCTTTTGTGCCCTGGCCGGAAACAACCAAGCCACAATTATGTTTGCTGGGCCCAGAAGAATATTCTCTCTTTTTCTTTGAAGAACGGCTCTTTTCCTATGGCGGCGGCGCCAGGATAGCCGTTTCCACCAAGTACGTTAATCTAGCGCGGGATTATCTGGAGCAGCAGCAGTGGAGTGCCACGCTTCTGGTTGAAGATGGTCAAGTGGAACGGCAAGTTCGGCGGGGGAATGCTGACCTCGCAATTGACATTGTCTATTCGGGGCAGACCTGCCGGGACGAAAGATTGACCATCTACGACACTATTTTTAGCGAGAGTGGATTCGTCCTGCTGGCAAAAGATATATAAAACGAGAAAAAATAGGAGGGTACTGACACTATGGAACTGCAAACGGCAAAAGGCGTCCGGGACATCCCGCCGGAAGAGAAAGCACTCAAGAATCAAGTAGTTAATACGCTGACCAGTGTATTTGAACTCTATGGCTTCCAGCCTCTGGAAACACCCATCCTGGAACGCTATGAAACGTTAGCGGCAAAGTTCGCTGCCGGTGAAGAGTCCGATGCGCTCCGGGAAACTTTAAAACTCAAGGATCAAGGTAATCGGGATTTAGGGTTGCGGTTTGACTTAACCGTGCCGTTGGCTCGTTTCATGGCGATGAATCCTATGCTGAAGATGCCGTTCAAGCGGTATGAGATAGGGCAAGTGTTCCGCGACGGGCCCATCAAATTAGGAAGGTATAGGGAATTCTGGCAATGTGATGCAGACATTGTGGGCAGTCCATCACTCTTGGCAGATGCAGAGTGCTTAGCGGTCATTGATGCTGCATTCAAAAAATTAGATTTACCAGTCATCATTAAAGTCAACAATCGGAAATTGTTAAATGGTATCCTGGGACAAGCCGGGATAGAACAAAAACAGGAGGCTATCATTGCCCTTGACAAGCTGGATAAGATTGGTTCCGAAGGAGTCAGCAAGGAAATGGAGCAGCGGGGCTATACCAAAACACAAATAGCAAAAGTTCTTTCTATGGTTAAATCTAAGGTTACTTTAACGCAACTGAAAAAAAATCTTACGTCCGAAGAAGGTCGGCAGGGAATTGCCGAACTGGAAGAACTCTTCCGCTATTGCCGTTCCATGAATATTACGTCCGTGCAATTTGATGCATCGCTGGCACGAGGACTGGCGTATTATACCGGCACGGTCTTTGAGGCGTACTTAACCAAAGGCGAATTGAAGTCTTCCCTGGCTGCCGGCGGGCGCTGGGATGCCATGATCGGGAAATTTTTAGGGGGGAATAGAGATGTTCCTGCCGTGGGCTTTTCCTTCGGGTTAGAGCCCATCATGGAAGCATTAAAACTGAAGAACAACGTGAAGATAAAACCAGCTGTGGTGGTGTATGTCCTGCCCATCGGAACTGAAAAAGAATCCTTGCAGCTGGTCCAGGAATTACGTCAGAACAACATTCCGGCTAGCATGGCATTGGGAAAGAAAGGTGTCAGCAAAAATCTGGAGTACGCCAGTGCTTTAGGCATTCCGTACGTTGCGATTTTAGGCGAGGATGAGTTGAAGAAAAAGAAGGTGTTGCTGCGGGACATGCGCTCCGGAACAGAACAGTTATTAGCGGTGAAAAGTATTCTTCGTAAAATAAAGCCATGACGCCGTTGAAAATGCTAGGGTATATGCTGGTGGCGCTGCTGGTTCTCAATATAATATCCTTTTCTCTTCGGATTATTGGGGCGGGAGTGTTTTGGATAGTGTTATTGGTGGGTGCAGTTTGTGCTTTTATCGTCGTTCCCTGGTGGAAGAAGAGGGGTTGATGGTTTGTGAGAGCAACCATCACTTTACCGCAACAATTTCATAACATTTAAAATAAGACTCCTTCCTGCCACGTTCTCTACATGAACCTTCAAGATTTAGTGCAGTTGGTGGCCAGCAACACTTCCTATCTAGGACTTAACGCGCCGCGGGATGAACGGGTATTGCGGGCTCTTCGTGCCGTTGACCGACAGAAGTTCATTCCTGCTGGCCACGAGCTAACTCCATCCCTTATTTCCACTGAGGAGATTGGCCATCTTCGCCAGACCATCCAGAACTTAGAAGTGGAAAGTGAACAGTATACTGAATTCAATCCTCCGCCAACGGAAAAAGTGATGGAGTTCATAAAAAATTTGTTTGAAGCAGCCGAGCCTGTTGCATCCTCTGCCTGGACGCTACATCTGGATGCCCGGGAATTGGCGTATCAGGATATCCCTTTAGTTATTGGCCATGAACAAACCTGCTCTCAGCCGTCGATGGTGGCGTTTATGTGCGATATCTTGAGCCTCGAACCCGGCATGCGGGTGCTGGAAATTGGCACCGGCTGCGGCTATCATGCGGCTGTTACTAGTGAAATATTAGGAGCAGCAGGGCATCTGGTTTCTATAGAACGCCTTCCTCGCTTAGCAGAATTGGGCTGGAAGAATCTTCAGGAACATTTTAACGGTCAACTGGAACAGCGTATTACTCTCCTGGAAGGAGACGGTTCGTTTGGCATCTATAATCTTGGCCCATTTGATAGAATTTATTTCACCGCGGCCGTCAATGAAGAGACGTTCAATCCCACCCCATTTGCACGGCAGTTAGCATTGTCAGGGGTTTTACTTTATCCCCAGCAACAAGGATCTATGGTGCGCAGAAAGTATGATCTCGGCAAACTAGAGGATACACAAGTTTATAAAAATGTTTGCTTTGTTCCTCTGCAAGGAAAGAACGGGGGAATGGAATAAAAGAGTGCAACTCTTTATCTCATTTCTGCCGTTCATATCTCCCCATCAGCGTTGCTTGTGCGAGGATATGTCCGACTATTTCTTTCTCTACGATTGCTTTGGTTGATCCTTCTGGCAAGTTTAGCCTGATGTCAAGTGCATACAGCTTGAAGAAATAGCGATGTTCTCTATCCGGAGGGCAGGGTCCGCCATAGGCGTTATTTCCACCAGTATTTCGTCCTAAAATTCCCAGTGGGTTGTTCCCTTCTGCCACTGTTTTTGTTTCCGGCGGGATGTTAAACACTACCCAATGATCCCAGACCTCGATATTAAAATTTTTCTTTGCCGCCTCGGGGATATCCGGGTCGTCCATGATCAACACTAACGATGTAGCGTTGGCGGGAACGCCGGCAAAATCTAACGGCGGGCTGATGTTCTTTCCGTCACAGGTGTATTTGCGGGGAATTGTTCCTCTATCCTGAAACGTAGTGCTGGTTAATTTCATGGTTTCCTCCGATGATTTTAGGGGTGTTGTGGGCAGAGCACAGCCGAGCAATGTGAGAAAAATCACTATGCTGCCTAATACCGCTCTTCTCCTCATCAGGAACGCTGAAGAATTAATACTATAAATATTTATCTCCGCACTCCACTGGCTTAGTCCTATTAGCCCAGCGCCAAATCCGTCTTGGCATCTTTTGGCTGCATCCGCAATACACACTTTCTGAACAATTTTGTCTTATTTAAGTAACTTACATAAACGTATGATAGCAACTTGCATGCCAATAAATACTTATGTTAGTAACGTACGAAAAATTTATATAGTAACTATCATATTTAATCCTATGAAATGGGAACTTCATCTTCAAGCGTTTGAGGAGAGGAAAGAAACCATCTTCAAATGGGCGGTAGAAGTGCGGGGGATGGAGCATTCCCAGCGAATCATTGGGGATAATGCCTCCAAGGCGATAACGGAGCTGCTGTCAGCCTATCTGCATAAGCATCATTTCGTTGAGGAAGGGTTCCAGCTCAACCATGCCTGGTTTAAATCGGAAAAGGTCCATTCGCGGCTGCCGGAATTTGAGAGCAAAAAACCCATCGTTGATGCCATGATAGAGCTAGAGCAGCGTTGCGAGAAACTCTCCTATGGTGTCCCTAAACCAATAGAAAAACTGACAGCGGTCCTGGAGCTGTTCCACCTCGTAGAAGAAAAAATTAAAACCTTGCTCTCACCATGATCCCACAAACCACGCTGATAAGCTATGCACTTAGTTTTTCTTCCTTTTTGATCGACAGCGCCATAGGAAAAAAAGTCCACAAGATTATTCTGTTTGGCTCGGTTGCCCGCGGCGATTATACCAATGAAAGCGACATTGATATTTTTATTGATGTTGAGGAAAAATATGAAAATGAAATACAAAAGATACTTGCCTTGTTTAAGTCTTCTCAAATCGAAAAAATGTGGCGTCTGAAGGGAATGCCCAATGACCTTTCCCTTAAAGTAGGAACTTTAGAACAGTGGTCTTTGCGCCGGGAAGTTATCAGCTCTGGAATACTTCTCTATGGGAAATATAATGAGCTCCCTCCTCATACCCGTTATTATTTGCTGGTGCGCCTGGATCTTACGACTGTAAGAACCGCGTTGCAGATGCGCATTTGGAGAAAATTGTATGGTTATACCCAGAAAGTGGGAAAGAAAACGTATTTAACCAAGGGATTGATAGAACTCGCTGGCGGGAAAAAATTAGGAAAAGCGACATTTATCGTTCCCATGGAACAGCGAAAGAACGTCCTCGATTTTTTAAAACAGCACCGCGTGAAATATTTGGTTAATGAGTTGTGGTCCGACACCCTTTAGCCCAGCGCCAAATCCATCTTCGCTACTTCGGAACTCTGTACCTGCCTGATTTTGCCCATCTTCGCGGCAATAGCTTCAAAATCGCTTCCTTCCACTTCGTACATGGCCATGACTAAAACTGCTTTCAACCCAAATGCAATGGGGTCTTCTTTCACCTGCATCTGGCCGATGGCGCCGCTTTCTTTGGCAATATCCAAGGCTTTTTCTTTAATAGGATTTAAGTCTACTTCGGGGGATTCAGGCATCAATTTGAAGGTAATGATTGCTTTTGCCATAATAGATATTTATATTAGTTTGGCCCAGAGAAATTGCAGCTGGGGCAAAGATATTTCACGGCATTGCTGCGGCAGCCGGCGCAGCGCACGATTTCATACTGGCTGCATTTAGGGCATTTGAACGTTACCGTACCCCGGTCGTTCACGGTCTTTTTCTTACAGGAATTGCAGGTTTTGGCGTCCATTTTGTTTCTTTAAACCGAGGTTTATTTATAAATCTTTGTGGCGTGGTCTCATTTGAAATTATAATTCTTTTTTCCCGTTATAACCATTATTGGAAATTGCGCCGGGTTTAAAACCCCGCCTTTTAGGGCGCAATTTTCAATCCCGAAAATCGCACGATTAAATACCTCGGGCTTTAGCCCGAGAATTAGTGCGATTTTCGTTATTGGCGAGAGACGCACCTTACACTCTTCCCTTCGACCATAAACTTAATGGGTAAGAACTTTTCTACCACATATGTATTGGTTACGACGTGGTCACTTAGTACGCTGGCGTTTATCGTCGATCCCGGCAGCAGAGCCATAAATGGAATTAATTGGTCTGCCAAATAGTGATCCACTGCTGCACCGGAATCAATCTCTTCCATGAGCTTTTTCGCTGCTTCCTGGCCAATACGCTCTGAACTCTTCTGCGGTTCAAGCAACGCATCACTGGCAAGAATCACGGGGTTAATCTCATTGACGTCCCCCTGTTGGCTAAAGATCGCCCACAGTAAAATATCGCCGCCAATGCTGGACGCAGCCGCATATTCCGTTCGGATAGTACATGGCACCGCATATTTTTTCAGTGATTCCTGTGCGGCACTAGAGATGCGCTCTGCTACTTTCTTTTCTTGCAATTCTGCGGAAACGTTGACGATTCCCCGAATCTGTTCCAGGGTTCCCTGCTTCATCAGATTGACGGGAGAAACTTTACCGGGTATTTCAGCATAATTCTTAAATTTTGGACGGATCTCCAGCAGCACTTTTCCTCCCCCTGTAGGATAATAGCCCCGCTTCAATATCTTGAGATCAATTCTTGCCGCCAGTAATAGCAAAAGCCATTTTCCCCGGCGCAATCATACTTGGAAGAATTAAAGCCTGTAATAGCAAGGTAATGCTGCCGGCAGTGCCAATGTCTATCTCATATGTTCCGCTCTTCATTTTCCCGGGAGTAAACTGCAATTCGGTTGATCCCAGTTTAACGTTATTAATGGTGGCGTGGCAGATCTGCTGCAGCGCTTTGATCGCTTCAAGATGCTGGGCTTTCAATCCCGGATCTTTCCGTCCGGCACGAATGTTCGTGACTTTAAATCCCTGCCCGGTAAGTGCGGAGAAGGCCAAGGCTACTCGAACCAGCGCGCCGCCGCCTTCCTGATGAGAGCCGTCTAATTCAATCATGGCCACTAAGAAATGGCTCTTTAATTTAAAGGTATCTTTGGCTGCTCCAGTAGTTGCCGGAAAAGTAGTGGAGAGATTTCCGTGAGATCATTCTATGATTATCTGCAATCGATTTCTATCAATGGGTTCTAAAATAACTTCCTTCCCTTTTGCCAGCGAGAGAAACTGCGCCAAGGACTTTGGAATTCTTACATCTAACGCATTACCCACTTCTGCCACTTTGCTGCGCGCTCGCAGTCCCCACAAGCCACGTTTCTTTACCTCGGTTTCAATTTT